>JAHLVW010000067.1 GCA_019058275.1 Candidatus Heimdallarchaeota archaeon
AGCCAGGAGTAACGAATTTTGTTAGATCATCACCTTCAGGATAAAGCCCTGCTCCTTCCCAAACACAACCATCAGATTTGAGCAATTCAGGATGCTTGGTAGTGAATTTTGGAAGGTTTTCGGAACCAGCTTCTTCTTCACCTTCGAGAATAAATTTAACATTAACAGGTAGTTTTCCAAGAGAATCTTCAAGCATTTGCATAGCAATAAGACTAGAAACAAATTCACCTTTATCGTCACAGGTTCCTCGAGCATACAAACGACCATCGCGTTCATGCAATTCCCAGGGAGATGAATCCCATTGATCATGGTCACCTTCTGGCTGAACATCATAGTGGTGATAAAACAGAAGTGTTTTTTTCGCACCAACAATTTTCTCCGCATAAACAACAGGAGCTTGACCCTCTGCAGTAGGGTATTGTTTCGCATCGTATCCATAAGATTTGAGATATGATTCCAAACTATTAGCACAATCCCTAATCCCTTCGGGTTCACGATAGGCAACAGTTGGAAACTTAACGAGTTCAGCTAGAATTTTGCGAAAATCAGCTTCATACTTTGAAGCACTCTTAAGATGTTTTAGAAAATCTTCTTTTATCAATTCAATCGACCCAATTTACAATAACTCTTTTTTGATAAACATTTGTTATATTGAATTTTAATCTATTTCTCATTAATTGTGGGAGTTATGTTATTTTTTGTAAATATTAACCAAAACTTGACTTGATGACAATAGAAAATATATTTTACTAGCTAGTTCTATATCACAGCGCGTATGAAAGAAAGGAAAAAAGAGCATGCACTTGCCTAAGTATCTTGCTGTGCAAACCTACCTAGAATCTGTTGGGATAGTTTTTGCAGATATAAAGTATATCGAACCATTACAACTCTCTCATAGGTAAAGAGAAATAAAAAGTAGCACCTTTATCTACTTCTCCCTTAGCCCATACAGTTCCTTCATGACGACTAATAATACGTTGTACATTCGCCAAACCAACCCCGGAACCCTCAAAATCCTCCTTCTGATGCAGTCTTGAGAAAGCTTCGAATAACTTGTCATGATAAGTCATGTCAAAACCAACACCATTATCCTTAACATAAACGATTACTTCATTATCAGATAATTCACTCCCTATTTCGATAATTGCCTTAGATTTGTGCTTTGTAAACTTGAGAGCGTTAGAAATTAAATTTATCATAACTAATCTAATGAGTGAGATATCTCCGTAAACATCCACTATTTTCTTAACTTTCCAAACAATGGTTCTATACTTCACTTCTGGTTTTAATTCAATAATAATGTCGTTGACTAATTTTTCCAGATAAATTGAATCCATAACCAACTCCTTTCTAACTAATTGGGAAAACGTCAGTAAATCATTTATTAATTGGTTCATTTCTACTCCAATATGATCAATCTTAGATATGAATAGTCTAACTTTCTCACCATCACCTTTTTCAAAATACTCCTTTAACAAGGTATTAAAACCAATAATCCGTCTCAATGGAGCTCGTAAATCATGCGAAACGGAATACGAAAAAGCTTCTAATTCTTTATTAATGACCTGTAATTGTTCAGTTCTTTCAGTAACTCTTTGTTCAAGCTCTAGGTTCAACCTATAAAGCTCTTCTTGTATGTGCTTTTGTTCACTGATATCCGTAAATGCAGCAAGTACTGCTGGTTCATCTCCATAGACAATACGACGAGCAGAAATCCCTAGCCAAATGATAGAACCATCTTATTTCACACCACGAAACTCATAATATTCCGGAGCTGGTTTACCACTTATGCGAGCACCAAAGTATCCAAAGAAGCGTTTCCTATCATCTGGATGAATTAATTCAAGAATTTTATCTGGTGATAGTGATGTCAACTCATTGCTAGTGTAGCCTAATATTCGTTCTAATGTTGGATTGGCAAAAACAAGTCTAGTGGGATCTGCTTGGGCTATCACAACACCTTCTAATAATTGTTCAATCAGTGTTCTATACTTTAGCTCAGATTTTTGAAGATCATCTAATGCTTCTTTTCTTAGAAGAGCAACTGAAGTTTGATTTACAAAAACCTCAATTAGCTCTTTATTCTGTAAATCGTCTCTTTTTAACATTATAATGGAGGTTACACCAAATAATTTCCCTTTTCTAATGAAACCTACTGAGTAGTTGTTACTTATTTGAAGAAAGTTGTTGAGAATTTTATTAGCACCTTTTGTTATGAATCCATTGGTTAGCTTATTAAAATCAGTAGTGATCTTAATGATTTTCCCCTTAAGAAGATCATTGAAATAGTCACCTACGGGTTTTGTTGGTAAACCTATGAGATCTCTTCCTATGAGATTAAACAGCATTTTGGTTCTTTCCCCAAGACCAGCATATGATTTGCATGTGAACGTATCATTTAGCTCATCATAAGTAGAAAAAATTACTATTGCATTACCTGCGAGATTTTTTATTTTATTGCTAATTATTTGATAAACATCTTGCTCGGGTAAGGTAATGAAATCCATAGCAGAATCAGAAAGAAAAGTCAAATCACCAATCCGTTTTGCTCTCTCATCTTCGATCATCTTTCTAATAGAAATATCACGTATAATACCATGAATAACTTGTTCCTTATCAAATTTAAAAAGATTTACTGAAACTTCAGCTGAAAATAATTCACCATTTTTTTTCATGAAATTTGTTTCATAAAGCATAAATACATTTTGTGAAATCATTTCAAAAACTGTATGAGAATCTTTAACAAAATCAATAGAATGAAGATCAAAAATGGTTAAAGAAGACATATCTGATTTACTATAACCAAATAACTCTAATGCTCTTTGATTGACATCTAAAATACTTCCTTTTAAATCGAACAAGAAGATTGCATCCGATGAATGCTGAAAAAGATAGCTGTATTTCTCCTCTCGCTCTTGAAGAGCTTCTTCCGCTTGTTTACGTTTAGTAATGTCATGAGTAAAAGCAACAAAAGCCCGGGGAACATCATTTTCATCTCTTAAAACCAATCAATTCAACCAAGTATGAAAAATAGTTCCATTTTTCTTTTTGTGACCCATTTCTCCTTGATTTATACCTTTCTCTAAAAGAATTTTATTGAAGGGAATAACTTGTTTCTCTAGCTGTTCTTTGGTATGAAAAATACTTAGATGTTCCCCAACTAGACTCTCAGAACCATAACCATGCATTTCTACCCAGCTTTTGTTTGCATATTGAATAAAACCATCTAAATCAGCAATAGCAATTCCATTGGATGCTTGTTCTACAACCTTTACTAATCTACGTATTTCAACTTCAGCTTTCTTTATGTCAGTAATATCTGTACCATAACAAATGATCTCTTCTCGTTGATTGGTTCTTTCATTAATAAAATTGTAGAAATTCCAAATAATGATGTGTGTCTCACCCTTTTTGTTAACAAAACTCATCTTGAGATTATGAATATCACTTTGTTCCAATTTTTCAAATACTAAATCCATTTCCTCTAGATCTTCGGGTGTATAAAAAATCTCACACCAATTCTTACCCAAAAGTTCTTTTTCATCAGAAAGTAAGATTTCACATCCTTTATTATTTATTGACAGAATTTTTTTATCAGTATCAAGAATAACTACAATAAAATTAGCAATCTCTAAATACTTCTGTAATCTATTCTTTTCTAAACTTAATTTTTGTTCAACTTCTATTCGTTGAGAAATATCACGAACAATACTTTGAATGTAAGCGGGGTTTCCTTCGTTGTCATATATCAATGTAGCATTTATTTCCACTGGATAGCGAACACCCTCTCTATTGATGAAATGTCGTTTATAGAGAGGTAATTTTTTACCAGCTTTCAAATCAGTAAATCTTTGAATTGCTTCTTCTCGTTCTTCAGGAGCAATAACAGTCATTGCATCCATACCTATCATTTCGCTTACGGGGTGACCTAACATGTTTGCTGCTTGTTGATTAGCATCAATATATTTCAAGTTCATGTCGATAAAAAAAATGACATCATTAGTTTCTTCAAAAAGAGGAACGTACCGAAGATTCCTTTCGTGCAAAGCATTTTTAATACGCTTCTTTTCAACAATATTCCTTATAGAAAGAACATTAATTGTACGACCTTGATAGGGGATTTCTTTTCCGGAAAATTCGCATGGAAAAACAGATTTATCCTTTCTGATGGCAATTCCTTTGCAAGGTTCAAAGCATTCTAAACTAATACATCTTAGTAAGCTTTCATAGGATTCAGTTGATACAAATTCCGAGATATGCCTACCAATGATTTGTGAAGGATCACTATAGCCAAACTCCTGAACAAAGGTTGAATTTGCTTCTAGAATTTTTCCTTGATCATGTAGAATAATAGCTTCAAAGGTAGCTTCACAAAGTAAAGTAAATCGTTCTTTACTCTCGAGTAGCTCTTTCTCAATTTCCTTCTTTTCTGAGAAATCAATAAACAAACAATCAAGATAGCTTTGCTCCGGATTGAGCCTGGCTGAGAGGATTCCCCAAATTATCGAGCCATCGCTTCGTTTAAATTGGGCTTGAAAATCCTTAACAAAACCATCCTTGTGTAACAAATTAAGAAATGCTTTTAGAGTACTCTGACTGTTAAAATGGTTATGAAAAGATATTTTCCTAAATTTTCTTAGAGTATATCCAAGCAATTTCGCCATGCTATCAGTGGCGATTTGGATCAGTGATACAGAAACATCTGATCGAAAAACTCCAAAATTGGTATCACCAAAAAGAAGTAGGTAGTCTAATAATTCCTTGAATGAGTTTTGAGAGTTTTTTTCAATTTCCTTTTTCATAATTTTAACCTTGAATTCTCTAATAACTGGTAAATAGCATCTATCAGGTATTATCTATGTTTAGCTCTTATTAGGTGTCTTTTAATGATTATTCTCCAGCTTTAAAAATATGAGTGAAAAAAATTATTGTTGATTATATTAAAACCAAAAAGATATCTATATTTTCAAATTATTAAATAAGTGATTCATTAACATGTAGAGGTAAGAAGATATCAAGCCATTTAACTAAATTTTTTATAATCTAAATTCGACGATATTCCTCTTATTTTTCTGTAAGACGATCTGTAATTTCTTTCATTTTTTCTCTTAATGATTCTTTGTTTTTGGATACAATCTCATATAAATCTTCAATCAAATAACTCACCAAATCCCCAATCACTATTTAGGAATAAGAAATCTTAAGAATTATACCAAAAACACCAATAAAAAATATATTTCATTGATGATTAGTAATCTCAGCGCGTATGAAAGAAGGGAAGAAAGAATGATATTACCGAAATATGTTGCCGTACAAGCATACCTAGAGGCTACAGGAACAGCCTTTGCAGAACTAAGGTATATAGAACCATTGATAGAAAAAATAC
>JAHLVW010000068.1 GCA_019058275.1 Candidatus Heimdallarchaeota archaeon
AATGTTTCTGAAGGCAGTAGTGTTTGGGAATGCGATTTCTCTAGTGCAGGATTCTACAATTTTACCGTTTATGTCTATCAGGGAGCTGAGGTTTGGAGCACTCTCACATCATCAATAACTATCCCTAAACCAACAATAGAAACCTATACAGTTCATTTTGACTTAATGACAATTTTAGGTGTAGGTCTACCATTTGAGACAGCAAAAATTTACGTGAATGATACAAGGATTTATTCTTCAGAACAATATTATTTTGAGAATACTATCTTAGATATTTCAGTTAGAGATTTTTACAACAATTTACTATACAATACTACCGTTCTAGTAACTGATAATCTCGATGTCTCTTTGAAAATAAAGCTTGTTGGACAACATATCAAAAATAACTATGGTATTGCTGCAAAGATTTTTTTGATTTCAACTGAGGATAATAATTATAATCATAGTTATATCATTACTGCACATAATTCGATTACAGTTTGGCTTTTTGCTAATAGCTATCATATTACAGTTATTCCTTTGCAAACTGAGATTACCAATGGAACTCATATTATTACTTATTACAATACTAATTCAACTTATCAAGACCTAGCTTATGACACTCAAACCTATTCGATCACTATGGAAACTGATCTTGAACCTCTAGATCTTGAAGAACCAAAAGGAATTAAAACTTGGTTTGCTTGGTTACTTTTAACTAATTCGATACTCATTAATGCTATTTTAATATCTTTCATTGGAGCTATGGGGAAATGGGGTATTGTGAAGGTCTGGAATTTTGGATTATATTATCCTAATAGAGGTGCTAATTGGCTTTTACGAAAATTTGGTTCAGAAAAGCAACTTCATTGGTGTGTGGAGCACAAAGGAGGATTAGAATTCGTTACACCTGAACAATACCAACTAGCAGAAGCTCTTAAAAAGGAGGGGAAATTCTAGATGAGTCAACAATTACAAGAACAAATAAAAGAACAAATGGAATTCAAATTACAGGTTAGATATGATCGAAAACCAACAACACTTATTCCAACTGCACAACTGATCGCTAAAGATCTCTGTGTTAAAGTGAAAGATGTTGGAATAATTTTTGAAACGCATAAAAAAGCATGGTTAATAGATCAAATAGAACTAGCTGAAGATAAAATTCAATCGTTTATTCTACAGGAGACCACTGCTGGTGCCTGGGTTGCTTTTGAAACAACACACGATAAGGATGTTGATCTACAAGAGACTTTCATGGAAATTTCTAAAGCTTCAAGAAACCTGAAGATCATGACCTATCCACTCTGGTTCATAATTGCTATTATGGCTATTCTTGAAGGTTTTCTTATTAAGAAGACTCTCATCGATAAAGAGGTTATTTTATTAACAAAACATCACTGGACTAACATTGCTTGGATTTCAGTTGCTGTAATCCTAGGATTCACTTTACTATTCTATTATATCTTAAAACAAACTGAAAATGAAGCTTACTTCCGGTCATCTGGTATGGAATATGTTTCAATAGAAACTGTTGATTTCTATTTTGAGACGAAAACTCTTCTCGGACAAGAACGAACCATGCGTTATGAAATTACTCTACAAGTCTACCGAGGAAAGTATTATCATCCTGATAAACCTGAACAAAAAATTGGTTTTGCAGATGATCGTGAACCATTAATCACATTAAAAGATCTTAAACAAAAGATCAAAATAACTCAAGATGCTATAATTACTTTTCGAGAACAGGAATATGAACTCTCAGAAGATCTTGATGCTTTAAAAGGTGAAGAAAGGGAAATAGAACTTACAGCTGTAAAACGATATTTGGCTGCTATTAAAACCATAGATAACCAACCAACTCAACAAACTTCTGAAAAGAGCTCTCAAGAAAACAAATCTAAACCAGTTACAAAGGAAGATATTCCTAAAAATCTCTATGAAAAGATAATTGACGAGGATGAAGAATTAAAGAAGCAACGGGAACAAATCTCTAAAAGACAGACTGAGCTTTCTGTCACAAGGGAAGAAGTAGATAAGAAAAAGGATGAATTAAAGAAGCAACTAAAAACATTACAATTGCAATACTATGAAGCGATTAAAAGCATTTATCAACTTGATCCAAAACTAAAGAAAACTGAGCAGATAGATGAACTGATTAATTCGCATCAAAAATATCTGCAGTATAAAGTGAAAGTTGCAGAATTACGTTCTATAATTCTTAATATGCGCCAAAACATGGCTGGATTATATAGTGTCAATACTCAAATGAATGAGAGTTATGAACAAAGAGTTGCTGAGGAAAGTGCTAGGAGAGCTAATACAGAATATAGTTATCATATTATTGCAGGTTCACCTGAAGAAATGGCTCTTTCAGAAACATCTGAAGGGGCAGCAAGAACTGCTAGACGTGCTTCTTCCGGAGGATTCTTCTCGGATAGGCTCTTCAATATCTTAATAGTTCTTGGAGCAGCTGCAGCACTAATTACAGGTTTTTACTTTTTAGCAGTAAAACTTTATGAGACCTTCAGTGAAAAACCTGGTATTGCTACATTCATTCTAATTGTATTGATTGTCTTTGCACTTGCACTTACTAAATTTGCTAATTGGCTTGTTAATTATACAACTCATACCCAATCAAGCCATAGAGTGAGGTGATGCTATTGTCAGTAAATCCAACTACTCTCAAAGAAATGTTTGATCTTGTAAAAGGAGAATCTCAGAATGCTGTTGAAGATTATAAAAAATCTGCTCCAGCATTCAAAGAAGAACTTGAGAAGTTATTCTCCTTAAAGCTTGATTTGGAAACCACAAATGCTAGACTAGTTCATCTTGTTTTAGAGTATGCTAGAACTCCTTTAAAATCACTTAAAATTGTCCCTTCTATAATGGATACTCTTAAAAATTTGGACACAGGACGAGAAAACTACAAAAGAACAATAAATTTTCCTGATCTCTATCCTTTTTCATTGAAACAAATAAGAAAACAAAACAAAGCTAACAAACATATCTTAAATAAACAAATCTGGTTATTGATTCTTTATGCAGGATTAACAACTAGAAGTGAAAGAAGCATTTGGTATTCTTTGAGCGAGATATATGGAGATAAATCAGCAGGAGCGCCTATGTAATGAAGAAAAGGCTACTCTTCTTATTTTTCTTAATCTTTATTTTTGCAGTTAATCCTATACTCACCAGTGCAGCAACTAAAAAGACTAGAGGACTCTACACTAATTTAGAATTTACTTCTGAATTCTTTCCTGACTATGAACTCATGATAGTTACTATTTCTGTTCAAAGAACCATTACTCTTAATCTCAACAGTACTTACGATCTGTTCATGACTGGCTATCGAGTAGCTGTTAATACGACTTTGTTAGCTTACATCGATCATAAAAACAACACTGAAAATTATGTCCTTGAACATGAAGAAATCTCTCTTGAGTTTGATAAAGATGAATTAGAAGTGAATACCACAGATTATAATTGTTATCACAAATTGATTGTTCAAATCTCTGCTGTAGCAATAGATCCTGATGGAGGTCTTCATGCCATAGCTGATGATTATCTTGCTGAAGAGGTCTTTTTCGCTCGAGAAGCAACAAGCTCAGAGGTTTTGCTAGCCGTTACAATAGCTTTCTCACCACTTGTTGTATTATTTGCTTTCTTTTTCTTTAGAAGAAAAGTAGACCTAAATACTTTCGAAAATGTCAGTTACCTTACTATGTTCAAACATTTCTTAGGAAAAATCTTCATTAGAAACTATGCTCAACAAGAAGAAGATCTAACCAGTGAAATAGGACCTACAATCAGAAAAAAACATTGGCAATATTTTTTGTATTTTAGGCATTCGATTACTCTTATGTTCAGCATTGTTATTGCTTATCTTGGTAGTCGATTCATTTCTACTAATCTTCTGACAGGCATTGCACTTTATGCATTTTCTTTTTGTTTTCTACTACTTGGCGTATTATCTACAATCAAATTACTTAGGAGATCAGAACCAACTGAAACTGTAGAAGAACCAGAAACTAAACATAAACCTGAACCTGAAAAAACCAAAAATGAATCTCCTGATTCCAAACCCATGCCTTCAAAAAAACGTTTCTGGGATAGACTTCTGAGGTTCAACTAATGAGCTTGACAAGCTATGATTATGAAAGGGCCTACAGGACAAATAAGAGAAAGGACTTTGCCTTCTCTCTCCATTTTTTTCTTGAGTCAACCAAACCTCTCATTTTGATCATTGAAAGTGCTTCTATCTATGAACGTTTTGCTGTTGCCCAATCACTTGTTGAAATCCTAAAAGAATATTGCAAGAAGTTAAGTTTTTCTTCAACACTAAGGTATGCTTTCAATAATGAAGATTTTGAACAGGTCTTACAGTTTGCTTCTGATAATGATATTGTCCTGGTTGATTGTCAAAAAGCTCTTGATGCTAAATATCGGAAACAGATTGAACTTAAGAATCTTAATTACTTGATCCTCACTCATGAACCTGTAGAGTATGCTTATACCTATCATTTGAAAGTCTACAAAGAAAAAGATGACATTTTCTACTGTCTCATCTACAAGAAAAATTTCCCATTAGGTTATGTGGATATTCGCAAAAGAACTATTGACTATGATCAATTGCTAGAGGAGGTTAAATCTCCTGTTCAGAAAATTATCGAAAAAGTAGCAAGTTCTACTAAAAGATTTTTGAATAAAATGTATATTCCTCAAGAAATTATCTTTCTGAAAAAGTCTGAAGAATTACGCAAAACTGAGAATGCCATCATTCCTCAGAAAGTTCTTGTTTATGGTGATGTTGGCACTGGAAAATCTACTCTTCTCGAGATATTTCACAAGTTAGATCTTGAATTTTATGGTTACGAACATGTCCATGCTAAGATGCATGAAGATGATCTTAATAGTTTATTGATTCGTGGCTGGTCTAAGGATTCTCAAAGATTCATTCAATCTATTCAAGTTGAAGATTACACCTACAAAGGTGAAAAGGATCTTTTCACTATGCATTCTTTCATCAATTTACGACATACAATGAATGAGCGAACCGGGGGGACTCGAGAAGACAGAACAACCGGAATTCAACAAGGCATAGCTAAATGTCGTATCTGTTTACATCGATTGACTGGTGATGCTACACCAACAGCCTATCGCTCCAGTTTTGATTTTCAGACATTTCTAGGTTTTCCAACTCTAAAATTTGATCGAGATTACATTGAGCAAATTATTGGTCCAATGTATGTTGCAGTTTTAAAATATATCACTGAAAAAAGAAATAATGCTAAAGAGTCTGGAAAACAGGATGAATACAAAAAGTGGCTGGGTTGGGGCATCTGGGTCCATGGTGAAGCAAAAGGAGTTTTCCATTTACCAACTAATCATTATTCTACTGAGAGCATACCAATTCTTGATGCTCCTGAAGGAAGTGAAGATGATGAAGAGATTACTCATTGGCATGATTGGGAAATTGTAATTAGAAATAAAGCGTCTGAAGAACTAGCATTTTATTATGTAGATTTTCCAGGAAGAGATCCAATCCGTATTAATCTTTGGGGTGCAAAAAAAGCAGATGTTCCTCGTTGGGATGTGGACCTGCCAGAACAATACTTGCT
>JAHLVW010000069.1 GCA_019058275.1 Candidatus Heimdallarchaeota archaeon
AATCATATCATCTCTATAACCATGGTAAATTACATTGAAAGCAAGTACTAAATCAAAATGATTATCTGGTTGGTTTAATACAGTCATTTTACCTTGAATAACTTTACCCTTTAGACCTTCTTTTGTTAACCACTCTTTTGTACTTTCAACAGCTTCACTTGAAAGGTCATATGCTACAACATCATATCCTAAAGAAGCAAAATAAATTGTATGACGGCCAACACCACAACCTAGATCAAATACCTTTGCTGGAGGTCTTCCAATAAAATAAGGCAGATTCATTACATACCCATCAGGTATTTTCCAATATGTTAAATCCTCTACTTTTGACCAATTCCAACCTACTTGTTTTGATTTCTTAACCAATATAATCACCATTAGCTTTCGCAATGCATGCTTGATATAAAAATAGTTTTAGTATCTTATTCATTTTACTGAAACTCAAAAGTTATTCCTTGCCAAAGGTTTTATATTTTTCAGAATGAAGTGAAGGTAGGTTCTAAAAATGCCTAAGGTTAAAATTGAAATTTCACCTCTTATGTTCTCAAAGATAATTGATTGGACTTCAATTAACACTGAAAGAGAGGTTGGTAGCTCTAACAAACATTCTTTGCGGATAGGGTAATCTGTTTGTTAGGAAAACTGGAACACAATAAAATAAGTAGAAACACTCGAGACTTCAGTGAAACTATTGCTTTAATTTTCATATTTTTAAATTCAATTAACATTTATGAGAAAGAGTTCAGAGTAGAACAATCGAGGATTAATTCAAGAAAACTTGTCTAAAAACTAACTGGATTTTCTAATGGATACAAATCCTCATTGTCACTACCATCGATTGCATAAGTTACTCCTGGAAACCAAATTAGCTCTGACCAATAGTTGCCTTGACTCAAAGTGGCGTTGTACCAAATATTAGGACCATAATCACTTGCTGAATTACTGTCATCATTAACTTGTGATTTGTTTAGTAATAATCCTGCATAATAATTATTGATGAAATTGTTAGCGTAAATAACAGTATTTGTACAATCATCAGCTTCAATTGCTAATCCTGTGTTGTTAAAGAACAAATTATTGCTCAAAGTAGAATTAATCAGATAGTCTATAACCATGCCCATTCCATTAAAACTGAAATAATTATTCATAATAGTAATATTCATTCCTCTCATTGCAAATCCGCTACGTCCATTATTACTACAATTGTTACCAAGAATTGAGGAATTCTGAACCCATGATACAAGTATTCCAAGTTCACTATTATTATTGCATGTATTATTTGCGATTACAATCGATTGACTTTCCACATATTGACCATAGAGAAAATTATCTTCATGTACAAATCTAATACCATACTCATTATTACAACACGTATTATTGTTTACAATTAAGTTGTCGTTTAGACCCAATAGATGTAACCCAATACTCATATTATTGCAGATATTATTGGAGATTATAGAATCATAGCAACCTGTAGTTTCAATCCCCCTACCATATCTTGATGACCCGATGCAAAAATTATTCCTCACGATTGAACCAGGACAATAGATTAATTCGATAGAAGGTTCATATTGACCAATTAATGTGTTATTCTCTATTATAGCTGAACCGTATGACACATTTGCTAAAACAATTGGAAATTTAGCTGTAATAATACAATTCCTTATAATGAAGTGACTATTTGTTCTACTTATCTTGATTCCAAAAGGTTTCTTTGTGGAGATTATAATATCTTCAATTCTATATGGATCCTCCTTTGTTCCATTCCCTGGAAAGTTGTAGTGATTAGTAAAATCATCATCTCGATAAATGATAATTCCCCCTACAAAATATTGACGATTCTTAGCATGCCAAGATATCAACCAAATACTCCCACCGATAGCTAGTAATAATAACACTATTAAGATAAATGCTATTCTCATAGTTCCTTTCTTAATCAGTGTTGTCAACTTCAGCACTCCTCAAAACTTTCTCTTCCATGTTTTTTCTTTCAATTACTTTCTTTCGTCGAAAGAGAAACCAGATCAAATTCCCAACTAATAGACTTGACGCTAAACTCATACCACCAATTAAAAGTATAGGATAAGCTATACTAGTAAATCTAAAGCTGACACTGGGAATTGTTGTACTAATTCTACTAAAATGGTCAATGGTTTCAAAGATACTAACATATGAAATAAAATAGATTAAGTAAGAAAAACTATAGATAATAAATGAAAAAGATAGTCTGAGTAATTTATCAAATTTTAGTATCTGAATTTTCTGAGATATAAGAATTAGAATTAATGATGCTAAAAGAGCAAGTATTACTAGTCCACACATAAAGATTACAAATAAGATATCTAACCATATGGGTAGATCAATAAACATTACATTATTCGATGAAAGTTCTAATATCGTTGGGATAATCTTACTCACCACCTACTTTTACATATTAAACTATAGATTTCTGAATATTTAATTCTTTTAGTTAATTAATCAGGTTGTATTATTTTCGATTATCTTTTATCTGGAAACACTTTGTTATTTCCTCTTTTAAATCCATTATTCTTTCTGTGGCCTTTATTCTCTTTGGTTAGATATTTCTTCTTCCCAGAATTTCTTTTGCAATACATGGTCTGAATTTTTTTGTGTTTCCCATACAAATCTTATTTGTTTAATTCCATCATTCACAAACTTCTTCATTTCTTGTAATTGTTGATTACATTCATGACTTGTTTTTGTGCATTCATCACATTTCTTCATGTATCCAGTGAATAAATTCAATCCCTCTTTTGTTAAATTTAACAAAGTAGTTATTTTTATTTCAATTTTTCTTGGAATACTAGCATTTATAATTAATTTATTAGTAGAATATGGTAACCCTGATTTTATGGATCAATGGATTATCTACAAAATTACCAAGGGAGTATTTTATTCTTTTTTGTCAATTGTTTTTTCCCTTATCTTAGGTTTTGGTTTATTAATTATATCCTTTCTAGTACGTATTTTTATTGCTTTAGTAAAGGATAAACAAAATTACAATAAATTCCGTAAAAAAGAAATTGATTTTAAGTTATTTAAAACTAAATAGTATAAAATCAGAAAGTAGTTTTCTTTTATTTCTAAAATCTTTTTTCTAAAGTGTGCTCCTTTACAGACAGGACATATCGATTCAATATCATCATTATGATGTGCCAAAAAAATCAACCATTATTTGATTTATTATATTACTCATAAATGAGACTCATTAGTTATTATTTGCCAAAGACTTTTAGTTTTTTAGAGTGAAGTGTTGATAGGTCTTTAAAATGCCTAAGATTAACATTGAAATTTCACCTCTTACGTTCTCTAAGATAATAGATTGGACTTCATTTAATACTGAAAGAGAAGTTGGTGGATACTTAATTGGAACAGTTAAGAACGGAAATGTTAGTATAACTAATGCCCATTTTGCAGTTGCAAATTCAACACCTACTCATGTTCAAATTGATGAAATGGCTCAGTTTAGAATCATTCAGGAAATTGAGAAGAGAGGAGGAGATGAAACAATAGTTGGATTTTGGCACACTCACCCTGGTATGGGGTGTTTTCTCTCTGGTACAGATATTGCTACTCAAAAAATCTATCAAGCATTGCTTCCAGAAGCTGTTGCGATGGTTAATGATGGCAATGTTTTCGCTCAAACCAGAGATCAAAAAGATTTCAAAGCTCACTTCTATCGTGTTGGTAAAGAAAATAAGTATCATGAAGTAAGTTTTGGTGTGATTACAAATCCTAAAGAACTCCTTGATTTATTAACTGATTTCGTTCAAGCAGAAACGAATGTGGAAAACATCGTTACAAGTACAGTTCAACATATGTCTTTGAATGTGAAAGATTTCATCGAAATTGTAGCTGAAGACAAATTAGTGACCAAAAAGGCATTCGATGATGAATCAACACTGATTAAGAAAGCAATTGCTCAAATAAGGAAAGATGTTAAATCTAAACATACCAATTTGGAAGAGCAATTGAAGGATGATTCTTTAAAACTAAAGAAAAAAACTCGCATTTTAAGTTTGGTAACATTAGTTTCTCTTGTTCTTTCATTGCTAAGTTTGGCTGGTATTATTACCTTGATTATCCGCAACTACCTTCCTTAGAGCTTTTCTCACCAATTTTTTAGCACTTTATTGCTTAAAGGGAAAGCTATTTGAAGGATTTCTGATGAAAGATATTTGAGGTAAGTGCTTTGGGGCAAAGTAAGAAGAATATCAAAGAATTGATTGAAGAACTTGAAGATTGGGATGTAGCC
>JAHLVW010000070.1 GCA_019058275.1 Candidatus Heimdallarchaeota archaeon
AGATTAACACCCTCATTTGTTTTTTTTTCAGAAGTAAATAACTCGTCAAATGCTTCTACAGTCTTTTTAATACGTTCCTTTGGATAAATGAGTGTATCCCATGGTCCTCCTTTCTCAAGAAGATAAATTAATCCCTTACTTTCTCCTCCTTTTCTATTTATTCTTCCAAATCGTTGTATTAGTGCATCAATTGGTGCAGGTTCAGTAAATAATACTTCAAAGCTAATGTCTAATGAAACTTCGACTGCTTGTGTAGCAACTGCGATGTCTGTAGTACTTAGCTCTTTTTCCTTTTCTATTCTATCTTTTAAAGCAAAACGTCCATGTAATAAAGAGAGAGATAAGTTTAATTTTTCATCAGTTAGTTTTATCAATAATTCTTCTGCAACTTTTTGAGCCTGTCTTACGGAATTACAAACAATGAGAACACGTTTCTTTTTCGCTAAATTAAATATAAACTCTAAGTTGTTATGGATATTACCTTTTCTTTTAAGAATTCTATGTCGACTATTTTCAATTAATTCAGTTTCTTTTGGAATTATATAATTTTCTTCTGGTATTCCCAAAAGTTCTTGAGCTTTTTTGGCTAGGAATTTAGGAAAAGTTGCTGACATAAGTAACACTTTCGCATTAAAATTCTCAATTGCTTCTTTTAGCATCACAAAGATTAAACCTGTTATATGAGGATTATAAATATGCACTTCATCTAATATTAAACACGAGTCAAGCAATTCAACTAATCCTCTCTCAAATCCCTTGAATGCAAAGAAATGTTTCAATGGTTGAAAAGGTGTGGTTACTTTAATAGGTGAGTATATTTTCCTGTAAAGGTTCTTCATTTCTTTAGCTTTTGATCGTGCTTTGCTAGCATTCTCTTTTGCATCCATTGAATCATACTCCTCGAGATAATAATTATATAAGAAAAATGTTGCTTTATAATGATTCATAGAAACTAAGAAACTTATTGGGGATTTCCCTTCAAAACTCTCTTTTAATCGTAGATACATAGCATTTATGCTTGCAACATTTGGTAAAATGTAAAAAATTCTATTACCAAAATTGTTGTTAGCATTAGTTCGAGCCCAAAGTAAAGCTGCTTCTGTTTTACCTGAACCTGTAGGTGCAACAAGAATTCCTGATCCTTTTATCCCAAACAGTTTCTGTTGAATATAATTGAAGCTATATTTACAATAACAGTCTAAATCCTCTGGTAAGCGTTGAACATTTTGATATCCTGCAGAAGCGAGATGATCTGATGAAGTAATAAATCCCTTAAGTAGGGTATTCACTATTTTTTCTTCTTGAGACAGCATTTTTTTGTCAATCTTATTTATATAACTATTCACATATTTAGAAGCAGGGTTTTGTCGAGGATTGTATTTTTCCCAGCTGTCCGTTTGATCTATCAGTTTGTCAATTTGAGTAACTGCTATTGGGAAGTCATATCTCCATTTAGTTGATATTGTTTTAAGAAATAGCAACAACTCCTTCTTTTTATCCATAACTTGCTTTACTTTGTCATCAAAGAATTTTATAACTCTATCAGATGTTTGTTGAGTATAGTTGTACTTTCTAGATAACTCAGAAAATGACTTGTGATGACAAAGGATGCTATATAATATTCTTTCTTTACTAAGCTTCTCGATTAACCATCCATCAACATCCGCGAGAATTGCTGATAATATTTCATGCCTAAAATTTCTCCAATCATTATTCTTTCCTTTTATTAGTAACTGAAAATCCTCTGCACTTTTACCAATGTCATGTAATATCATTGCTAGAGCTAATTCTTCCCAAAAAAACTCATAAGATTGACTCTCATGTAATATATCAAGGCTCTTAACTGAATCTTCAAACAAATTCTTCAGTGACAATAAAACACTGAGACATTTCGAGGTATGTTCCTCTAATGTCTCTAGATTAGATTTTGCGAGGATAATTACATTTTACACTCCTTGTAAATCCAAATTATCTTCTGTGTATAATTGAAAACCCATTTGTTTCTCTTCGTCAAACCAGTAATTATCAGTAGTATTAAATGGCTCTTCTACAAGAAAGAACTTTCTACTACCAACAGCTTTGCGTGGCATCTCATCTGTAAAATAAACTGGTAAAGCACAGATAACCATTTGTTTGCAACCTTCAGGAAATGAGCTGAAAATTCCAGGACCAATATGCCCCCCACTTTGTTCTTTTACGTCAACTTCTTTAATTTCATCTATCCTCACTAAATCACTACTACGACCCATTAATAGAGGATATTTAGGTTTTTGAAAACTATCTTTAAAATTCAAGTCTAGATATAGTGTTAATCTTGTATTATAAAGGAACTCTCTGCGCAGGATATTTGTCTTTGGTATTAATCCTGGTCCAATCTCGAAAATTCTTTCAAGGTCAATACCCTTCCCTTCATAACTGAAGGAATAACCTATTGGTGTATGACTGAGATTTACGTACTCTCCTTTTGCAGCTGATACCAGCCCAAACATTGTACTTAAAGGGGGAACAGGTAGTGTTGGTTGAAATCCAATCATAAAGGAAGGATGTCGAAAAGAGGCGGTCCACGAAGATAGAGATACTCTAAGAACCCTCACATGTTAATCTCCTTTGTTTATTCTGGATCAGGGATATAGTTTTCGATTTTTTGGCTGAACTCTTGAATAACCTTGGAAACAGATGGATAATAGATGATTTTTTCATTTTCTTTTGCAAAAGCTGTTAGTGGTTTATCTAAATGATCCATAAAGCCTTTTTCTAAACCAATAAATAGCTTTGACAAGAAATTTTCACCATTATATTTAACCATCTCTTTGAGAGCTTCTAGGTGAAAGTCTGGTTTGCCTTTTTCTTCTTTTGCCAAATGACTCAAGAGTTGACTTGCAGTACTAAACGCACCAATAACTATTAGACTAGGTGCAACTCTAGTAAGGTGTCGTGCTTGCATAGCACCTCCTGCAAGATGAGGTAGTACATCAATTACATCTCTCACTCTCTTTATTCGCTCTTCCTTTGAAAGCCAAATAGCATTTTCTTTTGCAATACTTTTCGGTGGAGCTTTATAATTCTCTGAGATATTATGCATTCCACTTCTTTTTGCTTTAGAGAAGACACCTGCTGTGTTAAGATCGAGTGTAAAT
>JAHLVW010000071.1 GCA_019058275.1 Candidatus Heimdallarchaeota archaeon
GATTAGATCCAGACCTATGGGATGATAAGGACCTAAACTGGGAAGAACGATTTGGTTTCGGTCCAGGATGGGATGGTTTAGATCAATGGAGAATCAGATTTATTCCAGACCAACAATCCTAATTGCTCGAATTAGAAGCAGGTAAAGTAGATATTGATTTTGTTGGATGGAATCCACAAGCAAGAGACGATTTAGATGCTGATCCAGACTTCACTATACAAAGTGATACAACTTACAGTTTTGGTTTCTTCGGATACAACATGCGAGAGGTAAGAACTGTTATTGGCAACCGTGACCCATGTCCATTAGACCCAAGTCTAACTAAAGGTCTAGCCGTTAGAAAAGCTATCTCTTATGCAGTTGACAGACAAGAAATCAATGATGTTATTCACAGAGGTGAATACGCAATTTCTGATACTCCACTCTATCCAAAGATGGGTGTCTGGAACAATCCAGACATTATCAGATACAACTTCGACCTTGACAAAGCACGATACTACATGACCATTGCTGGATACGATATTGATTACACAATAACAAATCCAGGATTTACTTACTGGATGACTTTTTCAGCAATAGTAGTTGTTGCAACAGTTTCTATCTTTAGTATTAGAAAGAAGAAAAAATAGACCATTAAATCTATTCAGAAAGCAGGGGTTCATTCCCTGCTTCTTTTTCTTATAGAAAATTGAAGTAATTAGAAAAATACTTGAACCTATTTTGATGTTAATAAATATACAGTACTGGAGTTCAGACAGTTGAAGAAGAAACACTTACTTACTATAGGAATTCTTACGCTTATCATATTAAGCTCAATACCTACTTCAGTTAACAGAAAAGGGTTGGATATGAATCCAAGATTAGCAAAGGGTATAGATTTTGAGAGCTCTGTTATTCTTATTGCTTATGAGTATCATATAATTTCACTCTCTATTTCCAAAGGTCAAGCTATAAGTGGTGATTGGGAGGCTACACCAACAGATGTTGTTTCAACTGCTTTTTTAGTTTTTATTGTTGATTCAGAAAATCTTGAGGTATGGAAAGCTAGCAGTAATTTAAGCCAAGCAGTGAGTAGAATACCAGCAAGTGATCTGTTGTATCTGTATGATCCATTATTGAGAGTTGATGATATCCCCCTTGATAATCGTCGTAGTGGAACTTTTCAAACTAAGGTTCCTTATACTGATAATTGGTCTTTGGTTCTTTATGCTGGTCCAACAGCTATACCATTGACATTCAGCTGGCACATTTCAGTAGTTGAAGGCAGATTACTTGATATTGTACTTTACTCTTTGATTGGAACCTTCGGTATTGTAGCAATCACTCTTTTCACAGTGAAAGTTCTAAGAGATAAGAGAGTCTCTTATGAAGTGGAACTGGAAAAGATTAGAAAAGAAGAAGCAGAAAGAGAGGAACAAGTTCGTCAATTAGAAGAGCCAAACGAAGACTATTAAAATTCAGGTTTCAAATTTAGAAGTGAGAGTTAATTGTCAAATAGTAGTTTAAATATGTCATCCTCTCCTTCCGAGATAAATCGTAACTTATGTCAAAAATGTCAAGGTTTTAGAAAATTATGTGGGAAAGGAATTTGTCCCATTTTTGTTAAAGCAAAATCAATTGCTGAAATTCAAAAGACTTTTTCTAAAACAGATTTCTTCGGTGCTTCACCTCCTAGCTTTTTCGTAGGTGAATATGGTTATCCTAGAGTTTTTATTGGTCCATTGGTTCCACCTTTGGCTTCTGTAGATACTTCTATTTATGATGCAGAAGAACAATGGATTTTCAAAACAATGGATGAAATTGTAGGCTATAGAATGTCACTTGTAAGAGGAAAGAAAGCTGTCAAAATTAAAAGTGCAAGAGATCCAAGTAAACTTCTAGAAATCACTCAAGAATTAGTTATGTCAAGCAAACCTGTAGATACTGAGATGTCTTTCATTAAGCGCCCTAAACTGGACATTGATTTTTCACCTCGAGTTGCTCCCTCAGGTCCGTCCGGAATTATAAAGAAAGCGCAACTCACTGAAAATCCAAAAATCCCTAGAGTTGTGGATAAAGTGGTGAGTGATACTGATTTGAAAGCTATAGGAGGAGTAACGAAGCTTTACGATGATAAAATAAATCAAAGACATATAACACGAATGCTTTCAGCAGGATTATTTGGAGTGAAGAAAAATCGAAGACTAGTTCCAACAACTTGGTCAATAACTGCTGTTGATGATATTTTAGGTAAACGATTATGGAAAAAGATACTGAATAAAGATTGGATTAATAACGTTCGTATTTTTAGTCATAAAGCACTTGGGAATTTAGTAGTCATTTTCTTATATCCTTCTGGATGGATGTTTGAAGCTTTTGAGTACTGGTTTATAGGTTCAGGAGATGCCATGGCTATAGATTGGGAAACTTGGAAAGGTCGAAAAACCTATGCTAAAGATGTTGTCGGGGCATACTACTGCACAAGATTTCAAGTCTTGGAATATCTTGAGTACATTCAAAGACAAGCTGGTTGTTTCGTGTTTATGGAAGTCGATAAAGAATGGATACCAACTGGTGTTTGGAGATTTAGAGAAATTGCTAGAGAAGCATTGAAGAAGAGACCCTTAGTTTTCGATGCTGTGGAACAGGGATTTTTGGGACTAAAGAAGATTATACAGTATCCTCTCGAGAAATATTTGGAGAAAAGTAATACTTACAAAATTATTAGATCACAAAGAACTCTCAAGGATTATTTCCCTAAAGATATTCATGGATAAGAAAAGAAGAAAGAGGATTAAGCTTATTTCTTCCTCTTTTTACTCATTCTATATGACATTGCTTGAACACGATCTGCTGCACTAGCTTTACCCATAGTTTCTTCCACCATAATTTCATCCATTTCAGCTAGCTCATCAGCAAGATACTCTTGTGCTACAGCAGCTGCTGGAGCAACTCTGGACAAATTGGCTTGCATTTTGACCATCATATCTTTACTCTTCTTGCGGTCTTTTTGCATGACTTGGGCAGCTCTTTGAACTGTATAGTCAGCAATAAGGTCAGCATCCAAGCTTTTCTCGAGTTCTTCTTTTAACCCGGTAACTTCTAATTCTTGTTCAATGACCCTAATTCGCTCATTATCATCTTCATCTTTGTAACGAATTTGGACTTGGACTGGAACTTTCTTACGATCTTTGACTTTCTTCTTAGGTTTAAATTCAAAAGCGATAGATCGTGACTTTGTTAGACCACCTAAGGAAATATCTTCTCCTCGTTTGTAGTCTATGTCTCTAGTTCCTGCACCACTAACAGTTGAAAGCTCTAACTCATCTGGTACGATAATTTTGATCCTTGCATTACGACCAATGATTTCATCATCAGCAATTAAGCCAAAACTATCTGCGAGTTCTGTAAGATCTGCATAGAACAAATCTCCACCAGTGATTTCTGGCATTTGAGCTAGTGATTTAAGTTCTAGTGAACCTTCACCTGCAATTCCAACTAAGTCAAGAACTATACCATTCTTTTTCATTTCTTCAGCAATCATTTGATAGAATTTCCTTCCTTCTGGGCTTGCACCAGAAAGACTGCCTATTCCCTCATTAGCCATACCATCTGTAAGCATGAGGATTCTACCTGTTCCTGCTGAAAGTGACATAATCCTGGCTGCAACAACTGCTGGACCTAAAGCTGTTGAACTTAAGGCTTGCATTTTTTGGATTGTTTTTTGCCAGTCTTTTGCAGTTGTCTTCATAGTCATTTTTGATAGTTGCTTTTTCACCCAACTGTTGTTAGCAACTTGTTTTTCGATAGCTTTGACATCATACAGTGTGTCTCCGCTAAGGGTTTCAACTACTTCTCCATCTGGAGAGTAGATTCGTAAGGAACTTTCAAAGGTTACCATGCCAAATAATGCATCTTGTTTTGTTTTGGAATAAGCTTTCAGAGTTGAAATTAGACTTTGTTTAACTCCTTCTAATTTCGATCCACTCATTGATCCGGAAACATCTAAAGCAGCAATTAAGGAATTGCCTTTTTGTAAGCCAGCTCCAAATTCAGGTTTGGTTGTGTCAGGAGGAATCAACCAACCAGCGTATGCATTGATATCGTTTGGCAAGTCTTTGGGGTCAATAACGTTGATAGCTCCACAGTATTGGCAGTTAAAAAATGTGCCAACATTTGAATCAGTTTCAATGTGTTTTACATTAGTTATGATTGCTCCACAGTTAGAGCAAATAATTGGCTTCCCCTTGATTTCAGGTTTAGCTTCATCTAATTCATTAAATGATACTTCCCCAACAAGAGGAATGTCTTCTAAGAGTTTCTCTGAAGCGGGTATTTTATCGCCCGTAGAGAATTTCATTCCTTTAACCATTGTAATCACTGTCTCAACAACTCATATTTAAATATATAAAGACATGTAATTGCTAAAATTGTCGGTAAAAAGAGATTTGTAGTTAAAAAAAAGTAAAATTTTATGAGGGCTTAATTTCACTTAGCAATCTATGAACTACCTGCATAAGTTTAGCTTTCTTCTCATCATCTGATAAATTAACATCACTTAAATACTCAATTAACTCGTTAAAAGCGTCTTTCATAAATTTACGAGAAGCAATCGAGCCAGAAATATTCAGAAGTCTTGATCGTAAAGTTTGGATAATTTCGTATGTTTTAAGAGAAAGAATACCTTGTTCTCGTTTTAGTATGTAAAGTTCTTTGCCAGTATCAAAACTAATCTTTTCTTGCTCTGCTAGATTCCTTTCAATTTCTGTTAATTCAAGTTCAAGTATATCCCTTGTGAACTTGCTAGGGATTTTTTCCATGAAAATGTTGTAATCCTTTGCTAAGGATTTTAAATTTTGATGTTGTTTTCTACTAACTGAAAAATATAACATTATTCTAGGGGAGCTTTTAGTAGTATCAAAAGCATCAATTAGTTCAGTATCTAGCACAGGATCATCATCGGGGATAAATCCACCCTTTAACTTGTGATCTTCCTCATCCTGTTCACGTTGCATTAAGAACCTAGTTCGATAATAGTCTAAATCATCTTCCCAACTTTCAGTTTCAAGAAAATGAATGTCACTTAAGAAGTGCTGAACCTGTTCTTGAAGTGGTTCAGTAGAAGGTCTTTTTAGTTCCTCTTGAAAACTCAAAAATTTGAGAGCTAGATTTTTTCTCTCCTCTATGAGCAAATCAAGTTTCTCCCTGAGAAAACTCAGTGCAGTACCAGACGTTTCATCAGTTTCCCGTAAGCTATAAACTACTTTTTTTGTTTCGTTAAGTTGCCTTTCTCTTTTGTTAGTAGTTTTCAGTTCTTCAAGCAATTTTAATCTAACAGGAATTTCATCAATTTTAGCTGTCAAATAACTTACAAGTTTTTTGAATTGATCATCTTCAAGATGAATTAAATCAGATAAATTAGTTTGAGTTATTGATAGAAGATTCAAAGTGGCATCTGTTGCAAACAATCTGATTTGATGTTGATCTTTATCAGATGATTTCTTTTTTTGAGAACGTTTAAACAATTAGATGCACCAAGTTAATTTCTAAACAATTTTAAACTTATGATTCTACTTTCTTCTTTTCTTGTAATTTAATTGTAATGATACTTCCTATTGTCATAACAACAATGAGAACAGGTAACAAAATAAGTGTCGTTAATGACCCTTCAACACCTAACTTTACATCAGTTATCAGGTTCCAAAAGAATATGCCAAAAAGTGTTAGGGAGATAAGAAATCCTAGAAGAGGTAGTATGAAGTTTGCCTTTATTTCCTTTCTTAGAATTAAACTAGCTAGAGCAATTACCGCAAATAGCAACAGGAATATTGAACTCGCTAAATGAGCAATCTGTTTAAGATCAAGTACCAGAGTAAAAACCAGTGTTATTCCACTTATAGTTAGTATGCTAATGAATGGAACTCTACTTTTCTTTGAAACAATTTGAAAGAAATTGGGGAAGATTCCTTCACGAGCCATTACATAGGTTAATCTTGAAGAGCCATACAATGAAGCATTAAATGCGCTTGCTGTTGAAAAAAGTGCACCAAGAGTTATGATTATGAATCCTGTTTTCCCTAAAACTGGTTCTGCAGCTATTGCTAAAGCATATTCTGCTTTATCAGGATCATTAGCAAATATCGTATATTTTGTTCCTCCGAGTGCTGTAAAAGCTACTAGAAGATAGAGTATTGTTGCTATGATAACTGTTCCAAATATTGATCGTGGGATGTTCTTTTCAGGATTCTGAATTTCTTCAGAAGCATTAGGTATTAGTTCCATTCCTTCAAATGCTACAAATAGTATTGATGTTCCTACTATTGCCATTGCTATACCTGTTCCAACATCTAGTCCGTTACCTTCTGTATCACCAAAGAAGGGTTTCAGATTTGTTGGTGCATTCTTTATGGCTGGATAAATTGTTATTACAATAAATAGAACAAGAATTACTACTTTAATTAGCACAATAATATTTTGTGATTTTCCAGTTTCCTTAACTCCCACTAAATTAATTGCTGTTGATAAAATTATCATTACTGCAGCTAAGACTGATGTCACTATTTTAACAGTCGTTGCAGAAGCACCTTCTCCAAGAACCATATGTGCAAAAAATGATCCAAAAGTATAAGCATATAAGGCACAAGATGCTAGATAACCAGTCCATAGTAACCAACCAAAGGCACCACCAAAGTATTTACCAAATGCTTCTCTACAATAGGTATAGCTTCCACCGGCAGATTGGTATCTCAAAGCTAATTTTGAATACGAATAAGCAATGAATATAGCTAAAACACCTCCAAAAGTAAAGGACAGAATAACGGCTGGACCTGCAAAACCAGCAGCAATACCCAAAACACTGAAGACACCTCCACCTATTGTTCCACCTAAACCAATGCTCAGTGCTTCTTTGAATCCAAGTTCTCGAGATAATTCTCTTTTAGAGACAATACTGGTTTCAATTGATCCATGTGAGAATGTACTTACCTGCCCATCTTTCTGTCTTGAAAGTTCAAGGGTTTCAATGTTCGCATCTTTTGAATCAGTCATAGTATTGCCCTTCTTTTGTTTTTAACTTTATTTCGCTTCTTTTTTTTGTTGATTCTTAAAAACTTACGGATTAATTAGAATGTCACATAGTAAAGAGAATTCATATTTGTTAACAGAGATCTTTGTGAAAAATCACTACTACTGGGCATTTGCTTTTATGATAAATTTCATTTGTATCAGTACCAAACAGTCCTAAAAATCTTCTTGGAACATAAGGAATACCCATTACAGCTAAATCTGCATTCTCTTTATTGACAAAGTGACTAACAGAACGACCAATATCTCTACCAATAATTACTTGAGTGCTCATAGGATAAAGCAACATGGTGGTATACATTCCTGCTTGTTTCACAAACTCTTTTTCCTCTTCAATAATTAGCTTATCATCATCAGCGATATAAGGAACTGTTTCAGGAACAATGATAACATGTAAGAGAGTAATATCTGCATCTCGAGATCTTCCTGCATTGGCAATAGCAATAGCAATCTGAACTGCTGAAACCTCACATGGATTGCTAGATCCTATTGGAACTACGATTTTCCTTGGTTCTACATGAGTTCCATAAGTAACCCAATCTTTAACTGGAGAACGAATAATCATCACTGAATGACGACTTCTTCTTGCAACACGTTCAGCAATGCTTCCAGCAAATCTTTGAAATAGTCCTTTACGACGACTCATCATGATAGTTAATTTTGGAGTTAGTTGATTGATTTCTTCTAGAATAGCTTCATCTGGTCTTATTTTCTTATCTTTTATAACAATGTCAAGTTTAACGTTAAATTCCTGCGCTTTTTTCTTCAACCACTCAAGTTCTTTGTAAAAATATTCCTCAGTTTTTGTTGAATTGCTTGCTTGATGAAAGACATAAAGACTTGTACCAAAATACTCAGCTGTTACGAGAGCAATAAACATTGCATCCCGTTCTGATGGATAACCCATTAATGGGAGTAAGATCTTATCTCCTGGGGCACCAAATAGTCCAGAGTCCAAAATATTTGTATGATAAGTCATATATTAACAAGAGTCTCCTATGATATTTATAACTAAAGACATGAAATAGTTTTTTCCACAGTTGTATTGTTATGATCTTACACTCAAATATATTTAACTCAAGAAGAGAATATTTTATGTCTGTAAAAGTCCTATAAGCAAAGGTTTTTTATTGAAAGCACTAAAATTAAGATAATTTCAGTAAAGTACTGTTTCGAAGGAAGGATACCATTTGAACGATCCAACAGTTCAAACTAGCTTCGATTACCTTTTTAAGACGATAGTTGTAGGTGATGGTGCAGTTGGAAAAACAGCGATAACGATTAGATATGCTACTGATAAATTCCAAGAAAATTACAAGATGACTATTGGTGTAGATTTTACGATAAAAATGCTAAAAGTCAAAGATAAGCAAATTAAATGCCAGATTTGGGATACTGGTGGACAAGAACGATTTTCAAAGATTAGACCTCTCTACTATCGGGGAGCTTTAGGTGGATTAGTTGTTTATGATGTTACAAACCGAGAATCTTTTGAGAATTTAGAGAAATGGTTCGGTGAAATAGAGAAAAATTGCATTAGAAAAGTCCCAATTATCCTTGTAGGAAACAAAATTGACTTGGAAAAAAGAAAAGTAAAGAAAAAAGAAGCAAAAGCATATGCAGCTAAAAAGTCAAAAGATTTTGGTTACGAAATTACTTATCTCGAAACTTCTGCAAAAACAGGGGAAACCATCAAAAAAGTGTTTACTAACTTGATTTACATGATGGTTGAAGAAGCGGAAATATCTATGAAAAAGAAGGAAAAAGCAAAACAAGAAAAGAAAATAAAGTAAAAAAAGAAGAACCTTTTTTTAAGAACCCTTAATCAAGATCCCTCAGCTTTTGGTGTTGAATGATTCTTATGGACCAGGTGTAATGAATGGTGGTGCCTCATCTGGTGGACCGATAGCTAATGTAACAGTTAACCAGAGTAAAATTATTGCTCCAAACAACAAGAATGCACCCAATCGTTTGTTATTGAATATTTTCTTCATTTTTTTCATTGACCTCCGCAAGGAGAAAGTTTCTCGATTGAACCACTAGCATTTTTTTATTTAAAAAGGTCTAAATCTCAAAATCGTTTGCTGGTAATTGAAAAAAAGAGAGAAAGAGCAACCTATTCTCTAAAAGAGAAAGGTGAATTACATTTTGTTTATTTCAAGTCAACTAGCTTAAGTAAGTATTCCCATTCTTGGTCAACAGCTTCTTGGAACTTGTCAATAAGGTCCTGTCGCTTCTCAGGTCGGAATAAATGTCTAAATCGTCCTTGTCCCTTCAAGTATTCCTCAATGGGTATTTTTCTTTCAGGTTTATTAGCAATAGCTTTGCTTTTTGGATTTAGAACATATTCTCTGCCATTGTAGATTTCGTAGAGTGGGAAGTAACAGGTATCAATTGCTTGTTGAGCGATTTTGACTGATAATTCTTCTGCGAATCTCCATCCTCTTGGGCAAGGCATATCAATCAATATGAATGCTGGACCATCAACATCGAGAGCTTTTCTAACTTTAGTCATCAAATCACGATGTGCTGCTGGAGAAGCAGTAGCAACATAAGGTATTTTATGTGCAGCAGCGATGGCTACAAGATCTTTTCTCCATTGGATTTTACCAGGGATGACTGATCCTGCAGGTGAAGTTGTAGTAGAGGCATACATAGGAGTTCCCCCAGAACGGTGAATGCCAGTATTCATGTAAGCGCCATTTGTATAACAAATGTAGACGAAGTCATGACCTCTTTCTAAGGCTCCACTTAAGGATTGTAAACCAATATCATATGTTCCACCGTCACCAGCGAATGCAATGATATCTGGAACTTTCTTTAGTTTGCCTTTTCTGACCATTACTTTATAGGCTGCTTCTGCACCGCTAGCGGTTGCGGCAACATTCTCGAAAGCATTATGGAACCAAGGAACTCTCCAAGCTGTAAATGGGTAGATAGTAGTAGCAACTTCTAAACAACCAGTTGCGTGGAAAATACAAACATCGTCTGGTTCAGTAACGAGAGTTGCTAATCGAGCGATTGTTCCAGCAGTACAACCAGCACAAAGTCTGTGTCCGGGAGCTAATCGATCTTCTTTTCTCATCAATTCCTTTGCTTTTGGAATTCTTACTTTCTTTAATTCTTCAGTAGTAACCATTTGTCTTTTCCTCCTACTTTCTCAAACCTATCCATTCGACAGGTACAGCTTTTTCTGCACCTTTGTTTTTGAGCACTTGTTTGTAGATGTACTCATAGTCTTCAACTAGGACATCTCTACCACCAATTCCAGCTATATAGCCAAAAATTTGTGGATGATCCTTATAATTGTATAAGGAGGTTTTAAGATCACTGTAGAGAGCAGGTCCTGGAGCACCGAAGGTTAGATCTCGATCAATAACTCCTACTGCATCGACATCTTTCAATGCTTTAGCAAGATCGTCAGCTGGGAATGGTCTGTAAGTTTTTACCTTAATCATTCCTACTTTCTCGCCTTCTTTTCTTAGTTTATCAACAACGAATTTAGTTGTGCCAGATAATGCACCCATAGTAATAAGAGCTGTTTCAGCATCTTCCATTTGGTATCCTTCAACACTCTTATAGTGACGACCGGTTATCTCACCAAATTCTTCAAAAGCCTTTGGAATGACTTTTCGGGCAGCATCCATAGCTAATTCTTGTTGGTATTTAACTTCCATGTAATAGTCTGGAAGTGCAAGAAGACCAGATGAAACTGGATTGCCAGGAATTGTTGGGTGTACCATTTCACGCTCATGTAAGAAATCTTTTGCGAATTTTCTGTCTAGAGGGAAAACACCCTCAAGAGCATGAGTTAAAATAAAACCATCTAATCCAAACATTACTGGTAATGAGACATCAGGATGTTCTCCAATTTTGAATGCTAGAAATGTATTATCATAGGCTTCTTGAGCAGATTCAGAGAACAAGGAAATCCAGCCAGTATCTCGACAAACTGTTTGATCAGTTAATTCTCCATGAATATTAATGGGTCCACTGAGTGCTCTATTTGCTACAGACATAACGATTGGTAATCTAGAGGCAGCAGCAATAAAGAGAATCTCATACATCAAAACAACACCTTGACTTGCAGATGCAGTGAAAACTCTTGCACCTGTTGCACTAGCACCAACACAAGCACTCATAGCACTGTGTTCAGATTCAACACAAACAAACTCGGTGTCTACTTCTCCATCATGAACAAAATCACTGAAATGTTCAACGATAATTGTCTGTGGTGTTATAGGGTAAGCAGCAACGACATCAGGATTAATCACTGCAGCAGCGTTGGCAACAGCTTCGTCACCAGTCATACCAATTCTTTTACCTTTAGTAACTTTAGCTTTAGTCATTTTGTGATCACCTATTGTGACAAATCTTTCATTTCAATTGCATCTGAAGGGCATTCTTCAGCGCAAATTCCACAACCTTTACAATAATCAAAATCCATTACTGGAATTTCTTCTTCATCCATTGTTATAGCTGAGTCAGGACAGAGAAAGAAACAAGTTGTACATTTGGTGCATTTCTCACGGTCAACGACTGCTTTGAATGCACTCCAGTCTCCTGTTTTAAAGAACTTTGAGGATCCAGGGTAAGGTACTGAACCACCCATTGGGAGCTTTTCATAGCCCCATTTCTGTTCTATCCATTCTTGCATTTCTTTATCATTGAGGGTATTCTTGGTCATGCTTATTGGACCTCCTCATAAGCTCGTTTTATAGCCTTTACGTTTTTCTCACCAATTACTCCCGGGAATCGTGCAGCAGTTGCTTCACAAACATTGTCTATTCCGACAACGTTAGTAATCTTAACTAATGCACCAAGCATTACTGTGTTAGTAATTGGTCGACCTAATTCTTCCTTAGCAATTTTGGTAGCATCAACTTTGTAAAAAGTAACTTTTTGTTTGATACCAATTTTGCTTTTCAGCTCGTCCATAGAACCGGCAAAGTTTGCAATTACAATTCCTCCTTCTTTTAGGCCTTTACCAAGATTAACAGTTCCAATAAGTGTCGGATCAAGAATCACAATTATATCAGGATAGTGAATCTCTGTTTTGATAGTAAAAGCTTCAGGACAAATCCTAGTGAATCCTTCTATAGGAGCACCAGCTCTTTCAGGACCAAAAGCTGGAAACGCGTGGACATATTTATTTTCAACGAGGGCAGCTTCTGCAGCTATACGAGAAGCAGTTACTACTCCTTGTCCTCCACGTCCATGGAATCGAATATCTGTTATGTTATCTCCAACCAATTTTGGTTCACACTCGAGTGTTTTTTTCTATGAGCATTTTGAATAATGAAATCATCGAGATAAAGTAGTGTCCAAAAGGAAAATTCCTTCAGGACTACTATCAATGATTAATGCTTCATTTCTTGCGTCTTAACAAAATCTTTCTGTTTTTTAATTTTGTTCTCCAATCGTAATTTGTAGTATATTGATTTACAGCAGTTCAATTACCAAATGCCAATAAAACCAAGTATGGTTTTAATTAAACTGAATATACCAAGTATCAATGTTACTACTCCAACAACAATCTTGAGCCATCTATTTTCCACTTTTTTAGTTAGTAGTGCTGCAAGAGGAGCTGATAACACTGCACCACTAATTAAAAACGGTGCTAACCCAAGAAAAGCCCAATTCATTGGAATACCACTAACTGTACTTTTGATTACATTTGTTAGGATATAAGCCAATGCACCTACAAAGCAAATAACACCTTCAGATAAAGATGTTGTTGCGATAGCATTTTTCCCTTCTCTTCCAGAAAGGATTTGACCTGATACAGTTAAAGGACCATATCCTCCACCAGAGATACCTTTGTTGAAACCAGCAACAGCTCCTATTGAAATGATTCTTTTAAACGAGAATTTTAATTGTTTTCTTCTGAGAGCCAAGATCAGAATTCCCATCGCAAGAACCATCACACCAATGTATAGTTTTATACCGAATTTGAAATTTGCATCATAGCTGTAAAAAGCAGTAATGATAGAAGATATAAGTGTCCCAAAAATACCAAAGATAATAAGAATAAATATTACTTTAGTATCAGGAGTGAGTTCATTTATTCGTTCTTTCAAACTCTGTTTTTGAAGTTTAGATGTACCTCCAGCAGAAGCATACTGCGGATTAGTACTAGTGTGGGGAATCATAGGTTTAGCACTAGTATCTACTCTAGTATTCAATTGTTTATTTTGACCAAGGGTCATATTCTTAAACCAAGCATGAAATGCAGCGGAAACTAATCCAGTTACAAATTCAGACATAAGTACAGCCGGGACAATAAAAGCTGCTTCGTAACCCATTAGGAGTAAGACAGGAGTTAGCGTTGTGCCATACCCCATACCCAGTGATGAGTCCATAAATTCACATAGAAAAGCTATAATCATTACAATAATTATTAGCCAACTTAATTCTATTGGGAATGCCATTTCATTTTCCTCAAATATTAATAACTCTACTTTTCCTCATGACAATATACATCATAAGAGAAAATCAAGGAAACTTATAAAAGGAATATATATTTTGTATTTTCTACTGTAATCGTTTTTGATAAACATAAGCAGTTTAGCTAATCAAACATGAAAGAAATTAAGGATATAATGCAATTCATATTAGAATTTCTTATTTTGAAATATAAGAAAGTAGAATTTGCTCAAAATGAGCACCTCAAATATTGCTATTAACTAAAAATAGATATATGAAGTCTTACATGAAAATGATTGTGAATAATTTTGTCGACACGAGCCTCAGAAGCATTGACAAAGATAGAAGAACTAACATATAGTGGTCACTACAAAGATGCTCTATTTGATGTAAATGAAGCTATAGAGAGAACAAAGAAGAAAGAGAAAGAATTATTCATATTTTTAATATTGAAATGTAAAATCCTTATGAGAAGAGGAAATTATATTGACTGTATAGAACTTGTTAATAAAGTACTAGAGAGTAAGAAAGTAGACTCAGATATTGAATGGAAAATTGATTTTCTGTTTCAGAAAGCTAATGCACTTAGTCAACTAGCACGTTTTGATGAAGAATTCAAAATTATTACTAATATTGAGGAATTAATAGCTGAATATGAACATGCTTCTACTAAGCTAGAGGATTGGTTAGGTTACATGCATCAACTTAAGGGGTGGTATTCAATAAATAAAACAAAATTTGATGAAGCAAATAATCACCTACAGAATAGTTTAGAGATTTTCAAACAAAGAAATGATATTGAAAAATTAGCAACAACCTACAGATTATTAGGAAGTCTTTACTTAAGAAGAGGAGAAATTGATAAAGCACTTGAATCTTATCAGAAAAATTTGGAAATTAGAGAAGAAACGGAGAACCAACTTGAAATTGCTTATGCTTACAGAATAATTGGCAGTTTTTATACAGCTACAAGAAGTACTTCCGAAGCTTTGTCTTATTATGATAAATGTTTACAAGCAATAGAGAAAAGCGAAAATAATCAACAAATAGGAAATATATACAACCTCTATGGACTTACCTATTATTATATGGGCAACTTGAATAAAGCATTCGAGTTCTATGAAAAGGGGTTGTTTTATTTGCAACAAGTAGGAAATAAACAACAAGTCGCCTATATTCTTTCTAATATCGGCAATGTCCAAAAATTACGAGGAAATATCGATAAGGCTCTAGAAGCATATTTACATTGTTTAGAGATATTTGATGAAGTAAACAGCATCCAAAATATAGGAGCAAAATTACTAGATATTGGTAATATTTACCTACAAAAAGGTGATTATAAAAAATCATTGTCATTTTTAAAGAAAGGATTGGAATATCGAAGGAAAACTGGGAGCTCTCTTTTCATTGCAGGAAGTTTATACAATCTAATCAAATATTGTAGTTATGTTAATAATAAGATTGAAGCTGAAAAATACCTTAATGAATTAATGGAAATTAACGAAAAGGAAGAAAGCCTGCTTATCGATTGTAAAGCAAAAGTTGCTGAAGCATTAATCTTAAAATTGGACAATCGAAGCAAGAGTAGAGTAAAAGCGGAAGAATTACTCATTCAAGTAATAAATATGGATATTATTGATATTGATTCTTATTATGATGCAATAATTAACTTATGCGAGCTATTTGTTACTGAACTAAAGATAACTGGTAATCAAGAAGTGCTTAAAGAGTTAAATGAAATAATTGAGAAGTTAGACAAAACTGCTCAACAGCAGAAGTCATATTGGTTACAAGCAGAAGTTCACTGGATCCGCGCAAATCTAGCATTATTAGCATGGGATATTAATGGTGCACAAAAGGCACTAACAGATGCTCAAATTATCGCAGAAGAGAAAGGATTTAATCATTTAGCAAAAAGAGTTTCACAGGAGTTTGATAAGACTCTAAATCAGATGGAATTATGGGAGCAATTGAGGAATAACAATGCTTCTGTCATTGAAAGATTAGAAATAACACGATTAGATGAGTTGCTTAACAATCTTAAACAACAAATAATTGATCTTGATGAGCTACCAGCTGAACAACCTGTTATGTTACTTATAATAAAACAAACTGGACAACCAGTTTATAATAAAAATTTCTTGCCTGAACAAATTATTACAGATGAATCCTTATTGAGTGGATTCATAAGTACAATTAATGCCTTTTTCAAGGAAGTTTTCGAAGCAACAGGATCAATTGAAAGAATCAAACATCAAGATCTAACTATTTTACTAAAGCCTGTGGATTCTCTACTATTTTGTTATGTCTTTAGAGGTCAATCTTATTCTGCTATTAAAAAGATAGATGAATTTGTACAAATCTTATTGAGTGAAAAGAAAGATTCATGGATCAATCTACTTGAACAAATAAAAACTACTGAGCAGATAAGTGAGAAAAATGAACTAATTTTGGAAGAAGTTATTAGTAGTATATTTTAAACTCTAGAAATATACTATTAAAAATAATAAATGCAAGAAGAATTTGTTAGTTAGTAGGAAACAATTTGCTAGTGCTACTGAATAATCTACTATAATGCTTTTAATTAACGAAACCAACATATTTTTGTCGCTTTGACTACTTTTGAAAGGTGACTTACTATTGACTTGCAAAGAAATCAGTTTGAACACTGTTCCAAATGGAAAAATACTACTTAAGTATCTGTCGATGTGCAATGATACATAGAAGTTAGTTAAGATTAAGACAAACAGGAGAAAAAACTAAATGGCATTTTTAGAGAAGTTGTTAGGAAAGAAAAAACATGTAATGATAACAATTTGTAGGTTAGATAATACCGAAAAGACATCTGTGATAGACTATTTAGTACATGGTGAACATAGACAAACAATTCCTACAATAGGCGTTAATGTTAACACAATCAACTTACCTAAACTTGATCTAAACATCTAAGATCTTGGAGGACAAAAGAACTTCCGCGTACTTTGGTCTGAGATTAATGAACGATCAGATGCTATAGTTTACATTATTGACAGCACTGATTACAAAAGATTCGATGAATCAAAAGATATCTTTCATCAGATAGTTAACAGTCAAATAGAAGAAGATATCCCTGTAATAGTCCTTTTGAATAAATGTGACCTTCCAAACAGAATATCTCGAGCAGATTTCATTTACCATTTTGGATTGCTAGAATTACAAGAAGATGTTTCTTGGTCTTGCTACGAAGTTTCCGCAGTAATAGGCGTAGGAATAGTAGATGCATTTACTCAATTTATCCATCAATTAGAAGATAAAGCTTAAAAAAAGAAAACTTTGTTTTCCTCGTTTTATTTTATTTCAAATACTCTTCAACTAATTTTGTTATTTGATCATTTCTGTATTTGTCAATTTGAACAACACTATGATCTATTGTTTTAAAGAAAGCTTCATTATATATTCTCTTAGTAAACTCTCGAAACTTTTCACGGAGCAAATAAGTTTCTTTTGAGACAACTAAAGCAAAAAAAGAATCCTCGCCTGTCTCCAGCATTATTGAAACATTACCATGATCAATAAGCTTTAATCCTCCTTCTTCAGCATCAAGAATTGTCTGACCCATCGTTCTAATTGCAGTGAGTAAACCTGACAAAAGTTTAGTATCGATTTTACTGCTCTCACCAAAAACTTGTTCATAAAAAGGTAAACCGGAACTTTTGGAAATAATATAGATAGCTTTAAGCTCTGTTTCAACCTTCTTAGGGCTACTTACGCTTTCAAAAGCAATTGTAGAACGAATTGACTGATTAATACGAGTGAAAATTCTTACTAAGAGATTCTGTTTCTCTTTTTCAATTTCAGCTAGTTGATTTCGAGCTTCTTGTTCTTTCTCATGTAAATTTAATTCTTTAGCTAAATCTATCGCTTCATTGAGAACATTCTTACTTTCTTTTAGTTTATTAGTCATTGAAAGAAGTAAACCTTGCAAGATAAAGACATCAATTAGAACCAGTTTGTAATCTTGCTCAATACATAATTGTTTTGTATCAGCGATTTTTTCAAGTGCATTAACAAGAAGTTGATTTTCATTTGTCATACGATAATTTAACAAATCAATTTCTGCTAATTGTAATTTCGCATTGATTATTATTTCAAATAGTTTATTTTTCAAAGCTATTTCTAAAGAATTTTCAAGTAATTTTTTAGCTTCTCCAAGATTTGATTGTCTTGCTGCTAGTCGTGCTTTTCTTAAATAGACCTTAGGTATATCATTCTTTAGATTAGCTTCCTCTATTTCAGCAAGAGCATAATCTAAAATCATGTTAGCATCATTGAATTGATCAAGGTTTTCGAAAATGTCTGCTCTACATAAATCAAGAGCTATTTTGATATTTGGAGGAACAGTTACTTCACTCTTTTTTAAACTCTCAAGAGCAGTTTCAGAGTTTGTTAGTGCTAATTGTGCGTTACCAAAATCTAGATGCAAATGAGCAATATTAGTTTCAGTAGCAACGACAACGTAATGAGAATCAATATCAGCATTTTTGGCATTTTCCAAAGCAATGTAGAAATATTTCATAGCCATTTCTAGATTACCCATATTACGATAAATAAAGCCAATATTGTTTGCTGCTACTGAAAGCTGATGTTTATTTGCTAGTATTTCTGAAAACTTGAAAGATTCTTCTAAATAATCTAGACCGACTTTTAGATTACCACCTTCTATTGCACATAATGCAGTATTATTTAACAAACGATTAAGTAGATACCGATTATTTGATTTTCTTACGAGTAAAATTAATTCTCGACCTATTGTTTCCCCTTCTTCTAATTTACCTTCGCTTCTTTTTATGTTTACAATTACTGATTTGCCTAAAGCAAATAACTCTGTAAATGATAGAAGTAAATTATTATTTCCTGAATACTCAACACAAAATTTTTCATATTCTTTTGTCAATGATTCTAATTCGGATTGAATTTTCTCAAATTGCCTAGAATAATAGAGATACAATAATCTAATAGCTTTAGCATATAATGCATTATAGGGGTCAGCTTTGGAGTATTCTTCTGCTTTTAAAATCACTTCTTCAATATCATCAAATTTTCTTTGACTAACTAATGTAAAAGCTTTAGTGTTTATTAGACCAGGATGATATTCATCTTTAGAACAAATTTCATTTACTTTATCATACTTGCCCATTAACAAGAAACATTGGGCTGCTAAAAATAGAAATTCAGAATTACTGATAATAACTCCTTGAATTTCAGACAGAGCAATAATTCCGTTTATGAAATTAATTAATTTGTCTTCTTTCTTTTGAGCATGTTTTTCAACATAGGAGATAATAAATGATTGGAAATTATCCTCTAAACGCCAGTAATGATTTAGTAACTCCTTTGGCCATTGTTGATGAAGTTCCATAGTAAAACCACTAATAATTAACTAGGTATAAATGAAAAGAGAATGGTAGATTTATGTATTTTTATTGGTAGCTATATCGGAAAAACTATCGCTAGGCAGGTTCCTCTACCAATTGTGTAACATATTTGTTTACTATTACATTAAATAAGGTGCTAAACGAGCATCATTACATACAAATGATCTGAAATTATCAACAACTAAATCATTTAGCTCATCGACAGGGGTGTCACGTATTTTTGCTACCTTAGTAATTATTTTCTTAATGTAGGTTGGTTTGCTACGAGGTGCATCAGGTGGTATATCAGGTGCATTTCTGCATGGACCATCTGTTTCAACTAGCAAAAGGTCATCTGGTATCTCTTTAACAATTGTTTGGATTCAGTCCCAATCCTCTTGTTCGATTACTGGTTTAAATTTGTCCATGATAATATTCCCTCCAACTGAGAAATAGCAACCATAGTCAATCATTTCTTTAAGTGTCTGAATTGAACCTTTATACCCATGAACTATGACTTTTTTTAGTGAAAAATTGCGAATCATCTCGAGACCAATTTCCTCAGCACCATCAAGATGTAAAACAACTAGCTTATTTTGTTTCTGAGCAAATGTAAAGAAATGCTCAAGAAGCTTCTCTTGAGCAGGATATTGTGATTCATCTTTAAGATGATAACGATCTAGTCCAATTTCACTGTAAGCAACAGCTTGTTCAAAATGGTCCTTTAAAGAATCAAGTTTGTCAATATAATCCAGAGCTACCTGTGGATGAAGACCAAAACAAGGAATAACAAACTTAGATTTCTTAGCTATTTCTAATGTTGATTTGTAGGAATCCAAATCCGTTGTAGCAGATAGTGCATAAATCCTATGCTTACGCATAATGGATAATGCAACCTCGAGAGTTCCTTCCCATCGTTCGTAAACGTTTGTGTGGAAATGTGCATCGACAAACATGAAATCATACCTCCATTCGTTCTAACTTGAAAACAACTGGTTTACGTCCATCTGTGCATGAAACATAGGCCATGCCTTTTTCAGGACGGTAAAAATTACCATCGAAGAAAAGAACTGAAAGATCCTTGTAAATATCTCTCCATGCCCATCCACAAAAACCATTGGGAATTCGTTCGATATTATCAACTATGAACTCAGTTCCATCATCAAAAAGGTTGCATTTATTATTGGGATTACCAGAAAGACCTTTCAAATTATGATTAGGACCGAAAATATCCTCAGGACCAAATCTTTTAACAATGGTGATTTTGACTTTTGTCAACATAATCCCTCATGATTAGTTCAAAGAATCATTTACTCGTCCATTCTTTCTAATGTGAAAGATACTGGACGAATGCCATCTGTACAACATGAAATCATTTTGGGTTTTTCGACCCAAGGTTCATGATCGCCACCTAAAGCTAATACTCGAAGATCAGAATGAATATCTTTCCAAGCATAGGTGCAGAATCCTACAGGGCATTGTAGATTCTTCTCTACGATATATTCATCTCCTTCCTTAAACCTCGTGCAAATGGTATATTTTTTACCATTTGGAGAAGTAGGAACATCCCCATCAAAGATATATTCAGAGGTCACACGTTTAAGCACAGTTATTTTCACTTTATGTCTAGCCATTTATTATACATCTAAAATTTCATTTGTTCTTCGAATAGAAAGCATAAAAATGTTGTAGTGTTCTAGTTACTCTTGATTCACTCGCTTTATCATAAATTGTTGATTTTTTTATACCAATTGGACCAGATTTTTCTTCAATAGCCTTTAACGTGTTATCTCGGAGTTCATTCAGCAGTTTAAGCTGTTTTCGAACCTCTTCTTTCCCACATAAAGGTCCGTGACCAGGAACAACATAATCAAAATCAACATCCAGGATTTTTTCAAAGAAACTAATCCATTGATCAGGATTACTTGTCTTATCACCTGCCCAAGGAAGATGACCTTTTCGTCGGGGAAGTAAGCAAAGGTAGAGCAAGCAGTATGCCCTCCTGCATAGTAAAATTCTACAGAAGAATCAGCATTTTTGATGATTAGTTTATCTTGGAAGATTATCTCAGGGAGAAATTGTTTACCTTCGTTTTTCATTTTCTTGTAGAGCTGTTTAGAACCTAGAATAATTGTATCTTTGAAAACTTCAACTCCTCGAGTATGATCACCATGGTAATGAGTTACTAACAAGTACTTTACTGGTAATTTGAAGTGCTCCTCTATATCTTTTCGAAAATTGGGAGCAGTATATGCTTCCGGTGAAGGATCAATTGCTATTAAGTAATCACCTAATGCAATAGCACCAGCATTAGATTGTAGCTTATTATTAATAGTTGTTTTCCAAATAACTGTCCTATCTGTAATTTGTTTAATGTAACTGTCCACAGACATTCTTTATCACTTCTAGCAGCGATTTTTTCGAAAAATATTTATTTCAAAGGATTTATTAATCCTATTGCTAGGAATATTCCTATTGATAGGAATATAAAAACATTTTCAAAGAATAGGGAAAATAACAGGCAGGTAGATAAAATGGAAACACCAGAAAAGACAGCAAAAGCTTTGCGAACAACAATGTTAGATCCAACAAGAGTAGCCATTTGGTTTGAAATATTAAGGAAACCAAAGGTAACAGCATACGAATTAATGGAAGAAATAAACATTAAGAAAACAGCGATGTACTATCATCTAAACCTGCTGGAAGAAGAAGGGATAATTAAAGGAGAGGTAGTGAAAAAGCAAAAACACTATAAAGTGCTTGTGAACTTTTTTGAACTGTATCAAGCAGCAAAGGAATTCCTAAAAGATAAGAAACGAGATTTAGACATTTTTTCATTATTAATAATCAATAGTTTCATTCAAAGAGAGCTAAATAAACTCAGGAACATGTCACCAGAAGAATACCAAAAGAGAAAATATCCAATTGCTTATTCGGGTTTGTGGTTTAGTAATCGAGAGAAAATGGAACAAATTAAAGATGAATACAAACAACTATTCAAAAAGATTCTCGAGTTAGATAAAGGGGAAGGACCAAACACGATTGCTCACACTCCATTAGCTTATTACTGGGGGATTATGGATTTTGAATAAGAGGTTTACTTTCTAGTTACTGTTTATGTTTAGTAATTGCTAAGTAATTTTTAGTCACTTTGAAACCAAGTTTCTCATATAATTTGTAAGCAACAACATTAGATGTTGTAACTGCAAGACCGATTTTCTTCATCCCTTCTTCTGAGCAACTTTTTATGATTTGGTTCATAAGTGCTTTACCTAAACCTTTTCGTTGATGATTTGGATGAATGCACACTTCCCCTACAAAAGCAACTTCAGGGGAATTTGTGAAAACAAAACTTATACCAACCACATTTTCATCAAACAGTATCTGAGGATTAATCTTGACATTGAGACCAGTGAAATTATTAGTAAACTTAGCAAACATCTTCTTACTGATTTCTGGATTTCCCATTTCTGGGTAAATAGAAGAATCTGCATGTTCAGGGGGATTTGTATCCCGCATGACTGCGAAAAGCTCATCTACCTTTTCTATAGAAAATGGCTCAAAGGTGTATCCTTCTTTCAAATCAGGATCGTTAGGTTCTACCTCATCAATTTCCAATAACATTGCAACTCTCGAGAAAAAAGAAAACCCATCTTTTGTAAGCTGTTCCTCAAACGTAGGTTCCTTGTTAAATGGCAATATCTCAGTTTGCCTATAATGTTTGAATCCACTCTCAAATACTTTTGATGTTAAAGCTTTGACTAGTTGACTACCACAATCATCTGAATTACAATCAGGATCAATGTAAAATGTAGTAGATTCAAGAACCTCTCCTTCAGGTTTACCAGCAATGAATCCTATTGGAATTTCATCATCGAATGCATAAAATAGAATTCTTTCATTCTTCTTCAATAGTTCCTTAAATTTAGCGACAATGGTTTTAACTATTTCAGGATCCTTAATTCCTCGCTTAAATTCAAGGTAGTCTACAAATTTACACTCAATACCATCAATTGATTTTATTTCTTTTATCTCTAAAGTCATGATTGGCAAAAATCGCTTGGTTATTTTTAAGGATTACATTGGTCTCAGAATTTAGTTCCCTGCTACAACTCTACATTAATAAGCATATCGTAATAAAGGAAATATTTCTACAGTAGCAATATCACCAATTTGGCAATATTTATATACTCTATTGACCTATAATAAAATGTGATAAAATATGCGAAAACACAAAAAAAATGAAAAAATGGAACATGGGTTCTATGGTCATCCAATGATACGAAGAAGACCAAGAATGCATCATTTCAGTCCAATACATATGATGCGACATGGAATGCACAGATTTCCAATGGGTGTGCTAGAAGAAATAGAATCAAAAGAAGAAGCAATAGAATTCCTTGAAATGCAAAGCAAAATGCTAGACAAACGAAAGAAATACTTGGAAAAAAGAATGGCAAGGTTAGATTCAACAGAAGATGCACTCGAAGATACTATAAAAGAAATTGGAAAAATGAAAGAATTTTCCCATGAAGAAATGAAGAAAATCATGAAGAAGAACTATAAAGAGTTCATGAAAAAAATGATCGATGAAGATGATTTCTAGACGGGATGAACCATATCCAACTTTTTTTTAATTGATGCCAGTCTGAAGGATAATAAAATGAAAATATCCCCAAACTGGAAATACTTTTTTATCTACAAACTAAAAGATTACTAGTTGGTGAAAGAAATGTTTAGAAGACATCCTCCCTCAAGATTTCATCCTTTCAGACCACCAATGCCTTTTGGTCCTGGAATGATAAAAGACATGAGTCAACTAGTGTTTCTTTGGACAATTAGTGAGAGTCCAGATGGCATAACAGGTTATGATCTCTACAAGAACTACGAAGCAAAACAGACCAATGTCTATAGAACACTGAAGGAGACGGAAGAGGAAGGGTTCATCACTTCAACAGAGACCATCGTTAAAGGCAGGGCACAGAAGATATACAAGATAACTGAGAAAGGTAGTGAACGATTAAAAAACCTCAGAGAAGAGTGGACAAATAAAATAGCTTTTCTTATAGATATTGTCCCACCAGAAAGAGGATATCATCCAATTAAGGGAAAGAAACGCGAACCAAGGATTATTAGAGATCTAAGAGAGTTAAAGACAAAAGATGAAGTTTTAGATTATTTAGAACATGTAAAAAAATACTATAAAGGAAGGAAGAATCGCTTGGCAAAAAGAATGGAAAACTTGGATCAAACAGTTAAGGAAGTAGATGAAGTCATTATCAATGTAAACAAACAAGAACCATTCAGTAAGGAAGAAACAGAGAAGACTATTAGAGAAATATTAGTGAAAAAATGAGTAAATTTCTTATTATAGTTTGCTAATAGGAAAAGTGTTCCAATAAGAAGACCTATTGTTATTAGACGAGGTCCATCAAGAAGAAGAAGAAGATAAAAAAGAAGGTTAA
>JAHLVW010000072.1 GCA_019058275.1 Candidatus Heimdallarchaeota archaeon
GTAAGGTTTCTAGACAGAAATGGTTTCCAAGCTTCCGAAAAAATTTGGGAGGAAAACTACCATTTCCAAAGGAAATATTTAGAAGCTGGAAAAAATGAACTTTCAAAATTTAGAGCTAAAAAGGGTACTGCAATTAATTGTGGACCTGGTGTTGATGCTTTAGGCAAACTCGAGACTTTAGAAGGTGAGGGATTAACTTTATCTGAGATTGTAGGCAGATTGATGAAAGATTATGAATCCTTCAGGAACAAAAGTGGTGAAGCTGTAGTTATTAATGCTGCTTCTACAGAGCCTCATATAACTCTCACTGAAGAGCATAATACGCTTGATGGATTTGAAGGATTAATAGATGAGAATAAAGTAGAGAAAGTAACTGCAAGTATGCTTTACGCCTATGCAGCGATAAAACAAAAAATCCCTTATGGTAATTTCACACCATCACATGGAGCAACTGTTCCAGCAATAAGAGAATTAGCTGTCAGAGAACAAGTCCCTTACATGGGTGATGATGGAAAAACTGGTGAGACACTAATGAAAACTACTCTTGCACCTATGTTCAAGATGAGGAATCTTAAGATCTTAGGGTGGGCAGGATTCAATATCCTTGGAGATGACGATGGTTTAACTTTGAGCAAGGATGAGAATAAAGAAAGCAAAATTGAAAGCAAAGACAAAGCAATAAGCAGCAGTATTGGTTATTCACCATTCTCAATTACAGAAATAAAGTACTTCCCTCCATTGGTAGATCATAAGGTAGCTTGGGATTATATTTCATATAGAGGATTTTTAGGAACAAAAATGGCACTACAATTTACATGGCATGGAATTGATTCTATTCTAGCTGCTCCTATAGCAATTGATATTGCAAGAAGCTTATTGTTTGCTAAGTCTAGAGGTGAATTTGGTGCTGTCCATGAGCTTGCATTCTTCTTTAAACATCCAATCGATGATATTATTGGAAATACTTTCATCCAATACGAAATCTTCATGGATTGGGTTAATGAAGGGAAGAAAGTTGAACTAGAAAAGATGCAAGCTAAGATTGTATCCAAATAATGAAATAATACAACACTAATGGGGATTCTTTCCCCGTTCATTTATTTTTCATCACAACTCATAGAATCGGGAATCGTTAATATTGGAAAGTGTGGGTGTAATCAATTGGTTATCAACAAGAATAACAAACTAACGGATCTACAAACACTACTAGAGAGATTAAAATCCAATTCTAGTAATAATCGATTTGATGCAGTAATACAACTTGGGAAGTCAAGCTTTCAAGAAACTAACGATATTCTGAAGCAATTGATTATATCTGATCCTGAAACGATTATTCGTGAACTAGCATTAATTACTCTAACTGAAAAGATAAAACCAGAAGTTTTAGATATTGCTAAGAAAATTTTCTATAATCCATCTGAACAACCAATTATGAGGGCAAGAGCTACATGGGTTTTTAGTCAAATACAATCAAAACAAGCATTCGACTTAGCTAAAGAAGCGTTAAATGATAGAAACGAAGAAGTGGTTTATTGGGCACTAATTGGAATTATGACATTTGAAAATGCTTCAGATGCAATACCTGAAATTAGAAAACTCGCAGTTAAAAGTCGTCATTCAATTATTCGGCAAACTGCCGTTTGGACAATAGGAATGTTAGGTGATATTGAGTCCAGAGAATTATTAGAAGATAGGATGCTTATAGATACCGTTCCAATAGTTAGATTGTTATCAACTTGGGCTTTAAGAAAGATTGACTGCTTGGAATCAATTCCTAATCTTAGTAATGCTTTATCCAAGGATACTAATAAATTAACTCGAAGAGAAATTGCCTCTACAATAGGTAAAATACTGGATTTTGAAAAGCAATATGAAAGTAGTCAAGAACAGCAATCACTTTTCAGAGAAATGCAAGATATTGCTGCAAGAGTACTCATAAGAGCATTATTAGGAGATACTTCTTACGTAGTGAGAAGAACATGTGCAGAATCTTTAGGGAAAATAAGGTACAAAGGAATTCTGGAAAAACTGATAGAAGCTCTAACAACTGAAACAAATCTGTTTGTAAGAAAGGAAATAGTAAATACTCTTGGAACTATTAGTGATCCTAAAGCATTAGATATTTTGAAGAAAGCTATTAGAAGTCATTACAAAACAATTGTAGAAGCAGCAAAAGAAGCTATTAAAAAAATAAAGAAAAGTAATGAATGAAATTGAAACGTTCATTTTACTTTGAATTCTTAACTAAATCAAAACAGTTTTATTACCAGAGGAGTTTAGTTGCTAGAATTAAATAAGTTAAGAGAAGATTCAATATGCATCCAATTCTGAGAGTTTTTGGCTTCATGAAAAGAAAAACATGGTTTGCATTTTCTGTTGTAATTTTCTCAGCTATTCTGGATTCGTGTTTCACCTTATTTACTCCTTGGATTGCCCGTGAGTTAATCAATAGAGTATTTTATGATTTGGATGCAACTGCCTTGAAATTATGGTTACCAATCTATGTTGCTACTGGATTTTTCGCAGCTATTTTTAGATTCCTTCAAAGATACATTAATGAGTATGTTTCTCAATCTTTGATTTTTGATTTAAGAAATACACTTTATTCAAGAATTCAGAAACAATCAATTGATTTCTTTGATAGAATGGAAACAGGACAATTAATATCTCGAGGAACAAGTGATATCGAAGCGATAAGACGATTACTTAGTATTGGTATAAGAATTTTCTTGAGAGCAATCTGGTTATATTCAGGTATCTTTATTCTTATTGGAATCATGGATTGGCAATTGATGCTGGTAGTTCTTGCATTAGCTCCTGTCATGTTTGTAATAATGTTCTCCTATGCTAAAAGAGCTAGACCACTTATGCGAGATATTCAAAATAAATTTGGAGATATGAATTCAGTTCTTGCTGAAAATGTCTATGGTTCCAGAGTTGTAAGAGCATTTGCTGCTGAAGGGTTTGAAACTGAAAAATTTGAGCAAGAAAATAAGTTATATTTAGATCTAAACATGAGAATGGCAAAGTTGAGAGCTTACTTAACAACTCTTTTTCCATTAATTCTTAGTATAGGATCATTCCTGTTAATTTATTTTGGCGGTAGAGGAGTAGTTACCGGTACTCTTGGAGTGGGAGACCTTATCGCAATTAATGGTTATCTTATTTTGTTACAAATGCCTACAAGGTTTTTGTCTTTTGCAATATTACATTATCAAGAAGGAACTGCTTCTCTTAATAGAATATTTGAAGTTGTAGACATGAAGAAGAAAATTAAGGAAAAAGAAAATGCAATTGAAATGCCAAAAATCAATGGAAATATTTCCTTTGAGAATGTTACTTTTGCTTATTCAGCTGATGCTCCACCGGTTTTGAAAAATATTAATCTCGATATTCCGTCTGGTGAAACAGTAGCATTTCTTGGAACAACAGGTTCAGGGAAAAGTACAATTGTTAGTTTGGTACCGAGATTTTACGATCCAAATGAGGGTACTGTAAAAATAGATGGGATAGATATAAGGGATGTTCAAGTAGATTCATTACGTAAACAAATTGCTATTGTTCAACAAGAAGCATTCCTATTTGCTAAAACCATTAAGGAAAACATTGCATTTGGGAAACCAGATGCTACAGAAGATGAGATCAGAAGAGTTTCAGAAATCGCTCAAGCTCATGAGTTTATTACTGAATTTCCTAATGGTTATGATACAATTGTTGGTGAACGTGGTGTGACACTATCTGGAGGTCAAAAACAAAGATTGACCATTGCTCGAGCACTATTATTGAATAATCCACTACTTATTATGGATGATTCTTCGAGCGCTTTAGATTTTGAAACAGAGCACCAATTCCAAAATGCTATTGACGAATTGATAAAGAATCGCACAACACTAATCATTACACAAAGACTTTCCACAATAAAATTTGCTACACGAATTGTTGTTATGGATAAAGGACAAATCGTTGAATCTGGAATGCATGAAGATTTAATGGAGCAAGGTGGTTTATACAAACACCTTTATGAAACTCAACTTTTAGAGCAAGAATTTCTACCAATTGAGAATCAAACTGAAATCGAACGCAACCTAGCAAATTCATATATGAAACAAACAGAAGGAGGAACTAAATAGAGATGGGCTGGAGACGAAGTGGGCATTTTGCCTCTTTAACTGAAGACGAAGAGAAGAAGGAAAGACCAAAAGTTGCTTCTGATTGGACACTAGCAAAATGGATAATGAAATATTTGTTTAAAGATTTCAGATCACTAGCCATAATTACTTTAGTCTTGGTAGGTCTAGGTTCAGTTCTAGCTTTAGCATCTCCAAAAATAATGCAAGTTATCATTGATGATGTTTTTAACACTGAATTTATTAAATCCATAGATGAGAGATTTAACCTCCTGCTAATTATGACATTAATCTTATTATCTGTTGCAATTATTACTGCAGTTATTAGTATTTTCAGAACGGTTTTATTATACAAAATTGGATATAATACAGTTAAGAAAATCAGAACAGACACATTTACTCATTTACAAAAATTATCACTCAAATTTTTTGATACCCAAGAGTCAGGCAGATTAATATCAAAAGTCACAAATGATTGTGACAAAATTAATGAATTAATGAGTGGAGGAATAATAACTTCGTTAATTGATTTCCTAACGTTAATTGGAATTTCAATAATGCTTCTAGTTATGAATTGGCAGTTAGCATTATGGTGCTTCTTATTTTCAATACCACCCACATTACTTATCAGTTATTTCTTCAAAAGAAGAGCTCGTAAAGCTTATCGCAAAACGCGAAAAACTATTGCCAATGTTACTGCTAATTTGTCTGAAAGCATTTCTGGTGTAAAAGTCTCAAAATCATTTACTAGAGAAAAAAGAAACATCCAAGAGTTTCGTACTGTTAATCAAGAAAATAGAGAAGCGAATATGAAGGCAGTTGCTGTTTTTGCAACAACATTTCCCTTATTCAATTTCATAGCATCTGCTGTTGTAGGTTTCGTATACTTTTATGGTGGATGGACTCTGATTTTTGGTTCTACAGCGATTTTAAAAGCTGTAACAATAGGTGAGGCAATTGCATTCACTCAATATGTTAGTAACTTCTTTAGACCTATTCTGAATTTAACAATGTTCTATAATACATTCCAATCTACAATGGCAGCTACAGAAAGAGTGTATGACTTAAATCATTCTACATCAGATGTAGTTGAGAAAACAGATGCTTATATTTTACCTGAAATAAAGGGTCATGTTAAATTTGAGGATATTGTTTTTGGGTATAAGGAAAACGAATTAGTTCTAAGCAAATTCAATCTAGAAGTCTCACCAGGAGAAGCAATAGCCATAGTTGGGCCAACTGGTTCAGGGAAAACTACGATAGTAAATCTTCTGGGCAGATTTTACGAAATACTTGAAGGCAATATACTAATTGATGACCACAATATCCAAGATGTTACTTTGAATTCATTGCATAGCCAAATGGGAATAGTACTTCAAGATCCATACTTGTTTAGTGGAACAATTGCTGAGAATATTGTTTACAATCAAAAAGATGTGCCATTTGATGATATACAAGTAGCAGCTGATTCAGTAAATGCACATGAATTTATTGAGCGAATGTCTAAAGGTTATGACACAGAGGTAGGTGAACGAGGGAGTAAACTGTCTCTAGGTCAAAGACAACTTATCTCATTTGCTAGAGCGTTGTTACCTAATCCAAAAATACTAATCTTAGATGAAGCTACTTCTTCTGTGGATCCATACACTGAGTTATTAATCAAGAAGGCTCTTGACAAGCTTCTTTCAGGTAGAACTTCATTTATTATCGCTCACAGGTTATCAACAGTTAGAAATGCTGACAGAATTATTGTAATAAAAGATGGAGCTATTATCGAGGAAGGAACCAATGAAGATTTACTAGCAAAGAAGGGCGAATACTATAGATTATACCAATTACAATTTAAGGATCAAGAAAATGGATCTAACGGTCATTGAAGAATTCTGATAAAATCTAACCATAAACACAATTGAGATTAGTAATAAAACAAAGGTGAAAAAAATGGAAGATGAAAGTAATAGAACATTTCGAGAATTACTGCCACCTTTGAATTTATTACCTTTGCTAACATCTTATACCATGGATCATGTTGCTGTTTCAACTTATTGGATATTCTTTGGCATATTCCTAAGCGAAGAAGTTACTGATTCATATCTAGATATAGCGGTTGTTTTAGCAGTGCCTGCAATTATTTCAATTATTGGTACAACAATACTTAGCTCCTTTTCTGATAAAACAGGTCGTCGTAAAGAGCTTATTTTATTCGCAAAAATTGCTTTAATGACTCAATACATCCTATTGCTATTCTTTCGTGGATCCATTTGGAGTATCCTAGCAATTTTAGGAATCTTTGGGATTTTCACTCAGATCTATTATAGTCAACACAGTGCATTGATTACTACTATTTGTCCACCAGATAGAAAAGGACAAGTTTCTAGCTATCAAGTTTTTTTTGCAAGTGCTGGTTGGATGATAGGAAGTGCTTTATCAGATATTATTTATGATTGGCAAGGCATTACAGGCAGTTTAGGATTTGCTGCTGGATTTGCTTTGTTAGCTGGTATTGTTGCTATGGTTTCAACTTCAAAACCTTATAGTCAAAGAGAAGAATTAATTGATGATTCCATACTTAATGAAAGCAAAATTAGTGATGTAGTAATTAAGAACCAGACGATGCGTACTGCTGAGTCAATAAAATCAACTGAAAGTACTGCTTCCTATTTTGAGATATTTAAAAGAAAAAAAGTTATTTCATTGTTAATCGCATTAGCAATTTTAGATTTCGGATTTGGACCGTTTAATGTGATTACATCAGTATATTTCAAAAGAGTCTATATGTTAAATTTCAATGATTCAGAACTAGCAAATACTTTGATTGCTAAATCAAATACTATTGCTACAGCAATTGGAATGGTAATTCTTCTAGTTAGTGGTTCAATTCTTGATAGAACAGGTCGTAAACCAATTTTCATATTATCAATTGTTGCTTATCCTATTTTATATACCTTGATGTTTACATTATCTGAACATCCTTGGGCGTTGTTTTGCATTTATTTGTATCCATTATATGCGGTGAAAGTACCTACAGCAAATACAGTAATGGCAGATTTAACAGCTGAGAATGAACGTGGAAGGGGTATGAGTTTAATAAATATTGAGCAAATTGTATTCGGTAATCTTGGAGCGATTTTTGGATGTTATATTGCTGATGTTTTTCCAGGAGATATTATACCAAGATTCGTTCCTGAGGGGATATATATTATACCCATCTTTCCAATGATATTTGGAATAATTGCATTAATATTGGGAATATTGTTAGTAAAAGAAACCAATCCAAGGGTTCTAGCGAAGTTGGATGCTAAAGAAAAAATGGCAAGTGGTTTAAAGAACCTATAAAGTGACAGCATTCTCGACTACTTCTTCGCAAGAAATCTCTCGAAGTACTTCCTTGATGATATCAGGAGGGATACGCATTTCATTTGCAACTTGCATTGGATCGAATATTGAAGCCTTCTTTCTTTCACGATTTAGTATCAAAGAAATTTCTGCTTTCAGTCTATCAAATGAATAGAATATTTTTTGTTCATTATCTAGTATTGCCATATAGAGAACTGAAAGGAATTCTCGACGAACTATTGAAACTGTATCGTTGTGCTGTATTCCAAACTCATTTGCAACAGTTTCCAATTCGATTCTACCCCAAAGATCATATTCTGAATAAAGATAAGAACGTATAGCTTGGATTTTATGTAACGAGATAAAAACATCCTTGTTGATTGGTTGTCCTTCTATTCTTCTAGCAATTTGCAAACTTTCTAAAAGGAAATCAGATAATGGTAAAGATCTGTCTGTAGTAGAGAAGATTGTTCTATCGAAAGTGCCTTTATTGGTTAATTCATAGACAATTCTATACTTTGTATGTTCGATGATTTTTCGGATTCTTCCATGTGAAATGTATGGTAATGATGCTAGCACATCCCAAGCAGCTCCCACTTTTGTTGAGTTTATTAATTTCAAAACTCTAGCAAATGTTTTCGTGGGTTTTGATTTCTTCATTTCAGCAAGTTCCATAACTCGCAGATAAATTGTCTCGAGTGAATCCATATCACAACTTGCCATTCTATTTACAGCTGCTTTTGTTAGAAGTTCAATTATGACAGATTCTATATTCTTTCTTGTTTTCATTATTCGAATATATTTCAAAATTGCATTGTCATAAGCATTTGCTGCATCCTTTGTGGTACCAATATCTTCCAGTATCTTTCCAGCCAATGTAATGAATTTATTGGTCAAATTTATTGGAATTCTTGGTTGATCTATAAAAGCAATTCCGCGGTTAAAGCACTTTCTTGCAATTTCGTTTGCTTTTTGATAATTCTTAATTCTTATTGCTGAATCAGAGGCTATTTTATAACATTGATAGGCAATTGTTACATCTGCATCCCATTCTCGTGTTTGGAAGATTCTATTTACCAAACGATTAGAACTTTCATCATCATTTGCTAGGTCAAATGCTTCAACAGCAATATCATAGAATATCATTGATTCAAGGATTTTTCCTTCATTAACTAATCTATCACCAGCACTTAGAGCAAACAATCCAATATTCTTCAATTCAGTTTGCATTGATAGTTTTGTGTTCAATTTAAGTGATGTATCAAGAAAACTTATTGAATCATTGTATTTCTTTTTCTCAAGTAATTCTTGAGCAGTATGGAATGAGCTTTCAGCAATTTCATTTGCTATGTTGGAGTTTCGTAAATCGATCATAAGAGTTGCTGTATGTCTTAAGCGGAAAGCTGATTCTCTGTTTCCACGTTTTATTAATTTCTGTAAGTTTTTCTGAGCTTCTGTAATATCTTTTTCAATTTCAACTTGATTCTTAGATAAGGCTAAAATCCTCATACAAGCTTCAACAATCTTTTGGCCTAAACTATAATTTTGATCAGATTTACTTACTTTCTCACCAAATGCTGTTAATGCTTTAATATAATCTTTGATTAGTTCATACTCGATTGTTGCTCTATTAGAATTAGGGACTTCATATGCTTCCAAACCACTAGTTATATCATCTAATGTTGAAATAGTTGTTCTAGCATTATTAATAGATGATTGCTTGGCGAAATCAAGCATAGCTAAAACAACTGTTGAGATTAAATTATCGCTTTGTGTTTGTATTGCAATATCTCTTGCTGTTAATAGTGCTTCATACCCTCTTAGTGATTGCATGTTATTAACCAAATCTTTAGAACCGAGCTTTATGAATTCCTTTCCTATTTTCTCGATATAATCCATGTTTTGGATTTCTTGAAACATCTGATAGCAATAACCTAGAAGTCTATAGTTTATCTCTAAATCCGCTTCAAGGTCTAATATTTGTAGTTGTTCAAATGTTTCTTTTCCAATTAATGTCAACAAGTCGATATTCTCAGCTTCTTTAGCCAATCTGATAGCGTAATCTAAAAAGAAGAATCCCAACTGTGGCTTATTTAGCATAATATCAGCATTAGCCCTTCTTGTTAACACTAGTATCATTTGTGAAATGTTTTCATCTTGGTTTGTTGCTTTGTAGAATCTTAATGCATCTCTACTAATTTTGCCTATCATGTTCCATTCAACATCTAGGGTTATTTTCAGAGCCTCAATGAGTGTTTCACTAACTAAAGGTAATAAAGCTTGTTTTGAAATTTCTTGATTTGTGACAATCTCAAGAACTTTAGCACCTGCAATAGAATTCTTCTTCCGAATAATATCTAAAGCTAACTTCAAGACTAAATCAATAATTTGTTTAATTTCTTCAGGATCTGGACTGCTTTTCGCCAATTCAAATGATCTATTTAAGAAGAAGATTCCAATTGCTGATTTTCGATTTGGTAAATTCTGACTGGCTGCGGAAAGATAAATGTTTATTATCAAAGATAGCAAATCAAATCTAGAAATTTTTTCTACTAACAATCTTGCTTTCTCGAGAATATGAACTGCTTTTGTTAATTCATTTTCTTCCATAAATCTTCTCGCTGAATCGATAGTTTGTTTGGTGATTGTTACTGCAAGATCGATATTTTTATCTTTTAAGTAGTAATCTACAGCTTTAATTGCAAAGATTATTGATTCATCAGCTTTTCCAACATTTAAGTGGTTTGCAGAAATTACTGAACAAGTTTTCCCAGCTTTAGTATAAGATTCAGCACACTCGAAGATCTTTATTGCTAAAGTATATATTTCATTAGATTTTTCTAAATCACTCTGAGCTAATTCCTGAGCTTTTTGGATTGTTATTTCTCCAAGTTCTATACAACCAGAGATGTTTTTTGTTTGCATTTCAATATCAATTGCTTTATCAATTGCTAGTTTTCCGCTATTCAAGTATCCTGTTTCTGCTAAAATGAATCCTGAATATAGATAGATTTTAGCTGCTTCATGAGCTCCTTGCATTTCATTGGCAATGTTTGCTGCTTGATCTATCAATTCAATACCATTAGTTTCATCACCATTTTGAATGAAACTTTCACTTAAGTTTAAACAAAGATTCTTTGCCTTTTCTTGATTAGCGGATTTTTTATAATATTCAATTGCAGTAAAAATGAAATTCTTTGTTAATTCAAACTCATTTTTTTCAAACAATTCATTAGCTATACTTGCTATTCGATCTCCTTGTTCAAGGAGTATTTCTGGATCGCTTTCCAGTAAAGGTAATATTTGCTTAAATGCGTTATTTGTTGAATTATACATACCAGCATTCATGAGATTAGCGATTCTTAGGTTATTGATTTCAATAGCAAATTCAATGCTCGTTGAAATACTATAATTAGCTACTTGCTCCCACAGCTGTTCTCCTTCCATTATTTTTCCATTATTAATTACCTCTTGAGCTTTAACAACTAAAACATGAATAGCTTTCTTTTGTTCCTCTATATTACCCGTTTTCTGATGAACAGTAACAATTTGACCAGTTACAATAGAAGCATTTTGATAATCCTTCATTTCATACAGAAGGTCAGCTATTTCCACAAGTATTTTTACAGCTGCTTCAAATTCATTGGCAACCATTAATGTGTCAGAAGCTAATAAAACTAGTTTTATACCCTTAACTACTCGATTCAGCTTTAGCAATGCATTACATGATTTCATATAGATTTCAGAAGCGCTTATGGGTTTACCTAGTCGTAGATGTATTCCTGTTGCTAGGTCTATCAAATGCAATCCTAGTTCTATTTCACTTTCTTGTATGAAAACAATCGCATGATTTGATAGTTCATCAGCAACATTTGGTGATTTTGTCTTTTTATCTTGCTGCTCAAGTTCATTTACTGCTTGTAAGAAGACATTGTATGCTGTTTGATAATCTTTTGTAGTTGCAAAAGTTCTAGCTTCTTTCATAAAAATATCTACTACAATTTCTGTTAGATTTGAATGTTTAGCTAAATCTATTGCAGCATCAAAACATGATAGTGCAAATTTACGATATTCTTCAGGATTATGAGTAAGTGCTTGTGAACCAATTTCAGCTGTTTTTAAAGATGAAACTGCTAATTTTTCAAGATTTTTTGATTCCGCATATGATTTGTTTGCTAATTCTATTTGTCGATAAGCATCTTGCCAATGTTCTCTACGAATATTTACTTCAGCCAATGCTTGGAAAGCATCTCCTGATCTTTCTATATCATTAATTTGTAAAAAGATTTGAGCAGCAGTTTCAATTAATTCTTCACCATAAATGAAATTTGCTTTATCCAAAAAGAGATAACCTTGTGCTAAAGCAGCTTCACCTGCTTCATCAAGATTCCCTACTTGGTTTAGAATTTTAATTCCTGATCTTATAAACTCTGATGCTTCATCAAACATTTCTTTACTGTCTCGTAAACTACCACCTTGAACAATGATTAGTCGACCCAATTTTGCTAAATAATCCTTTTCCCCTTCTAGGTTGTTTTTTGCATAATCATGAAATTCTTTAACCGAATATAGATCGCCAATGTCAAGAAACATGTTAGATGCTTCAGAAATAATCAGATCTTGGATTTCAAGGTTAACTGGAGAGCTGAATTCCATTGCAGCTATATAAAGATGTTTTCCAAAAATCACCTCTTCATTTCTAATAGCTGTTTTAGCATTTTCAGAACAATAATATGCTAATTCTATGATAGGATCAGTCATTCCTAAGCTAAAATATGCTCCAACAGCTTTTCTAAGTAAATCAATTCCTTCTTCTATAAAATTATAAGAAATTAATATTTTTGATGCTAGAGAGAGTTTCTCTGCAAAGATATCAGGACTTGTATCGCCAGTCAGAATTTTAGTTATTTGCATTAATAATTCTTTAGCTAAATCATTTTGATTATTATCAAATAACAACTGACTGTTATCTATCAAAATCTGTGAGGCTTCTACATTTTCGCTAATATTTGTAAGAGCTAATACTCCTTGCTCGAGATAATCCCTACCTAAACTGAAATTATGATCAGAAATCACCAACATTTTTCCAATTGATGAAAGCTTATTAGCTATCCTCTTTGTCTCTTCAGGATAACTTCTTCCAAGTGTCTTGGTTGCATAAACAAGATACTCTAAAGCAAGCTCTTTTTGATTTATATAAACAGCATAGTCAACAAAATCATGTATAATATTAACTTCTGTCAATGAATCCTTTTGTTGAGCGCATAGAATAGCGTCAGATAATAACTGTTTAGCTAATTCAATATTTTTATCGCCCAATTTATTTTTAGCAGCGATTATTAATGGTGTAATTGTACTAATAATTTCATCTTCCTTTTGAACATTTTTGTATAATTTCGCAGCTTCAACTAAGTGAAATGATGCTCCATCAAAATGCTCTAAACCTATTAGTGATTCACCAAATGCTTTGTGTGAATTTGCAGCTCCTAAAACACTACCAGCTTTTAGAAGATTCTCAACGGCTTTAATTGAATAAGTTTCTACTTCCTTAATTTGATTTACTTTCATAAATTCGATGGTTATATTCGTAAGATTTGTACCAATTTGTTCATATGCCTGAACACCTTCCAGAATCTCTAATACACTTTCAATGAACAACAAACTTACTTCTTGTTCTGCAGAAGAAACAAGTTTTAAGGTTCTTTTAAACATTATATTAGTAATTTCAGTAAATTTCTCATTCAATTTTCCAAATAGATATGCTTTTGAAGAACTTTTGTAATCTTCTAATGCAAGCTTAGTCTTGTTTATTGAATATAGATACTCAGCTTTTTCTTTGTAAAAGTCACCCACGAAATCTAAATCAACCTTTTCTATTTGATGAACAACTGAGAAGAATTCTAATCCTATCTCAAATTTATCATTTATTTTAACTAACGCATAGGCTTTTTCAATTATTTTTTCAGCTAAAGTTTTTGCAGTATCTTTACTTTCAATACTTATTGCAAGCTGAAGTGATTTATCATAATAAATTTTAGATGAAGAGTATTTTTTCTTTTCATACATTAATTCAGCATAATCAGAAAGTATAGATGCAGCTTCAACCATCAATTCAGGTATTTGCATTTCTTTTGCTTTTGTAATACCATGTTCTATTAATTCTCCTCCAGGATCAGTTTCACTTAGAGTTTCTTTCAGTGCTTTGATTAATTTCTTGTTACCTTTACCAGATAGAATTTCATGTGAATAAAGAAAAATCTTTTTTGTTGCTATTGAAGCTTCGTGTATTAGATCATTTTTCTTGCAAAAGTCAATGACATTATCAAATACTTCTAAACCCTCATTGACAAATCCTGCTTCTAATAATGAAGTAAATGCTTCTATATTTCTCTCAACTAATTCTTCGAATCTATTTATTTCTATAAAAAGATCTGAGGCTTGAGCTAAGTATTCTTCACCTAACTTTCTACTTTCAGCTTTTTTGTTAGTGATTAATGAAAATGCATAGGTAAATAGATAGTTCCCTTTTTCTAACAAAGCATTTTCAACGCCTTGCTCTAAGATTTTTGTTACCATTATTTTTTTATCAATAATCTCTATGAGATTTTGATATTGTTTTTTCGAGCTAGCAACTTCAATTAGATGATCTAAAGGTTTTATTGCTTTTGAAAAAATAGTTTTTCGTTCATCACCAGTTGATATGTTCTCAAATACGAAAACAATATCAATTATTAGTGATTCAATGTTGCCTTTTTCTGCAGTCTCTAAAGCCTTAAGAAGTGGCGCTTTTGCTGAATCTGTATCACCCACTTCTAGTAATTCTTTGGCAATGAGTAAGTAATTATCTGCAGCATTTTTCCATTTTCCTTTTTCTTCAAAAGCTTTTGCTTTATCCATTAGCTGGGACATCTTTAAACCTCAAATGTTCTATCTACATGTCCTAATTTATACGTATATAATTCTAAAGATAGCACAATTTTTATTATGAATATGTGAAAACGACTCATAAGTTTTTAGTAGGAGGAAAATTTGGTTAATCTCTATATATTATTTTCCGGAGGAGGTGGTAAGGGGATTAACATTCCATTTTCTAAGTATTTGATTAATACTATTAAAACATCTTCTTTTGACACATTGATTTCTTCATTTTTAAAAACAACATCAATCAATTCTGTAACATAGAAGACTTCATCATCCGTTTGATTTAGAAATTCAGTATAAGCTTTAGTTAATTTCTTCTCATTTTGGGTGATTGCTGTTAAACGCATTCTCTTTAGATCTAGTTTTAATGGATATAGATATTCAAGTCTCAAATGCTTTTCTAATAAATCAGTTGCTCCAGTAAAAGTAGATATAAAACCACTAAAATCAGCAAGATCAGTTTTGTATTTTGCTTCAAATTCATTCATGAAAATCTTGATGCGTTTCTTAAGATGTGTACTTAATTTTTCAGTAACGAGTAATGCTGTTTTTGATTGTTCTCCCTCGTAAATAATTATCCAGAAACCTTCTCTGCCAATTTCACTGAAAATTCCTACTCGTTTCTCTGTTTCACCAGACATTTCTTCAGTAAAAGTACCAACAGCACTTAGAAATCCACTGGTTAAGGAGACATCTATATCCTTACCAAAGCCTTGACTGAATAATGGAACTCCTGAATGTGAGTGGATTAAGATTACATGCCTAATTTTGAGTATATCATTGAAAAATTCAACACCAACATCAGGATCAGCTTCTAGATCCATCGGTAGGAAGTAATTGGCTTCCTGCTCCACATCAGGTTCTTGTTCTTTATCCTCTTGCCATTCTATTTCTTTATCTTCAGCAATTCCTGCAAGTTTGGTTTCTACTTTGGATTTAACTTTATCAATACCAGTTAGTTTTGGTTGACCAGCTGTTAATGAATCATATGGTTGATAAGGAGCATAAGGAGAATCAACAGAATAGGGGCTACCATGCGATTGAGCATCAATTTGCTTTGGTCTGGTTATACCTTCTTGCTTACTTATAGGAGCTACATATTGCCAACAGCTATAGCAGTACCATCTACGATATTGTTCAATGAATCTGACCTGTGATTGGCAATTTGGACAGAAAGCATTTGTTGTATCTGGTGCATGTACAGCAGCTCCTCCTTGTTGTGATGCACCATCACTACTCTGAAATGGTATTAAATCAGCATTAGGTTTCTCATTTGTTTTGTCCCGTGTGAAGCTAAAAGCAACTATTCTTCTTTTATCTATTGAGAAGATTAAATCATTTGATCTGTTTCCGGTTAGATCACCTATTCTTAAATCATTTATTGCGCTATAACCTTCACAGGTCTCTATTGTATTTTGTCTTAGAATATTTATTGTCCCATTCGCTGTTCCCACAACTACTTCTAGTTGACGATCATTATCAATATCACCAACTGTCCCGCAAGTAATTGCACCATCTAATTTGTGTATTGACATCAATCGATTTCTCTTAAAGATGCTGAGTCTACCAGAATACTCGCCAACCATCACTTCTGATATTCCATCTCGATCGATATCTCCACTAAAGCAAAAACTGGGTTTGGTTTCTATCTTAAATTCACCAATAAGATCAAATTTCTGTAATTGGGGTCTGAATTCAATTTCCTTAAACAATCCACCCTTTGATCCAGCTATAAAGCCCATTTGACCATTCCCATTATAATCTCCAGTAGTTATATGACTAACTGGATGCTGGAATATTTTTCCGAGTGAGAAACCCCTGATTTTATCCCATCGATGTTTTCTACCAGGGATTCTTTCAATCATAACAACTTCGCCATTTCCACAGCCAACAATAATTTCTGAGAGTTTATTTCCATTTAAATCTCCAGGAGCTGTAGCTAAAACAGCGGATGGTAACCTTATGCCATCTTTAATATCCTTACTAAAGAAAGGTTTGCCATTTCTAGAATTAACTCGAACTACTCCTTTAATATCGCCAGTTACTAACTCAAAACCTCTATCTAGGCTTGTTCTAGCAACACACATGGCATTTATTTTTTCATTTATCTTTACTGCATAGTTAGACATATGCTTTGGGTGAACAATAGTGATGTCAGTTCCACTCTTTTCCAATCTAGCAACCATTATTTCTGAAATACCATCTACATTGAAATCATGAGTTAATAACGAATGAAAGCTTTGAGTTGCTTCCTCAAGAGTTTGTTGCAATGATACATACGACCATATTAGTGATTGAGTTTACTATTTTATAAGCTCAGTTCTACTTCACTAATCTCATTTTAATTAATGTATAAATTCCTTTTGATTTGTAACTTTTTCAACAACATCTGACTCAAACTTTCATGAAAAAAGTTTAATTGCTAATTTTGTGTTGTAAAACTAATAGTATATTAGAAATTTATGATTGAATTTAAAACAAAGAAAAGAGTTTGGAGAAAATATCTTAAGAAAATAACTCAGTATTGTTTTAAAAAATGAAGTGTTTTGTAAGAGTAGAAAATCCCAGGAGTAATTTACTATGTCAGCTTTAATAGATGAAAGTGTCAAACAAATGGTAAAACAACGTTTTATGGATCTGAAAGAACCTGTGACAATTAAAGTTTTCTCTACTAAAGATCATTGTCTTTTTTGTAATGAAATGATCTCATTAGTTAACGGTGTAACAGAACTTTCAGATAAAATAAAAGTTGAAGTTTGTGATTGTAATGAAGAAGATCCAATGGCTAAGAAATATGGAATTGAAAGACATCCAGCCTTAGCTATTGTAGGAGATGAAGACTACGGTGTTCGTTTCTTTGGTGTTCCTGCAGGAAAAGAATTTACTACATTAATTGAGTCAATTATGCTTGTATCTAATCGAGAACCTGTTCTTTCTCCGGAAGCCAAGGATTTATTGAAGAAGATTATTAAAAAAGTGAACCTCAAGGTTTTTGTCACCTTAGAATGTCCATATTGTCCTGCTATGGTTATAAGAGCACATAAATTAGCATTAGCTAGTGACAATATAACTGCTGAAATGATTGAATCTTCTCAATTTGCCAAGTTAGCATCAGATTTTGATATCTTTGGTGTTCCCAATACAGTCATCAATAACAGTAAAGGTAGTGTGGAAGGTTTGGTTACTGAAGAAATACTTCTACAACAAATACTTCATGCACTGGAAATATCTGGGGAAACAACCCCTTTCACATAAAAATAAATTAAAAATTTCTTTCGGTTGTAAGAAAATTCATTTTTTTACAACCAGTTTTGATTTTTTTTCTTAGAAAATAAGAAACCTTTTATAAAATAGTTTACTTTTTTGTGTGATAGACTTTTCAAGAGATATTAAATAATTTATTAGATGAGGATAAAAAATGGCTATTCATGAATTAAAACCAAATATCTACTATGTTGGAGCCAAAGATTATGATCGACAGCTTTTTGACGAGTTGATACCTTTACCAGATGGTACGACTTATAATTCCTACCTTGTTATTGGTAGTAAAAAAACAGCATTAGTAGACACTGTTGATGGGACTAAATTTTATGAGCTAGTTGCTAACATTAAGAAGACTCCATGTAAAAAAATTGACTATTTAGTATCTAATCATGCTGAACAAGATCATTCCGAAAGTTTGGTTAAACTCTTAGATATCTACCCAGATGCTAAAGTTGTTACCAATGCTAAAGGAAAAGAGCATTTAATGGTTCATTTACACATTCCAGAAGATAGATTCATTGCAAAGAATGATGGAGAAGAGCTATCATTGGGAGACAAAACCCTCGTATTTATTGAAGCGCCCTGGGTTCATTGGCCTGAAACAATGTTCACTTTAGCTAAGGAAGACAAAATTATCTTTACTTGTGATTTTTTTGGCACACATTTATCTCAAAGCCAACCTTTTGTAACTGATGAAGCAAAAACCTATGAATCAGCAAAAAGATATTATGCAGAAATTATGATGCCATTTAGAAAATTAATTGTGCGTCATTTGAAGAAACTTGAGAATTATGACTTTGATATGATAGCTCCAAGTCATGGTCCTATTCATCAAAAACCTGACATCATCATTAATGCTTACAAAGATTGGATTTCAGACAATGTTAAGAACGAAGTAATCATTCCATATGTTTCGATGCATCATTCTGTTAAGGAAATGGTCGAATACTTTACTACTGCACTAATAGAACGTGGGATTGTTGTTAAACCGTTTAATTTAACTGTTACAGATATAGGAGAATTAGCTATGGCTCTGGTTGATGCTGCTACTCTTGTTGTTGGAACACCAGCAGTTTTAACAGGTGCTCATCCAACAGTTGTAAGTGCTGTTTATTTAGCAAATGCTATTCGTCCCAAAACAAAATTTGCTACAATTATCGGTTCTTACGGATGGAAATGTCAATTACCTGATCAACTTGTTGATATGCTTACAAGAATCAGACCTGAGCTAATTGATCCTGTTATAGTTCGTGGAAAAGTAACTGAAGAAGGATTAACAAAACTTGATGAGCTTGCAAATAAGATTCAAGCTAAACACAAAGAACTTGGTATTCTAAAATAATTGCTGGGATTTATATCGCAATTTCTTTCTTTTCTCGATTTATTTCTATTTAAAAGATTAGCACTTTAATAATTGAAGGAAAAATTATTAAGAGAATGCTAATTCTAATTTTGTTACACGGTGATCTCATTATGGCTGAAAAATTACAAATCTATAAATGCGAGAAATGTGGTAACATCGTAGAGGTTTTGCATGGGGGTCCAGGTACACTCGTTTGTTGCGGTGAACCAATGATCCTAATGGAAGAACAAACTGCTGACTGGAAAAATGAAAAACATGTTCCAGTTATCAAAGAAAAGAAAGATGATGATGGCAAGTTGAAAGGTATTAAAGTCATTGTTGGTAGCACTCTTCACCCAATGGAAGAAGATCATTACATTGAGTGGATTGAAGTTATCAAAGATGGTAAAGCCTACCGAAAATTCTTGAAACCCGGCGATGATCCAAAAGCTAAATTCAAAATGAAATCCGAAGGCGTTATTGCTCGAGAATATTGCAATAAACATGGTCTATGGAAAAGCTAATCGAGTGGATGTATAAATGAGTAAATCAATCAAAGGAACAGAAACAGAGAAGAATCTTCTCAAAGCATTTGCTGGAGAATCTCAAGCTAGAGGTAGATATACAATGTATGCAAAAGTAGCTAATAAAGAAGGCTACAAGCAAATTGCAGAAATCTTTGAAGAAACTGCTTACAATGAATATCAACATGCTAAACAATTCTTTAGTTTCCTTGAAGGTGGAATGGTAGAATTTACAGCTGCCTATCCAACAGATATTGGAGCAACTGCAGAAAACTTGAAATTCGCAGCAATGGGAGAAAATGAAGAACATACAAAACTTTATCCCGGATTTGCAAAAGTAGCTGAAGACGAAAGGTTCTCAGATGTTGCTTTGAAATTTAAGAATATTGCAAAAGTAGAAGTTGCACACGAGAAAAGATATCTTGCTTTACTTGAACAAGTAAAAGCAGGAACTGTTTTCAAGAAATCCGAAAAAGTTACCTGGAAATGTCGTGTTTGTGGTTTCCATCACGAAGGTGATGCTCCACCCAAGATTTGTCCAGTTTGTGGACATTCTCATGAGCATTACGAACTACTTTGTGAAGAATATTAAACCAATTGAATTTGGAAATAGTTAGCAGTAATACTTTTACTGCTTTACTACTCTTTTTTTTCAAAACCTTAGCTTGTGAAAAGGAATATATATCGTGAAATCTTAATAATTATTATCACTTGTTTATGGGAGAATAATGGACAACAAAAAAATTCAATGCCCTAACTGTGGGAAAAAAATCGATAGCTGGTTTGTCTATTGCGAATATTGTGGAAACGCACTTCAACCTGAATCAATAAAGAAGCAAATACCCAGTTCCACCATAAAATCAAATGTTGAAATTAGGAAGATACCTGCAACTGAAACAACTGAAGCAAAGCAAGTTATTATTATTCCAACTCAAAAAGAAAAAAAACATAAGTGGTATACACCACCTAAAAGGAAAAGACCTGGATATCACCCACTAGAGTGGTTCTTTTGGATAGGTTGGGGAATATACGTAGCATTTCGTTTTCTTATTATTGCATTTTTTAATTACATAAAATGGTGCTGTTGGTGGGGACCTCCAAAAGGTAAGAATGATTTATAAAAAAGAAAATGATCTTGGAAGACCATTTTACAAAATAAATTTGTTAAGTGAATAGCACTTTTTCTCTTTCGATTGCTTTTCTTGCTAAAAATAGCATTGCAGCAAACAGTCCAACAATCAGAGCTAGGTATATTCCATCTACCCATGTAAATGATAGATCTACCATAGATAGAAATAAATGATATATCCAGTAGAATGGATTGATGACTGCATAAGGTGCTGAAGTTGTTGGATCGAATGCTACTGTAAAGTAGAAAAGAAAACCAAAACCCATAACAACTGTGATACCTACTCTTTCTGCAACTGTTTTTGAGAACATTGTATCGACTGTCATTAAAGCCAGCATTGTAATAACAAGAGCTATTGCTAATCCAATCAGTAAAACTACACCTTTGATAGAAAGCAAATCGCTAATGGACAAAGCAAGTATGCCCTCTACACCAACGTTTTCACCAGGATCACCTATAACACTTAAACTTATAAGACCAGCAAATGCAGATCCTGCGAAATAAGCAACAATGCTTAGTGTTGAGGCTATTAATCCAACTATAAGTTTAGAGAAAACCAAATGGGATCTATTTTTGGTAATAGAAAGCATGATTTCAAAAGTACCATCTTCCTTTTCTTTACCAAAACCAATAGTTCTTCCCATATTACCTACTAATGCTATTAGAATGAACATTGCATAAGCAAAAGGTGAAGCTAATTGTAATGTAGATTGTGACCACCCAGAATCTGGTTCTCCAACTGGAGGTGTGTAAAGTATTTCTTCAATTTGAGGGATATTATCTTGAGTGATATTATTCAAGTTTAGAAAGGCACTAAATGCTGTTTCATGTATTTTGTTTACAACTTGATCAAAATATACTCCTTGGATGGAAATATCACTAGAAGATTTATGGAATTCCAAACTTGATTTTCCATCAAATGTTGCTTCCGAAAAGTTCGCAGGAATATATATTCCATTTGATGCATTCAATGCTTCTACTCTAGTATCGACTATTTTTATTTCAATATTTGAAATATTTTCGACAAAAAACTGAATATTCTCAATTGAATCATCTCCAAGATTAATATTAATTGTTGTACTATTATATAGTTCATCTGAACCAATATCATCAGAACATATTGTAATAGTAGTTTGTTGAGCTCCGATAAAGATTGTTGGCAAACTTATGATTAGAAACATCATGATAAAAGGAACACCAACTGTGACAAGAATTGTCTTCCAAGTGAAAACTAATTTCAAATCCTTCTTGAGAATAGCAGTAAATTGATCTCTTTTTCTAACCATTTTAATTTCCTCCGTTTTCACTTACATCGCTACTTGACTCTTCGTAAAAACTCTCTATTTCAGTAAATGTTTCTCCCAATGGTTTTGGGAAATCACGACCATTTTCAAATGCACTAATAATAGCAACTTCAAAATCACCATCAGAAGCATATTTTTCAATAACCTCTTTTTTGGTTCCTTCAAAAACTAGCTCTCCTTCCTTCAAAATACCTGTATGAGTAGCTAAATCTTCAAGATCAGAAGTTATATGTGAAGACATTAAGACAGTTTTGCCATCCATTTTAACAAGTGAATGTATAATATCTCTCACTTTTTTCGCTCGAGCAATATCCAAACCAGTGGTTGGTTCATCAAGGATAATTAACTCACCACTTGATATAATTGTTCTAACTAAATTGATTACTCTCTTCTCTCCCCCAGATAATTTACCAAAATTCTGATCTAATTTATCGAGCATATCTAAATCTGAAAGAAGCTTCATCATTTTCTGATTAGCTTCATCCCTATCAACACCTACAATAGATGTGAAAAGTAAGATATTATCTCGAGTTTTAAAATCCTTATAACCTGCACTTAGTTGTGAAAGAATTCCAATTTCAGCTCTGATTTCTTCAGGATTTTTCTTGACATCAACCCCTAGCACATAAACATCTCCAGAAGTTGGTTTCAAAATTCCTGTCAAGATTCTAATGGTAGTTGTCTTTCCAGCACCATTTGGTCCTAAAAGAGCATAAATGCTACCTTTTGGAACATGTAATGATATTCCTTTTAGAATCTCCTTGTTTCCAAAACTTTTACGTAGTTCTTTCGTTTCTATTATAAATTCATCATACATGTTTTACCAACACACAATAGAAATTGTCAATCTTGGAAATTAATTAAGATGGATTGATTATTTCGACATTAGAAATTGGAATTAATAACTATAAAAACAAATTCATAAAATCTAGAAAAAAAAGTAAGCAGTTAACCAACTAAAATAAAATCACTCATTTACTATAGAACTTATATCTAGGTGTTTCTTTGATTCCTCCTTCCCATACATACTCCAGTTTTCTAACTACTCTTTTTTCTTTCCCCATTTCTAACAAGTACTTGTAAATTAATGGACTGAATGTGTATCCATTGATTGAGGAAAGTTGTTCAAATTCATCAGGTGATAATCCTATATCTTTACTATTATTTTGAATGAAAACCCAAATACTTGCTATATCATTGTGATTGTTCTTCATTGCATTGAGAATTACTTCTTTGAATTCTGTTTCATTTGGAGTAAATTCTGGAGGTTCACGATGATTTAGTAAGCGTTCTATTAATATATCTCCTTCTGATAAGGTAATCAGCACATTGTGTGGTGGTTGGCATTTGTATGTCAAAATTTTCTCAATGCCAGAGAAACCAATTTCAAAAGAGCTGAAGAACGTCGATTCTTCAGAATAACCAAGATACATAGGTTGCATCCAATTTGCAAGGAATATTTGTTCAGGATATTTTGGATGGAGAACTACAAAAGCAAAATGCCCTTGGAAGTCTTTACATGAATTTTTAATAACTTTTCTAATGTCAGTGGTCTTTTTTAGTTCTTCTTCCAGTAAATAGCTGAAAATCTCACTATCACAATAATCAACAACTTCTTGATTCAAATTTTTATCAAAGAATTTAGATTTAGATCTAAATTTGTCGCCCTTTTCCTCTAGATCACTAACAAATTGCTTGTAGTTTGTAAGTGTTCCATTATGCATTGTCACAAACAATTCATTACTGTTCCAAAATGGATGAGCTTTTGCTTGAGTATTTGTTTCAGTAAGTCTGACATTCTTTATAGCATATCTTGTATGGCCAATTCCTATAGTAGGTTCATTTTTTAATTGATGTAGTTCTCTAAACCTTTTTACTGGACCAATATATTTCTCCATGTAAACGTTGTGATTTTCAATGAAGGCTAAACCTGTTGCTTGTGCACCAATAATCGATTCTTGAATTTCCAATGAATCAAGTAATAATGGAATGCAATTTTCTTTTCCAATATACCCAGCCAAATGACACATTAGTTTTACATCCGAAATTTATCATGAAAGATTTACAATGGAATTTTCACTTTTTGGTTTATTAAAAATTGGTTTAATTCTTCTCGAGTAGGTAATGAAGTCATTGCTCCTTTCTTTTGTATAGCCAAAGCTCCTACAGCACAACCAAGTATGCCAGCTTCTTCTAAGCTTTTACCGTCAAGTAAACCGAATACAAATCCAGCATTAAATCCATCTCCAGCACCTGTAGTATCAATTACGGGAACCTCAAAAGATGGTATTGCTGAAAAGAAACCATCTCTTTGCTTTACTAAACATCCTTCATTTCCTTTTTTCAATGCAATAATATTAATTGGATATTTTTCAAAAACCTCATCTACTGCTTTCTGTTCATCAATCTCCTCATCATCAAGTATAAATTGTAGTTCTTCAGTTGATGGATAAAAAATATCTGTGCTCAATAATGCCTGATCTAGCATGTTTCTCAGTTCATTTTTATCAACCCATAAATCTAATCTTATATTGGGATCCAAACAAACTTTACCCTTTGTCTTACGACATTCCTCTATTGCCTTGAATGTTGCACTCCTACATGGTTCATCTGTTAATGAAACGGTACCAAAGTTAAGGAATTGTGCCTTTTTTACTGCTTCAAGATTAACTTCTTCTGGTTCAAGTTTCATATCAGCAGCATCCTTCCTATAAAACAGAAAATCTCTTTCACTGTCTTGATCAAGAGATACAAATGCTAATGTGGTTCTTTCATTGGATTTCGCTTTTACCATAAATTCAACATTAACCCCTTCTTCTTTCAAAATATTGAGAAGATAATCCCCAAAAAAATCATTTGCAACTTTACCAATAAATCCTGTATTAATCCCCAGCCTTGCTAACCCTACAATGAAATTTGCTGGTGCTCCACCAGGGCATTTTTGAAACGAATTTACTTTATCTAAAGTGCCAATTTCATCGGAAATGAAGTCAATTAGAATTTCACCAATTGATAATACTTCAGGAAAAGACAAAGTTATTCACGAGTCAATTAAATTAGTTACTATTTGAAAAGAATTTTCCTTCATTTTGCTATTAGAATTAGTACCTTGTAATTTAAAGGAAATCAAGTTTAAAAATCTCTAAAGTTAACCTTATTAAAGGATAATTACTTTATGATAGATAAGTTAAACAATAGTTTAAACTTCACTATTGAAATGTGGAGAAATTCAAAATTGAGTGATATATACCTTGATTGTGACTCACCTTGCATAAGCTGTCCATATGGACGAATCTTTAAGATTAACAACTATAATGGAAGAAATCTTAGAGGTTCATATTATTGTGTTAATGATGGTATACTTTACTTATGTAAAAGAGGAGTAGGGTTTAGAATGGTTAGGGGACAACTTAGACCCTTCTGTCCAAGATGTGATCGTCAATTGGGACAAATAGTTTTAAGTTATAATCAAGGTAAAGATTTCAGACCATTTGAAGATGACATACTTCTAGTTGTTCGAATACCTCTTCAATCCAGATTTGACATTACAAAAGTCCTAAGAGGTTCGTATTTCAAAGATCTTTCAGAGGTTTTACTTTATATTTACTTCAATGAAGGAGAAGGTGAATATAATATTGTCAGATATAGAAAAGCTGACAATCAATATTCAGTTATTTTTTCCGGAAGAATCGCTACAAGTGATATTGAAATCGAAATTGTAAAGACAGAACTGATTGAACCACCAATATTAAGATAAGGTGATTTTACCATTACCTTTGAAAATCTTTTTATTATTTCTAAATGATGTAGGATTTGTGATTCAATGTCTCAAACAAATAAATTGTTTCATATCTGTCATGTAATGTTTTCTAATGGCATTACAAAACCCGAAGTATCTCGAACACTTACGGAAATACAAGAAATAATTGAACCTGCAGAAGATTACGACATTCCTAAAATAATGCTTGATCTTGTGAATCAAGGATATGTTGGTCAATTTGAAGGGAAATATTTCCTTTTAGGAAAAGGTATCATAGCAGTAGCTGCTATATTTACTTGAAGCCCATTGTTTAAGTGTTCAGCTGGAAAAGTAGATGCAATAACCTTTTAGACAACAAAATAGCAAGTTATTAGTTATCCTATAACTAGAGAGTATTTGAATCATAAAATTGAGTGTCGATTGGTGAAAGGAATGGTTAAGAAGAATTCCATAAATGGAGTAATTCTTGTCTCTTTTGAATATCCACCTAGACGACTTTCTAAGGTTAGTGATATTGTCTCTAAACATGCAGCTAACCTTGTAAAAAATGGTATAAAAACGTGGGTAGTTACATTTGATGATTGGCGTTCAGATATAGAAATCGAAAAAAGCAAAGTTGTTGTAAACAGAATTCCTAATCACATTCCTAATAATATTTCATTCTTTTCAACAATCATGAATCTTAAATCAGCTTATCAAAGTGCAATTGCTTCGATTTTGAACCAAGAAAAAATTGATTTAATACATTTCTTTGAATGGCAAACCATACCATTGTTAATACCTTGGGGAGACACTTTAGAAGTGAAGAAGGTGTATTCCACTTCTTCAATACAACGCACCCGTGATCCACCAAAATCACTATATTCTAATGGTATGATGAAATTAGAAGATATATGTTTAAACAAGTTAGATTTAATCTTTGTAAATTCTGAGAAACTTTCAAAATCAATTAGTAAAGATTACAATATTGAATCTGAGAGCATAGAGGTTTTACCCTATGCTGACAAGAAGTATTCAATCAAATCTCTTGAACAATATCAAAATCTATTGAATAATCCAGCAAAAAGAAAATCATAAGGAAGCTATCAAATGACATTAAGTGTGCTAATGCTTAGTTGGGAATTTCCACCATTTAAAGTAGGTGGACTTGCAGCACACGTCTATGACTTATCTAAGATGCTGGTTAAAAAGGGATTTGAAATTCACATTGTTACTTGTAGCTTTCCTGGTACTAAGGATTATGAATTAGTTGATGGAGTTCATGTTCATCGTTTTGATGCTTATGAAATCCCAGCTCCAGAATTTCTTCAATGGGATTTGAATATGAATGTCCTAATGGAAAGGAAAGCAATTGAAATCATAAAGAAATATAATATTGATGTTCTTCATGCTCATGATTGGCTTGTAGCTTTAGCAGCAATTGGTTTAAAGCATCTGTATAGAAAACCTCTGCTCGTAACTATTCATTCATTAGAAAGAGGTAGAAGAAATGGCTTGTTTAATGATGGCCAACATATGATTGACCAGATAGAAAATCAGCTTATCCAAGAAGCATGGCATAACATTGTTTGTAGTCAATATATGCAATCACTATGTCATTTCTCTTTCACTTTTCCCAATGATAAAATGACGATTATTCCAAATGGTGTCCGTTATAATGATTTCTCAATAGAATTATCAACAAAGGAAAAGAAAGAGCATCATAAAAAATATGCAGCAGAAAATGAGAAGATAATTGCTTATATTGGAAGACTGGTTCCTGAAAAGGGTGTCAATATCTTACTAAACGCAGTAAAACTTGTTCTCAAAAAACTACCTAACACCAAATTTGTTGTTGCTGGTGAAGGATGGCATCGAAATGAATTAGAGAGGATTGCAAGAGAACTGAAAATAGAAGAAAAAGTCCTCTTTACAGGATACTTACCGGAAGAAGATTTTCTTCCATATTTCAATGTTGCAGACATACTTGTTGTTCCATCAACATATGAGCCATTTGGAATTGTAGCATTGGAAGGAATGGCAACAAAAACACCAATTATTGTTTCAGATGTAGGTGGATTGTCAGAAATTGTAGATCATCGTTGGACAGGAATGAAAGTTCCAGCTGATAATTCAGACGCAATGGCTGATTCAATTATTGAATTATTGACTGATGATTCATTAAGAAAAAGTATAGTTTCAAATGCTGTTGAGAAACTTATACATGTTTATGATTGGTCGATAATTGCTGATCACACAATTAAGGTTTACAATAAAGTGTTTAAGGATTGGAAAAAACACACCTGGAAAACAAAAGAAGCTTTGAAGAAAAGGAAACCGAAGAAAAAATAACTACCCTTAAACTGAAAGGTAAATTTCTTTTTGAGCTTCAAAGATTTCATTGAAAATTTTCAACGATTCATCTTTTATATAACCATTAGAGCTATTCCATAATATAACTTTAAGAGCTTCTGAAGAAGCAAGTATTAGTTGATTTAATCCTTTGAGAATCATTTCAGAAGAATACCAAGGTTTTCCTGATGCCCACCACAGTTGACAACTATGTAATCCCTTATCTAACCAAGCTCGAGCATTTTTGAAACGTCTTTTGATATCCTCAGAATTTTCATTGTCATTATTATTATTCTGATATTTCTGAGCTAGACCCACTAAATACAAGGTATGATTCATTACTGTTAATTGTAAATTGTGAATTCTATTTTCAGGATCAGACCATAATGGGAAAGGAACACCTTTTCGCAAATCTTCTTCACTAGTTGACCATGAACTTGGCAAGGGACTAATCTTTTTCTTTTCTTGGAATATTGTAGAAATTTCATTGATTTTTATTAACTTTATATTAGGATCTTGTTTGATTTTCATTAATAATGGTTGTAGAAAATTCTCTATTAATCCCTTAACATGATGTCCGTATGTTTCACCATCCATTGCAAGTATAACGTAGTAATCATCCTTTTCTGGATCATTTTCACCAATAAGTTCTGTATAAAATTCATCTACTGTTGGATTCTTGAATGAAATTAAGTTAGATAATAAATCATTTCTGAAAAAGATGGTGAAATCAGGATTCACATATGGAATATAGTTATCTGGTAATTCTTTATCTGGAGATGCAACACTTGAGATAACAGTCCATTTGTAGTTTGCATTAAATAAAGGGTCGATTACTCTATATTCATAAGCCATTTCAGGTAACCAGAATCCTTTAGGATTAAATAGCTCTTCACCCAAAACTTCTCTATGGATTTGCTCATTTAGTTCCATTTGTCTTATCATTTCTTCTTTTGGAATTAATGGTAATATTGCATGATAGCAACTTGATCCTACAAGATCTATTTGATTTCTTCTTAGTAATTCCTTAATGTTTGATAGCAGCTCACTTTCTTGATAAAATTCTAATAATTCGAGTAAGGAACCATTTATGTTGAAAGTCATTTTTGATGATTCATTTAATTTTAGTAAATTGATGAGTGGTTTGTAGGATTCTTTTATAATTTGCTTAAGTACTGTTGGAGATTGCGTTGGTGGTTGATAGATATGAAGTAAAAATGAAACGTATAATGTCATAAAATTTCCATTCCATTCATTTCTTTAATTTGCTATTGTTTTAGATTAACACAATAAAAGAATTTAGTTTGTCATAAATAAAGTGTAAGTATAGCTTCCATTATTTTCTAATATACCTCACTTCATCCAACTTTATGGTTTTAACAGAAAGATTCTTTAAATAATCACTGAGATGTTGTAAATAATCCGAACCAGAGGAGAATTAAAATGGCTAAAGGTTTAAGTCCACAATTAGAAGACAAAATTAAAAGATATCAGACAATTCAACAACAAATGTCTGCTTTACAACAACAAATTCAAGCATTGAAACTTGAACAAATTGACATTGATAAGGCTATAAAGGAAATTGAAGAACTTCCAGATGATGAAATTTGTTATAGAAGTATTGGGAGATTAATGGTAAAAAGCACAATAAAAGATACAAAAGTCAAGCTTAAGGATCAAAAAGAACTTGCTGATACTCGAACTAAGCTCTCTGAGAAAAGTTTAGAAAAATTTAAGAAACAATTCGATGGTCTCGAGAAAGAAATTAAAGCTGCTCTTGAAGGTAGCAGTGAGAAATAGAATAATTAGCTGATGTTATTTGGTTGATTTAATTGAAAAGTGATGATTCTACCAATATATCTATTGTTGGTTTAAGAAAGCTCTCAGAAGAAGATATTGAGTTTATATCCAAGGAATTATACGACCTTGTTAGAAAATTCATCGGTAAAAGAATTCAAAATCGCAATATTGATACATATGACATTTCAATTGACATTGATAATTCACAAGATGATCTTAGGATTGAGATTGATATTAGTTTAAACCTTCCCCCGAGATTGAGTTTAGATGAAGAGAAGATAATTAACGATACTCTTGAAGAAACTTTTGCAGAAGTTGATAAATTGCTTAAGGAGAAATTTTCTAATTGAATATTAAAGAGAAACTAATCGAGAGAATAAAGCAAGGAAATTACAAGAAAGTTGCAATATTTGGTCATATTAGTGCAGACCCTGATTCATTAGCTTCTGTTTTTGGAATGGAGTTTATAATTAAGCAATTACATCCTGAAGTTACTGTCGATGTTTTAGTTGATGGAATTAGTAAACATGCAACTGAACTTGCTAATTATTACGATTATCCTTTGAAAACTGAAACTGAAGGAACTTATGATTTAATAATTATTATCGATGTCAATGTTTTACATCAAATGGGAAACTTCCAAGAATTGATTTTAAAGCATGATAAACAAGCTATAATTCTTATTGACCATCATACAACAACAAATTTTTCTGTAAATGGTACATCTATAGCTTATATTGATGAAGAAAGAACCTCTGCAGCAGAAATAATTCTTGAGATAATGTTTAAATTATCTTTAGTGCCACCAAAACCTCTACTTAACATACTATTATCAGGGATTATCTACGATAGCAGACGTTTCTATTCTCTTAATGAAAGAATGTTGAAATTGCTGGAAAAAATGTTTGACCTAGAAGTGGATTATGATTTAGCAGTAAGTCTAATACAGAAAAGTCCAGAAAAATCTGAACGTATTGCTAGATTAAAGAGTGCGTCAAGATTAAAATACGAGAAGATAAATGATTGGATTATTGCTTGGAGCAATGTAGGTTCACATGAAGGTTCTGCAGCTCGGTCGCTTTTGGACATAGGGGCAGATGTTGCTTTTATTTACTCACAAAGAAAAGGTGAAACACGACTCAGTGTTAGAGCTACTACAAATTTCCATCAGAGCACTAATGTTCATTTTGGCAGAGATATTATGAAAGAATTAAGTGAAAAATTTGAGGGAGATGGTGGTGGGCATTCAACTGCAGCTGCTTTAAATATACCAGAAGCGATTAAAGAAGAAACATTGATGAAATCAACTTTTATTATTTTAAAGAAGAACATGGGAAACAGTCAATGAGTCTTAATTAATTGAGTTCATGATGAGGTTAAATATTCTTGTCAAAAAAAGCAGTTTCATTGAAACAAGTGACTTTCAAATATAAAAATGGCACAAAATTTGCTGTAACAAATGCTTCTTTGGATATTAATGTCGATGACTTTCTATTACTAGTTGGATATAGTGGTTCAGGCAAATCAACTCTATTGAAGACAATAAATGGCTTAATACCCAACTTCTATGCAGGAACTTTTGGTGGATCAATTAAAATCAATGGGGAGGATATTGTAGATAAAAATCCAGCACAATTGGCTAAACAAGTTGGATTTGTTTTCCAGAACCCAGAAAATCAGATTTCAAATCTTACTGTTGAAAAAGAAATTGCTTTTCCACTAGAAAATTTTGGTGTTCCTCGAGATGAAATTATAACTAGAATTGATGAGATTGTTGAGTTATTAGGAATTGAGAGGATTAAATACAAGTCACCCTTTTCAATATCAGGTGGAGAACAACAATTGACAGCAATAGCTGCTGCTCTTGCTTTAGATCCACCTATTTTAATATTAGATGAAGTGACAGCTCATTTATCTCCAAACAGTGCAAATAATTTACTGAAAATTTTATTCAAGCTAAATCAAGAACATGGCAAAACAATCATTCTTTCTGAGCACAGATTAGATAGATGTCTGAATTATGTAAATAAAGTAGCTTATATAGAGCAAGGTAAACTGAAGATATCTGGCTCACTAAAGGAAGTCTTATCGAGCAAAGAATATCCTGAAAGCCTTTTGCCTAAGGTTCCACGACTTTTTTATGAGCTTGCTAGGAAATCTAATAATTTTAACAATTTTTCAAGTAAATTTAGGAAATCTTTCAATGTTGAAAATCTACCAATAACCATTTCTGATTTCAAGAAATTAATGCAAATTGAAGGTGAATATCATTATTGAATTTGAGAATGTTTCTTTTACATACAATAAGAAGGATGAGCTTGTTCTTCGTAACGTGACATTCTCTGTTAAGAAAGGTGAACTTATTGCATTTGTAGGTAGAAATGGTGCTGGAAAAACGACTTTAATTAAACATATTAATGGATTACTTAAACCAGCTGAAGGAGAAGTAAGAGTAAACACTGAGAACATCATAAAAAAGCCAATCTCCGAAATGGCTAAGATTGTAGGACTTGCTTTTCAAAATCCAAATCATCAGCTCTTTGCTGAGACTGTTAAAAAGGAGTTAGAATTTGGTCCTAAGAATTTGGGAATTGATAAAGAAGAACGAGAAAAAATTGTTCAAGATGTTGTTAAGCAATTCAACATTACACATTTGCTTGAAAGAAGTCCATTAGAACTATCAGGAGGAGAAAGGAGACTTGTCTCAATTGCTTCAGTTCTAACTATGAATCAACAGATTTTGGTTTTGGACGAACCATCTTTTGGACAAGATTATCGTCAAAAAGAAATGCTTGGAAATTATTTGAAAGAATTGTCTGATAATGGAATGACCATTATCGTTGTTTCTCACGATATTGACTTTATATTAGAATATATACCAAGAGTTATTGTTCTCCTACAAGGAGAAATTATTGCTGATGGAGCTACTGTAGATATTTTGAGTGATGATGATTTAATAAGGAAATCAGATTTAGATAGACCTATTCTTCTAGATTTAGTAGATAGTATCAAATCAAAGTATCCCGAATTTCAGCCCTTTTTGAAGGAAACCATGATTGCTGATAATCTTCTCACTATTCTTACTCGAGAAAAAACAATGAAAGGGGTGTCAATGTGAGTTTTAAAATTCTAGAATATTTTGATTACGAATCAGATAAATCGATAATGCATCAAGTGGACCCTCGAGGTAAAGCTCTATTTGTTGTCGTCACTACTTGCTTAACTATTCTTTTCCGAGAACTTGTTCCACTCTTACTTATTTTGTGTGCGATAATTCCCCTAACATTTCTTGCTCATTTCTTTAAGAAATGGATGAGAACAATACTAATGCTCCTACCTCTCATTTTGCTTATAATAATCATTAATGCACTTCTTTTAAAAGTAGAATATCCTACAACGGTTGGAATTACAATGGCTCTAAGATTGATCATATTAACTGCTGTTTATGGATTGTTTTTCCAAACAGTTTCTCCTGATGATATTTCACAAATGCTAATAAAATTCAGATTCCCATTTACATTTGCTTGGGCAATAAGTACAGCATATCGTTTTATTCCAACTTTAGCTAATGAAACAAATATTATCATGGCTGCTCAAAAGTCTCGAGGATTACAAATAGATCGTGGGAATATTTTCAAACGAGCAAGAAACATGGTACCATTACTAATACCGATATTTGCTTCAGCGATGAGACGTTCATGGCAATTAGCAGAAGCTATTGAATCTAGGGGTTGGAATGCTACAAAAAATAGAACATACCTTTACTCATTAAAGATGAAATGGTGGGATTATCTAGTAATTTTAGTTTGCTTAGCAATTTTTGGTTTGTTTTTATTTCTTGTAATCACACAAGTTGATCTTCCAATTTGGATGCAATTGTACATACCTTCAAAATGTGAATTAAAAGACCTCTTTAAAGTTGCATGGGATTGGATAAAAGGTCTATTTACTAAATAAAAAACACTAAGAATTCTTTTTAATGGTGATGTTCAGATTTCTAAAGTAGATATTTTGATATTGGAATTTAGTCTAAAGGTGTGCTAATATTTGTCACAATTAACGGATGAAGCTCTAGAAAAGTATCGCGAAGCTGGTAAGATCACTGCTTCGGTTATGAGAAAAGCGAAGAAGCTAGTATCTAAAGGTAGAAAACTAATTACTATTTGTGATTCATTAGAAAAGGAAATAAGAAATGCTGGAGCTCAACCTGCATTTCCAGTTAATGTTTCTGTAAATCAAATAGCAGCACATTATACTTCACCTTTTGGTGATGATTTGAAGATCCCAGAAAGAGCTATTGTTAAAATTGACCTTGGTGCTCATGTTGATGGTTATATTTCAGACCAAGCTAAGACTTTCCTTGTAGGCGGTACTAAGAAATACCAATTATTGAGACAAACATCAGAATTGGCTCTTGAGAATGCTATTTCTTTTATTAAACCAGGTATACGTCCTGGTGATATTGGCGAAGTTATTGAAAAGACTATTCGTAAAGAAGGGTTAGTACCAATAACTGATCTAACTGGTCATGTGATCGATAGATGGAAATTACACACAGGTACAAGCATACCAAATTACAAACCAAAGTTCAATTTTCTAGAACCAAAATTAAAAGTAGGACAAGTTTTAGCTGTTGAACCTTTTGTTACTACTGAAGATGGATCAGAGAAAATCTATGATGAATCATATAGTTTTATTTTCTCACAAATAGGTGATAAAGCTAAATCTGCTGACAGTAAAATCCTCTTAAATGAAATTAAAAAATACTATAGATTACCATTTGCTATAAGGTGGTTAGAAGAGAGTTTACCAGAAACGAAATTATATGAAGCACTTAAAGAACTTATTTCATTTAAAACCATTAATCGCTATCCAATGCTCGTCAGTAAAAGTCAAACACCTATTGCACAATCAGAACACACTGTCATAATAACTGAACATGGATGTGAAGTTATTACTAGAATCTAAATGTTCTTAATATAGATGATTGATACATAAATCAAAACCTACAAAAGGAGAAGCTAATAAAATTCTTTCAGAGGTTAACTTATTTGCCAAGATTGTACCAACGAAAAATTGTCTTACTTGGAGACCCAGGAGTAGGTAAAACAAGTCTTGTTCAAAGGTACATTTATGATACATTCCAGAAGAACTATATGACAACACTTGGTCTCAATTTTTATGTCAGAACATTCGAATATCCAGATGCACAAGTTAAACTTCTTATTTGGGACATTGCAGGACAAAAGAGCAGAAGAAAAATTGGTCTTAGGTATCTACAGGGAGCATCTGGTGCTTTATTGGCTTATGATTTAACTGACCCAATAAGTTTTGACAATCTAGCTGGATGGTATGAGGATCTTAAAAATGCCAATAACGGAAAGGATGTTCCTGTTATCATTGTAGGAACAAAATTAGATCTTGCACAAACAAATCATCTCCCCTTAGCATATAATGTTAAAAAGCTAGGAGATACTCCTGCTGCTAAGGCTAATTTAATATTCACTAGTGCAAAAACAGATACTAATGTAGATGCAGCATTTAACTTGATGATTCAAGAAATTGTAAGTGGATTACTTCCAATTCCTGATATCTCTCCTAAAATAAGAAAGGAGATTGCTACTAAAATTTTGTTCTTTGTGAAAAAAGGTGATGCTTGGTCGAAAGTAGCATTTAATCATTTAGAAAAAGTTGGAAAGAAATACGCTCTTAGTGTTGAAACTATTGATGCTGAAGAAGATCCAAGCATAGCTGAAGCTTATGGTGTAACAGCATTACCAACAATCCTAGTTGGTGGAAGACATCTAGTAGGGATAATACAAATTGCTCACTTAGAAGATATAATTAAGCAAATGTTAGAATCTTAACACTTTTATTTTCTTTTTTGGATTTTACCATCAGGACTGTATCCTTCACGCATTCTATGTCCAGCAATATATTGAAAGATTTTACCTTGACAAGCAGTCAATTTCTGTTGGATTTCAAATTCATTTGTAAAATTAATAAATTCATCAATCCTATTTGCTAAGTCGTTCAATTCGTCATGTGTTAAACGATTTCCAGCAGTATTGATACATTGTAATAATCCATCTGAAACTTGAGTGAGTATTTCCTTTCCGGGATAAAAAGTTACTATACCCACAATTTCCCATAAAATGTTGTTAATTATGTCTTTATCTCCTTTCTCTGCGAAATACTCCGCTACTTGTGATAAAGCCATAGCATAATTAAATTGTACAAAAGGATTGTTTTGATGTTTAGAAGCAAAGTTACCTAATTTGGTTAAAGTTTTGTGAATATCCTTATCCATTTCATTCATAATGTAATGGTAAACTAAAGCACTCAAAGCCTCACTATAAGTTTCTTGAATATCTTCTGAATATCCTTGTGTTCTTAGCAAACCTTCGATTTTACCAAGCATTTGTTCAGAATCTCTGAATTTTTTGGCAACTCCAAAAGGTTCTAAGGCATGTCTATAAGCTTCTGCCATAATAACTTGAATTTTGGGATCATTTCTAAAGTGCTTAACTTCCTTATCAAAATCATTTAGTGTTTGAACTACGGATCTCATATTACCTGTTTTACCATGGGAAATAATCGCATTTATTATTGCTTTTAGATTACTTATTGATGGTCTTGCAGGCATTTGCTAATTACGCTCCTTTTATATAGGAATAAATAGTAAATTGATTTCACTCAAAGATTATTAGGTTATAACTTTAATAAAGTTAGAGGTTTTTACTTTTTATTGATAGATTCTTATTATATCAAAAAATTATCTTTTAATAAAGTAATTGTTTAGGAATTGCTTTTGGATTTTTGGCTGGATTTGGTTTTGGGTCTTTTGATAACCTCATCTATTGTGTCAATTGCTTCTTTTTGTTTCTTCTCCATAGTGGAATCAATGATTACATTAGCTATTGATTGGAATACATCAGCTACTCCATCACCTGTTGCAGAGGATGTTTCAAGATATTTAACAAAATTATATTTGTCATTTAAATCTTCAAAAGAAGATAATTCAAATGAAACTCCATGAGCAAGATCCTTTTTTCCACCTACTAAAATTAATTTGGTTTTACTTGAGTTAAGAGCTAAATCAGCCCATTCCGGAATGCTATTCAATGTATTTAGTCTTGTAAGATCAAACATGATAACAGTAACGGTTGCACCTTTGAAATATTTATCAAAGATCCCCATTTTCTTGAACTGTTCTTGTCCACCCAAATCCCAAATCTGAACTAAAACAGAATGTTCACCAGTTTGAATTTCATGTGTATGAAATGCTGCACCTATAGTCAATTTTGTGGAATCAATAAAACTATTCGTAATATACCTATGAATTAATGTGGTTTTTCCAACTCCACCATCTCCTGCTAAAACTACCTTTGCTAGTAATCTCACTGTTGTACACCAAATTTCTAAACTGATTTGTTACTTGTATTTGACAACCTAAATCGCTAATGTCTTTTTCGTTAGAATACAATTCAAATATAAAATCTTGTTGTTTTTAGCAAATCTGGTAAAAATGCACATTTATTTATGTTAATTTTATGATACCGGAGTTTTAATAATCAATTTCCTTAATTTCTTTGAGAAAAATGTCCAATAAAAGTGATAAAAACTCTAAGGAGCATGACTTGAAGTTTTTAACGAATGATCTTACAGTTGAGACAAGTTTTAAGAATATCCCTCTCGAGATAGAAATGTTAACAGAATCACCAGATTTCGTGGAATTTGTTAAAATGATAAGTAGTTCTTTGGATGATGGGAAAACATTTGATGAAATACTTTCATCTAAGATAATTCTGCAAAAAGCAATTGAAATCTTAAAAAAAATAAAGCAAGACGAAATTATTGAAAATTCTCTTTAATTAGTTACACAAGATTAGAGCTTCACTGAGAGAAAATGCAATGACATACGATATTTTAGACAATTCTAGCAACGAATCTGATAAGAAGATAACAAACAACCAAAGCTTTTTTCTTGTTGATTGTTTTAGAAATAATGATATTAATTTGAATGATGCAAATCTGAATAAAAAGCTTATTCGTTGCGAAACATGTGGTTTACCTTTAGAAAAACTAGGTGATAGTAGAGTTACTAAAAGAGCTATTAAGAAAACCAAACAGGAAATTGCTAAAACAAATCACTTTAAAGCTTGTTTCATATGTAGACGAGAGAAAATATTGAATGCTGTTTTAATCGCTAGTTATATTTTATCAGCAGGTTTATTCATCGCTGGTATTGTTGGAGTTTTTCTTGGTCAATTAACATTAGATCTTTCATTAATGATTGGTTGTTTGGAAATCATTATCTTATTGTTTTTTGGACGGTTTCTAGAGGAAGCAGTTTTTTTTGGTTTATCTAGAAGTGAAAAGATTTTTGCAGCTTTATACCGATTTTCAGTTTCCGCTGAAATTCAAGCTTATGATGTTGCGATGAAATACATCAGAAAGTATACTCCTATTGATTCTGAAATTTTAATGGGGCTATTGCAAGTAGTTGCCTATCAATCTATAAATTTACCAACAGATTGGTTTGTAGTAATGGGTCGCAGATTAAATGTACCCTCTAGAACTTTCATTGAAATGTTATCAAATGAAATTGACAATTCAATTGAAGACACTTATATCAGAGATATGATTCTAAAGGCTCCTCCTTCAGGGATATCAATTTTAGCTGAATTTTTTTTGATGACTAATAACAAATATGGATATGAAATTTTGAATCAAAGATTGGAATCAGAATTTACCAAAGAATCTTTACAGAAAGAATGGTTAAATGAATTTTACATTAACAATCATCATTATAGAAGTATTTTATTCAAGATAAATAAAGCAGATACTTACCAAAAAATCTCTGAGAGTTTGTTAGATTTTCAAGAACCAAAAGTTCCTACATTAGATATGATTACATCTGGTATGAATATTGTCCAACGAACACCTTTTCTGAGATACCTCATAAGAATTTTCCTTTATATTTTACTAGCATTTTTGCTGGGATTATTGTACCGGCTATTTGATTAACAAGAGAAAACTCATAAGAAGTCTAATGTTATTATTTTATTTGGTTCAAATGACTCAAGAAATAGATCTTTTGATAAAGAATGGTAACATTCTAACGATGGATAAAAATCAACCTAAAGCAGAAGCTATTGCTGTAAGTAATGGAATAATACTTGCAGTAGGTAAAAATGCTGAGATTTTAAAGGAATATCCAAAGGCAAAAGAGGTTGTTGATTTAAAAGGAAAATTCCTATGTCCAGGCTTTAATGATGCACACACTCATTTACTCGGTATTAGTGCTAAATTCCAAGATGTAATGCTTGACAAAGTAACTTCTGTAAAAGAAGCTTTAGAGAAAATAAGTGAAAGAGTAAAAACAACTGCAAAAGGTAAATGGATTTTTGGAGAGCGTTGGGATGAAAGCAACTGGATTGAAAAAAGATACTTAACGCTAAGTGAATTGGACAAAATTGCCCCAGAGAATCCTTGTTTTATTCGTCGTGTTTGCGGTCATCTTGCTGCTGTAAATTCATTAGCTTTAGAGGAGCTTGGGATAGCAAAGGATGATCCTGATCTGGATGTGGTTTCTGAAACTAAGGAACCTCTAGGAATTATCACTGTTAAAATAATGGAACGAATTAGTGATTCTCCTAAATTAAAGAAAACTCAAGAAGATTTAGACAGTGCTGTAAAAGTTGCATGTGATTATGCAAACTCATTAGGCATAACTTCTGTAACTGATAATTTAAGTGTCAGAGCAGTGAAATCTTATATCAAATTTTGGAAAAAGAATGAAATCACTGTAAGAGTAAATATGAACATACCCTTATCAAAATTTGATCAATATATTGAAACAGGATTAAAAACAGGATTTGGAAATAAAATCCTTAAATTTGGTGGAGTAAAAATCTTCACAGATGGTTCGTTGGGTGCTAGAACAGCTTTATTGAATGAAGCATACTTCGATGATTCTACAACAAAAGGTAAATTTTACATTAAAAAAGAAATTTTTACTGAAGCTATAAGAAAAGCAGTCGAAAATGATTGGCAAACTGCAACTCATGCAATAGGTGATGCAGCGATTGAGCTTATTCTAGATACATTCGAAAGTATTGGTAATGATGAATTGGTAGCTCAAGGCAGACATAGAATCGAACATGCTGAATATCTCTTGGATGATCATATAAGGAGAGTAAAGAACCTTGGATTAATTCTATCCATGCAACCGAACTTTCCTGGTCGTTGGGGAAGACCAGATCAATTATATGAAATACGTTTAGGTTCTGTACGTTATAAATTACTGAATAATTTCAAAAAGATTCAGAAATCTTATACAAAAATCTGTTTTGGTTCTGACAATATGCCCATGAATCCAATGTTTGGTATTTGGTCTGTAGTCACTCATCCAATAGATGACATTAGAATCACTGTTGAAGAAGCAATTTACTACTCTACATTGGGAGCTGCATATGCTAGTTTTGAAGAGGAAATAAAAGGATCACTTGAAAGTGGTAAATTAGCAGATTTTGTAGTATTAGACAAAGATATCCTTAGCATTGATCCTGATGTAATTAAAGACGTTCAGGTTTTAATGACTTTCTTTTATGGTAAAAAAGTCTATGACAAATCAAAAAATAAGTGAACAATTTGCTAATTAGTTGAAGAGACATCTATATTAGGTATTTCTTCATCTTTTTTCTCTTCCTTTTTAACATCAGAATAGATTGAACCTGCTACTTGCTTTGCAATATAATAAGCCAATATTCCACCTAAATTTCCTGTCAATAATGCAAGTAATGAAATAAAGATAGTTGGTTCCAATTCTAATTGAAAAATAAGAAGAATTACTGATAATGATCCAACAAAATTAGCAACAGCTCCTTCTATCATAGAGCAAATTACACTATCAGCTTGTGATCGGAATAGAAGGTTTATTAAATCAACTGCTAACCCGGGTAGTGAATAAGTTATGATTGTGAATATTCCATGAGAACCAAAAGGCAATATCATAACAACAAGTGCTTGTGTTAAACCAAACATGAAACCAGAACCAAATTTTGGAGATAATCGCTTTGTAAGCACTAACCAAAGCATATAGAAACCACCGACAATTGCTCCACCTGGAATTCCTAATGGTTGGCTTATAAGTGACACAATCGGACGAATTATTTGTTTAGTACCTAGACCTAATGCTGCCATAATGGCGATTATTATTAAATCTGAAGTACTGTATCTCTTCAATTCTTCACTTTCGTTTGTTAGCTTATTTTTCATATTGTTTCATCAGCAATAATTCTTAGAGTTGCTACATATTTTACACAATATTGTCCATTAAATTCTCCAGGGAATCTCTGAGGGATTATCAATCTTAAAGGACCATTACCATCCTGTGAACCATCCTTTAGATATTCTCCATCTTTTTTATATGCAATAATAATATCTCGAGATTGATTGATTTCATCAAAACTTAGAGTATACACATAATTATCACTTGCAATGACCTTAACATCTACTTCATCTGTTCTATTAGCAATTTCAGTTACTAAATAGTAGACTGAGACACCAATATAAGTTGCATAAAATGCTGGATTTCCATTGATATAATATTCTTGACTTACAAAAGGTAATGATTCTAATTCAGAAATTGTTATATTATAATTCTCGGAGAGACCAGTAATTGTTAAATATCCTTCCGCTCCTTGTCTCGAAGGCTGCCAAACAGTGAAATATAAAGTAATGATTGCACCAACTAGGATTACATTAATCCCAATGACTAAAGCAAGAGTTTTTTTATTCATTCTTTTTTTCCTTCTTAGATTTGTATGATATGTTTATTTCAACATTCGTGAGTTCCATTTCTTCAAGTTTTAATGTAGTAAGAACTCCTGTGATTACATTCTTGAATATGTCTTGTACAAAAACATTACAAGGAATAACATTATCATTTACCTTAAGTTGAACTTCTGAATTTTCATACCCAAGAATATAGCAATCTTCGACAGCTTTCTTCCCAGCTATAACTTCTTTCATTAATAAATCACAAGTGTCATAACCACAATGTTTGCAATTTAACTCAGGGAATAAAGGTAAAGCTGTTTTTTCAGCTACATCTGCTAGGTTATCAAAATCCACAAAGAGCTTATGTCTACTTTTAATAGATAATTCAGGTATAGATGAAATTGCAACTGTATAATCACTAGTAAATTCTTTCTCTTGTCCTTCTTCTTTTAATAGAGTAATTTGAGGTAAACCTTTCAAATTTTCTTTGAAACCTTCAATTAAAACTATATCAAGATTCTTTCCAAGAATTTTTAGTGAATCACGAAGATTCATTTCGTCATTATAAAAAACAACGGTTTCTTTATTAGACTTAAACATTGTAATTTTTGGTTTAGAATTTCTGTGTCTTATCACGTCATAATGCTCTTGGTTTACATCAATGCTTACATCTTTGAAAGCAACCTTAATAGTACCTACTCGTAAACCCTTTTCAGCTAATTTGGGTACAATAGTTTCTATTGTTGTTGTTTTGCCCGATTTTTTTAGTCCAGTAATTCCAATAAATCTAGTTAACATTTCTTTCACACCTAAGTATTATTTATCCAAAATCTACTAAAGAATAGTTTTAATTCTTCTCGGAATAAGTAACAAATCCCTGCAATAGCAGCAAGGATAAGTATTGTGATGAAAACATCAATTATACTGAATTTTATTTTTCGATAATAGGTTCGTTTTTTATCAGTATTGAAAGCTCGAGACTCTAAAGCGATTGTTTGGTATTTTGATTTCTCTATAAAATTCATCAATATGGATGTGGCAAGGACACTAAAGCTTCTGATGCGTTTTATTATAGATCCTCTATTAATACTAACTCCTCTGGTCTCTAAAGACATTCGCATTTCATTTGTTTCTGATACAACCATTGGTAGAAAATAGATAACTAAACCAGTAGTAAAAGCAAGCTCAAATGGCAAACCAATTTTTGTTAGTGATTGTAAATAATCATTAGAATTCGTTGTTAAACTGAAAAGACATGAGCCTATTGCTAGATTTACTATACGTAAACAAGAGTTTGTTGCATTTATTAGAGATTCAATATTGATTGAAATTATGTGATTGTTTATTCCTACTAGATTAGTCAAAGGCCCAAATTCTACAAAAATATCAATGAAATCACCTGAGCTACTTGAAGCAAAAGCTAGTTGTATTACAAAAATAGAGGGCAATAACCACAGTGTAGGTTTAACATACCTGATAAATTGTCTATAATCAATTCTTGCAATTAAAGCGATAATTAGCATCGTACCAAAAAGAGATAACAGCAAGTACAAATCATTTATCAGAAATGATAAAAGTGAAACTGCAAGGAGCATCAATAGCTTTGTTCTTGGATCTAGAGTGAAATCTCTTTTCTTCAGTTTGCTTCTAGAGCTTTGAACAAAGGTCACTTTATCATTCATCCATAATTTGATTATTTGTTTTTAAACCTGGAATTTTATCTTCAAATTAAATGATCTTTCGATATGTTTGAACGAATATTTCGATAAAAAGCTTTTCGTAAGATAAGAGAACGCAAAAAATCATGAATGGTAAAATATTAAACCTTATAAGAAGAATTTATTACTACAAAAATAACAGTATAACAGTAAAAGAAACTCATATTGGAGTCAAAGATGGATGATAAAACGAGTCTTAGTAGTAAAAAACAAACTTCCATTGGTTAATAGAAGCTATGAACCTGGTATAACCCAAGATCAAGGTAATTCATTAGGTGAATATCAAGCGATTGTTGAAACCATATCTGGAAAAATGCTACCGGGGCAGAAAAAAGAAGAGATAATTGGTAACAATAAACTAACATATGAATTGGATGATTCTGTACTATTTATAATTAGTTCAGATCCAAATGAAATTGGTATTTTAGAGATCTTACTGCCTGAACTA
>JAHLVW010000073.1 GCA_019058275.1 Candidatus Heimdallarchaeota archaeon
CTCTTGCACTCGTTCATCTTCAGGATCTAGAAAGAATCTTATCAATAACCTGTTTTTGGTGAATGATGACAGCGTTATCATCATATGGTAATCTAGTAATTCCTCTTCTATAGCTCTGTTCTGTAATTTATTGATGTAAATAAGAAACTTTGGAAGGTTTTCAGCATCATACCCTCTTTCTTTAAATTTCTCAGTTAGTTCCTCAAACCAAACACCATAAGTTCCACTTCCAAGAGTCTTTGACTTTATGCATGACATGAAATGTAACAAGTTGTAATCTTTCTCGTCGAACTTCATTGGTGTAATTTCATTACTAAACTCTATGCTGTGTGTTTTGACTCGTTCAACTACATGTTTACCTTTCAGTAGTTTCTCATAGTTTGTAAGTGAAGGTTGGAATTTCTCATCTGTAAAACTTAGATAATTCTCTGACTTCAGAACAGGTATTATACTGAAACCGTTTATCTGTCCATTCTTTTCTAATTTTTCCAGTTTGTTTGTCAGCGAATCAGCAACAATATATGGACAAGCCATAGTGAAGTAGATATGCTGATTATCACTTCCCCTTCCTGTGAAGATAAAGCTAATGTATGGAACCTTTTGGAGCTCTTGTACTAATCCTTCCAGTTTTTGCTCAATTTCTAATGGTGTTTGAATGAATCCTAGATGGTAATGTAATCCCATTTTCTTCCAGTTCTTTCTTGTTCGCCACTTCGCATAGTACCTCGAGGATAGAAGTGCTATTTGCCTTGAGATTGTCGATTGAACAATACCGAGCTTCTTGGATAATTGCAATCCAGAGGTCTTGAAACCTTCTTGAATGAGTTCTTTCAGAATGAGAGCTATTTTTGGTTTCAGGTATATTGGTGCTGTTATTTGCTCTGCTGAAACTGTTACATATCTTGTTATGTCATCTAGTATTTCCATTAAGCTGAATTCATCTTCATAAATGTCAGTCACAAAGTGAGTGTAAGTGTGTAGTAAGAATTTCACAGTTATGTGCTGTTTCAACAAATCCTGTAGTAATGCTCCGAATTTTTGAACAATTATTCTTTCCAGACCATTTGCTTCTTCTCCATAGAAAGCTCGGTTCCGAATAGGTGATGTTTGAACATCTGATGAACTACTTTGTTTTCTATTAGTTATGAACACTATTGCGAAGACATTTAACATCAAATCTGTTAGTTGTTTTTGTTCGCCTGTTAGCAATTCTTCATCTAGAAAGAACGTTAATCCTTCTCGTACTATGAGCCCTTCCCAGAGGTAATTCTTAGGATTCTTTCCTGGAAGATCATTCAACCATGAACCAAATATTAGCTTGTTCTTCTCTCTAACTACTCCGAATGTTTCAAAATATTCTGGAGCTTCTCCAAGCTCAACCTTGTATTCACTTACATCTCTCTTTGGTTCTTGCTCTAGTTTTTTCCCTATCTCGAGTATGACCTCTTGTAAGGCTTGCTTAATTTTTGTAGTCTGCAACTACTTAACATCCCGGTTTCGCTTATCCTTTTCTTGAGAGCAAAATTAAAGTACCCTCTTCTTCCGCAGCTTTTTCACAGATAATCACTTTTCGCTGGTTCTTTTCCTAACCTCTTTTTTATCGTCAGTACTTTTAACTGTTCTCCCTTTACTTATCGATTAGAAAGTATTTATTATTTGCTCTAAAAAAGGAGTCTCTTTGGAAATCTTAATTTAGTGAAAAACTTATGTGTTTCTTGATCTAAACCATGTCACGAAAAGAGAAATATGATTACTACAAACTTAGATCTCAAAGAGGAAAATGTCATAGCAAAGAAATCAACTTCAAATTTGATTATGATTATATCAATAATTTATTTAATAAATTAGATAGTTTTAATGTAATAGAAGATGGACTGATATTACTAGGAGAGAATTCTTTTGAAAAATTAGTGAAATTTGAGAAACGGTTTAAAACTTTTCGTAAAATTGAAGATGAAACTTATGAGATAAATGATGATAAAAACCAAATACACTACAATTTGGGAAATATCACAAATACTATGTTACTATCTCTCCTTTTGAAAATACATCAGTTGAAAAAACTGAAGGATTTAAAATTATTCAGGCATCTAAGATATTTTGATAGATATATTGATGAAGATATAGATGAAGTAAAGAATGAGTTTTTACTAAATGTTTTATGTGAAGTTTTCAATCAATATTATGATTTAAGTTCCATCTATATAAATGTTCAAAAATCAACATCATTAGAAAAATACATTCAATTTGAGACTTCTTATCGATATTCACTATCATTTTATAAAAACGAGCTTGTGATTCCCCTTATTGATTTCTCAAATGTTACCTACAGATATTTCTCAGAAGCAAAACCAAGAACTCCTAAAATGAATCCTCCCAAACGTACATATGATCCAAACATCATATACTATTATCAAATGGCTATTTCATCAGAGAATCCAGTTTTACAGTTTATATCACTTTATCATGTTATGGAGTATTTTTTTGATCATGTATATAATGAGAAAATTATTGCTTTTCTAAAAAGTAGGATAACAAATCCTAACTTTGATTTTAGTGATGATTTAAATTACATGGAATTAGTTGAAGAACTTGTTAAAGGGTATAAACTTGGAACAAAGAAAAAGACTATAGAAGCTCCTGATAAACAAGGATTAATTGATACTCTTAGAAAATATGTTCCAGATCATAAAGTGATTGTAAAGCAAATAAAAAAACTAAATGCAGATTTGATTAGTCACTATAAAGATAATGAAGTTTCATTTTCGAAAGGTAGCAAAGTTAATTTAAACTCTAAAACTGAATTTTACGAAAACATTGTAGATCGTATATATTCAACAAGAAATGCTATTGTTCATTCTAGTATGACTGATAGTTTAAGCTTCAAACCATTTAGAGATGAAGAGGAATTAGCAAAAGAAATACCATTAATGCGAACTTTAGCAGAAGAAATAATTCATAATAGTTCACAAGAGCTGATTTAGTATTATTTGTAAATCAGGTTCCGATTATGTCTTTACTTGAAAATTCTTCAAGATGAATATTGATATGTAAATAGAAAGTATTCATAATTCAATAATTTTAGGAATCCGAAGGTTATCACATGCATTAGCAATTTTTGTCCAAAATGATTTTTTCTTGGGATCCAAAAATGGTTCAAATGTTTTTACCATACAAGGTTTTTTTAGGACACTTGTTCTTTTTGTAAATTTTGAGTTCTTCCAGTAAAAAGTGGTGATGAATTGTGTATACTTCTTTGTAGGTATTAAATACAGTCTGAGTTGAGCTTCTTTACCTAGTTCCAGTTTTATTCCTATCACAAATCTACTAATTTCATTCTTTTTGAATTCCTCATATTTCGTATCTAGCAATCCAATTTCAAAGTGTTCTTTCAATGCAGTTTTTCTTAGTGAACCTAAAGTAAAATTCACAACGATTCCAATATTATCTTTTATGGTATCAATGAATTGATCCGAACTTATCGTTCCTTCATAATAGTTCTTGAATGTTTTTTTTGTTTTTTGTCTCATTTTTTTATAATTTATATCATGGTATTCTAGAGTTGTTGCTAAAATAAATTTGTTATTTGTAGAAGGTTTAGAGTATTTACCTTTAAAAGAAATTTCTGGTATTAAGATAAATAATTCCTCATTGAAAGGTATAATGTAATTTACATTTAATCAGTTAAATCTGAGGAAAGTATCATTTTAGGTTTTGATGTACTATTAAGCAGTAAACCTTCTGACAATTTAGCACTTTAGTTAAGATTCTACGTTTTCGAGCAATTTCTTGAATTAATGTTCTGATATTTTCTCTTTTTGTAGTGAGTGTGATTGCAACAAAAAACCATTCATCCTTGTATTTAAACAAATTATCAAATTCTGCTAATGGATCACCATCCCCGAATAATGTTATTCTACATCGATCATATCCAAAAACATTAGCAACCATAGCTGATTTTACATAAGGACCTTTTAAAACAAACTGCTGTACATCATCATTCTAATTTCAATACTACAATAGTACGATTCAAACGGTTTAATTTTATCCTTACAGCTTTTCGAAAGCTAGATTTCAATACTACAATAGTACGATTCAAACTCCTTTGTTGTGCCTTCAAATAGATATTCTCTTCTTCATTTCAATACTACAATAGTACGATTCAAACGATGTAACAAAAAAATGATTCATGGACATATAATTGAATTTCAATACTACAATAGTACGATTCAAACATGTTTATTTTTCTGACTTATACGTTAAAACTACTTAATTTCAATACTACAATAGTACGATTCAAACTTGGGTTTTCCGAGATAGAGGGTATCTATCTTAAATTTATCTTAAAAATTTCAATACTACAATAGTACGATTCAAACTATGATCAATTCCTTAAATCAATGGATATAACAATGTAATTTCAATACTACAATAGTACGATTCAAACTA
>JAHLVW010000074.1 GCA_019058275.1 Candidatus Heimdallarchaeota archaeon
ACAAATTTTGCAGCAATTTCTTTGTCTTCCTGCAAGACTTTTAATCCCTCATCTATGAATCGTCCTTCACCCTTAAGAAGGATCAGAGAATCTTTTCTAATACTGAGTTGTTCCTGACCTTCACTGCTAATACTGATATCCTCGGGATTGGCTTCAGGAGCTAATCGAAATTCATACTTCGCACCCTTAGGAGTGGCTTGGTAATAAAGATCAATCCCTTTCCATAAGTCGTTATATAGTATTGCTTCGAAGCTTCTCACGTTAGTGTAAGTTCCTCGATTACCAAGAAAGTAGTTACTCCTTGTTATGAGTTCTTCTACACCAATTGGTGAAATTTTTCGAGCTCCTATGAAGTTGAGAGTAATTATACTTTCCATCCCCTCCATCCAGAGCATAACTTTGCTTTCACCGAAAGCTATTCTCCCATTTGGAAGTGAACCATAGAAAATTATTTCTTCGTTTCCTAATTGTCCTTGATTTTCAAGGAATGAACTTTTGAATCTTTTATTAACTTCTTCAGCTATTTCTTGCTCACTTAAAGAAACAGATTGATTATCACTATCTCTTTGAATATTTGTTCTTTCAACAAACTGTCCTCTAACAGTTACTATACTAATTAAAATCAAACAAATTAACATCATATTCATTATTCTTTTTGGCACATTGCTCCCTCCAAGCAATAAAACCTAAAATCAAATTTCTTTGACTAAATATAATACTTCTATTATTCTCATAAAAGTTTCTGCCAATAATTGCTATTTTTCTTGTAAATTTCACGAATTAATTTACATTTTATTCCTGATAAGCATAATACTTTCTAATATTTTCCATTCCCTTCTCATCTGGGTAAAACTCGTTATATCCACAATCCATACAAGTATATGCTTCAATGTTACAGAGCGCCAATCGGATATCATAAAATAGACGCTTCCATGTGTGCTGCTTCTAGTCTTCAAAGGTCCAGCTATTTTTATTGACCCACACTTTGGGCATGCTCCTGTTTTTTTCATTTGATTCATATTTGTTTGAGAAATACAGTTATTTAATTAAATGCAAATTCTTCCTTTCTCAATATATTACAAAAAATACTATCCATAAATACCAACAACTACTAAAAAGTTCTCTTTTACTAAAAAATTATATATTTGTTAGATTTGTTTTGTGAATTTGATATGACTGTAATTAAACATCATGATTTGATTGTAAAAATAGATCCTTATTTTGGAACTTTAAGTTGCACTGATATTATTGAATTTGAAAACTTGAAGAAGGACATTGAGATATATTTAGGAAAACGCTTCAATTTTATCAATATTTACCAAAAACAAAATGAGGTTCAATACAAGGAAATTGAAGAAGGAAAAATAGCTAAAAAATATTTAATTAAAAATCTTGATACACAACATAATAAAATAACTTTTGAATGGACAGGCAAACTAGATAGTTTTGAAGGTTATAGAGTTAGTATAATTAGATCTGATGTTGTAGAATTATCCGGTTTTTGCGGATGGTTTCCAACAATAAAACCCTCATCTCAGCTAGAGAAATTCACTTACAACATTGATATTAAACTTCCTGCTAATTGAAAGGTTATAGTTCCTGGTGAAAAAAAATCTGCAAAAACAAAAGATTTTCGAAGATTTGAATATAAGAATCGTTTAGTTCAGGATATTGTTATCTGTTCATCGCCTTATTATAAAGAGTATTCCAAAGGAAAAGTAACCTATATTGTTCCCGATTGGTCAAAAGAAGATGTTGAGATTTTACTTGATGATTACGAGAAAGTAGTAACTAAATGTGAAGAACTATTTAGTAAAATGATTCCAGGCACCGGTGGGACTGCTGTTATTTCTCCTCGAAAAGATGGTGAGGAATGGGCTTATAAGCGAGGAAACATCTGGGTTGTAGGAGATAATTTTGCTCGATATTGGTTAAAAAACAACCAAATTATCCATGGTTTAACTAAATCTTTAGCAGCTCATGAATCAATTCATGCTTGGTTTGGTATTGGAGTAGAATTTGAAGAGGATTGGTTAGCAGAAGCAATAACTCAATATTTGGAAGTAATTGTTACATCATTAATTTATGATGAGCATGATTTACCTGAGAAATATTTCAAATGGTACCAAGAAAGGGTAATGAATACATTAGAGAAGGAAGATAAAGCAATCGCTGATTTCATTATTACTGAAAATACCTATATTTATTGGTATCTCAAAGGTTCTTGGTCATTCTGGGATTTTGAGCATAAATTTGGAAGAGCAAAAGTATTTGATTTTCTTTCATCAATCTTTAAAAAATTTAAAAATAAGTCTATTAATTATGAAACTTTTAAAAAAGAAGCTAAATTATACTTCAATGAAGATTTAGAATCATTTTTTGATCATTGGTTCTTAAATAATGGATTTAAACCAAAATTCCTAGCTTTTTGAAGAAAAATTCATCAATAAAATTCTTTTTTAATGGTAATATAATGAATTTATACTATCTTCAATTATTAGTGGTGACCTTAGTATGATGGATTCAGATGAAAGAAATATTGAACTTCTTATTAAACAGTTAAAGGAAGGTGAGGAAATCGACCTTCGTTGTATTGCTGCAGAAAAGTTAGGCAACAAACAAGATCATTTTGATATTATTATTCCTGCGTTAGTTGAAGGACTTAATGATGATAATTGGCTTGTACGTGTTGAAATTGCAAAATCCCTAGGACGTCTAGGTCAGAATGCTCTTACTGCTATTGAACCATTAAAGAAAGCTATGAATGAACCTCGTAATAGAGCAAAGAGGGGACACTTCTATGAGATTATTACTGGTTTGGAGCAGATAAAGGCTAGTGGACCCGAAATTACTCCCGAACCTGTTATTGAAGAACAAAAGATTGTTGAAGAAATTCCGGAGGAGCCTATTGAAGATAAACCAACCGAAGAGATTACTGAAAGAGTTCCAGAAGAAGAAGTTGTTGGAGAAGATATTGAAGAAATCGTTGAAGACATCGCAGACGATCTTCCAGAGGACGCAACAGATGATACAATTATCAAAGAAGCAATAGAGGAAATCACTGAAGAAGTACTTGAAGATGTCATTGAAGATTCTGTTGATGATTCCGTAGATGAGGATGTCATAGAAGATATTGCCAAAGACATCGCTGAGGGAATTGCTCAGGAAGTTGTTGAACTTGAAAAGAAGATCGAAGAGGAAAAGGAAGATGAATCATTAAGTGATTCTGAAGAATTAGAGGTCATGGAAGAGGTTCTAGAAGAAACTATTGAAGATACACTTGAAGATCTTATAGAGGAAGTTGTTGAAGACTCTGTTGACGAAGATGTTATTGAGGAGCTTGCAGAGGATATAGCAGAAAAGGTTATTGATATAACTGAGGAAGAGGCTGAAGAAGTTATAGAAGCACCTACATCCGATGTAGTTGAAGAACCTGTAACTGGAGAAATGACAGAGGAAATTGTAAGTGAAGAAGTTCCACTTGATGAAGTTCTAGTCTTTAAAGAAGATGAGGAAGAGGAAAAAAAAGCTCCCTCTAAACCTATAGCAAGTGATGACTTACCTGCTGAACTAGATGTTCCTATAAAGAAAATGGTAAAAACGCTCCTAAAAGTTGTTCTTGTTGGAGATGAAGCAGTTGGAAAAACAACCCTCAGAAAGGGTTATTGTGACACAGGATTTAGTTCAGAATATAAAGAAATTATAGGAGCTGATTTTGCTTCTAAACAACTTGAAGTGAAAGATGAGAAGTTTGTTTTGCAAGTTTGGGATATCGCTGCAAAAGAACGTTTTAGATTTAACAAAGAACTTTATTTCAGAGGATTAATTGGAGCATTACTAGTTTTTGATGTTTCAAACAAGGAATCTTACAATAATGTTGCTAAATGGCTTGTTGATATTGTCACAGTGGAAAATAAAGAATTAGCACTGGTTCTTGTTGGTAATAAAATTGATTTACGAGGAAACATAGATTTAGAATGTACGAGTTTTAATGATGGGCAAGAACTAGCTGCAAAACTTTCAACTAAATCTGGTTTTGAAATCCCATATATAGAAACTTCTGCATTAACAGGAGCAGCTGTTGAACAATCATTTCAGATGCTAACAGATAGAGCAACTGTAATATATTTCAAACTAAAAGATAAAATGTAGAATGACAAGAGCTATTTCATGTAAGATATTTATCAATTAAAATAAAATATCTCCAGAAAGTTTCTTTGTCAATTCATTTATTTCATTTTCGATAGTATTTGATCCTCCGGAATCATCCCATTCATTTCATTTGCTGCTTTCTTTAGTGAAGCTATCAATTTTTGAAAATCCTTTTCTCGTACAAACATATGGCTGTCTTTTTTGCATTTATTTTAAAAATTTCTCGAGATAAATCCTGTTTTTGGTCCACTTTAGTCACAACTTGTGACCTCATCTTGAGTCTCTTAGTTGAGTTCCAAAAAAGTGAATCCACTTTATATATGAAATAACTAGTATGTTATTCAAGAACAAAACTTGGAGAAGAAAAAAAATGAACAAAAAACAAGAAATCAAACAACAAATCAAGAAGGAATTCGAGCAAACCAGAATGAAATTCGCTTTAATTGCTGGTGCTTAGCTGGTCACAACTTGCCAGACAGGTATTATAGAGTGACCAATTATAAAGAATTACAATAACAAAAAAGGTGAAGAAAAAAATGAACAAAAGAGACCTAAAGAAAAGAATTCAACAAGATAAAGAAAGAGCCAGAATGAAATTCGCACTTATCGTTGGAGCATAATTCAACATCTATCCTGACATAAAGGGATGGTAGTTCAAGATTCAGTTCTTGAACACCCAATATTCATTCTGGTTTTTTTATGTACTAGCTACTTTTACTTTTCAAGAAATTTTGTATCCTATTTTCTCGGTAAGTTCTCTTCGTTCCATCTTCTGTTCAGTTGTTTCAATTTTGTCTACTGCAGTTCCATCGACGACTCCTATTACTGCCCTTCCTAGGTCGGTTTCAGCTATTATTACTTCCATTTCGTTTGCTGAAGCAACAAAGATCGTGCATACTGCTGGATGATTCTTTACGTGTGGCAATACATTTAATGGAAATGCTTTTTCCATCATTATCACAAATAAATGACTTGCACCTATTGCTAATGCATTTTTAGCAGCTAATTTTTCTAATTCTGGATCATTTGCTGTTACTCTGGTTAATTTGGGTACTGCTTCATTCATTGCAACTGCACATTTTATTCCGGGAACTGTAGTTAACATCGTCATAAACAAATTATCTGTTGTAAAAATCGAGAAATTTGCTTGACCAATTATTACTTGATATTTGATTTCAGGATTTTCTATTTTTACACCCACAGTTTTTATTGTCATTTCATATTCTCCTTTTGTTTCTTTTTTACAATTGTTTTCTAATAATTAAATCATTTTTGCTTTTAATCGGTTTAATCGTAAGTGAAATTACTTAAGTTTATGATTATTTTATTAAGTGATGGTTTATTTAATAAGTATATAAGATATTAATTGTTATTAGTAAGTAGAGGAATGTAGTATGTCAGACGTTAATAAAAGAGAGTTTATTGCATTACCAATAGACTATTGTTACTTTGATCGTAACAGATATGATAAACTACATTCTGACCTTCCAACTGAGATAATAAGCTATAGAAAGTATGAAAATGGTCAAATGAGGGTACATTTTACTACAAAATCGTCTGAAAAAGGAAAAGAACCCGAAGAAAGACAACATTTATTGTGGATTCAATTAATTGAAATTGATAAAACTCAATATGTAAAATATCGATGTGATTGCAAGTATTTTGAGTATAGACAGTTACGTGTAGCCAAAAGGTTGTTTGATTTACAGGAAATCAACAATGACCTTTGTGCAGTAGTAGATCCAAAATCCTTCGTTGAACAGAAAAGATTGTTTAACATTGACAAACATGCATTTCTTGCTTTGCAAGAGTTATTTAACATTCACATTCAAATTTCAATATAAGTTTTCACTAAATTTATATGTTTAAGAGAAATTTGCAAAATTTGACAATAAAGACAAATTAATAAAACAGAATTACTAAATTTATTTGTATTAAAGAAATATTTTGCCTTATGAAGATCTGGAAGTGAAGATTTGACAGAAGACATAGAACTTGAAGTAAAGAAATTACGTATCCTAACTGCAAATAATGTACTAAACACTTATCCATACCTTAGCGGTAAGCTTAGAGGTGTTTACAAAGTTTGTATAACAGGTAACTCTGGTAGCGGAAAAACAACCATGATTAGATGCTTTGATCCTGAAGCTCATGGAAGAGAAGTGCCTAGATATTTCTATGTTGATTATGAGATGCTTAAGAAAAACCCAGATCTTTTCCCTGAATCAAATACTGCTACTCAAACTTTTGATTTCACTGTTGTAGCCTTGTTATTAGATGGAGATAGTAAAGCAGAAATAATCAAATTTAGTGAAATATCAGAAGAAATTATAGAGCAGAAGAAAGTTAAATGGGTCACTATTTTTTACCTATTTGGTACTCCAGGACAATGGCGATTTAAAGACATTCGTGCATTTGCCGAGCGAAGATCTGATGGAGTTATCTTTATCATCGATCCAATTGATTCTAAACTCAAAGAGAATTTTGAAGATTTCAGAGAACAAGTAATCAAAAATGTTGAGCGAAAAGTTCCAATTATCTATGCAATTAACAAACAGGATTTACCCAATGTATTTGGTGCTAAAGAATTAACAGCTGAATTAAAGCTTTCTGAAAAAGAGCTTTTTGATATGTCAGCACTCAAATGCCAAAATATTGCTAAACCCATTATTGCTTTGATTAAGAAGATGCAGGAAGAAGAACTTGGTAAAAAGAAATAGAGCTTTTTACCTTTTTTTACCCTATTTTATTTTATGATATGTTGTTTCATTTAAACTAAGTGCTAAAATTTATTAAAACTCATGATTTAGAGGTTTCAAAAGATAATTAAAACCAGGTTGTACCGGTTATATTAGGAGCGAAATATGAAATGTCTATGGAATTCTGTGATGAATGTGGTTCAATGCTTACGCCAAAAAAAGTAGATGGTAAAGTTATTATGGATTGCCCGAAATGCGGTGAAGGAAGAGAGCTAGCTAAAAAAGACCAAGTGCTCAAACAAAAAGTGAAAAGAGAAAAAGAGGAAACAATGGTAGTAATAGAGAACCCTGATGAAATAAACACTATGCCAACAAAAAGAATGAGGTGCCCAAAATGTACCATTGTTGTTGATATACAATATTGGGCGGTTCAAACGCGCAGTGGAGACGAAGCAGCAACAAGATTTTATCGATGCACTAAGTGCAAGCACACGTGGCGAGAATATGATTGATTTTTATGATCAACTAACCTTTTTCTTATTCATTTGTCGCTTCAGCTAATGCAATTAGTCTTGCAACACGTACTGGTTCAGGCATTCTTCCAGCAATTGTTATTTCTTTTAATAATTGAGCTAAAGCTTCTTCATTCATATTCACGTATTGCACATAAATTGGTTCTTCATTTGATGAAGAAATCATTGGTTTTGGTGGTCCGTTTTTCATTATGATTTGATACCTTTCTTCTCCGTTTGGTAAATTCTTTAGAGCAGCATGAATAGTTTCTAAATCAGGTTCTCTATCAACGACAGATATAACAGATAAATCCGTTAAATCATTTAGCTTTGTTTGATCGATGTAATTGAAACCTGCTATTGTTACTCCCCTTGTCATAATTAATTTTAGTTGTTGATAATGACTGCTTTGTTTTATCATTTTAGCTATTCTATCTGTCGCGTCTTCACCATCGACAGTAACTTTTGTTTTCAAAACACCTTCCAGAAGTAGTGATCCTCTATAAATTGCCCCAATTACAGTCACCAATGTATCTTTTTCTCTGTTAAATGGTGAACAAGCAATTCCAATGATTTTTATTCCCTTTTTGAATTGTTGATTCAAAAAAACACCAATTTTAAATGCTTTTTTCTAGTTAATAATTACTCCTTCATTCGTTCCATTATTTCTAACATTGCCTTTTTGAATGCCTCAATCATGGCTTCTCTTTCCACTTTTCTATCACTTAAATCTGCAAAATCAGACCGTTTTAATGTTGATTCAACAATTTCCGTCAGCTCATCTATTGTAATTAAACCATGTAAGTAACCATACCCGATTAATGCTTCAACTCCATCACCTAAATCACCTGATGATGAATTTGATGGCATAAGCTTTCTAAGACCAATTTGCCGTAAAGATTCTGCTAGTGCTTTATCAAAAACTCTTTCACCTACAGGTTTTCCTACGACATTTGTTTTGGCTCGAGAGTATAGAAAATTCGTTAATGCGTCTCCAAATTTGGCTAAGCCATGATTTCTCATTATTCTTCGCAGATCATTTTTTTGTGATTCAGGAGTTTTGTTATCTTTCATTTATAGCAACTATCCCATGACAATTTAACTAGGTATTTCTCTAAAAATAATTCGAAATAATACTACTTTAAGAGATTCTTTATAGATAAGAAATGAAAAAATCTTAGGCAGCCTTTTCTAAAAGTTTGTAAAAATCATTTGCAGCTTTTGTAAGGTCTCTGCAAGCAGTTCGTACAGCTTTGTCAAGTTTCTTTTTTGGAACAGCTTTTATTACAAGTTTTGCTTTTTCAACAAAAGGATGTTCTTTCATGTATCCTGCAGAATCAACATCTTTAACGTCACTCAAGAATTCTCTTATCAAGTTTGCAAATGTATGACCTTCTCCTAGAATTTCCATTGTTAGTTCTTTATCTTCATCGTATTCCATTATTTTTACTTGCATTTTAATTGTCACACCAAGCTTGTTTAGACATATTTTATAATAAATATTCTCAACTAATGCTTTCCAGTTTTGGTTAATCCTTTAGTTCTTTCGGTTATTTTGCTATCTTTAGACACTTTTCAATTGCTTGTTTTGGTTCAACGACCAGATTTAATCTATCTAATTCATCTTTGGTAACTATTTTTGCTTTTTTGGCTATTTCAACAGCACTTTCAGCTGTCATATCTTTAGCTACAGCAATTGTGATGATTACATCTCTTAGGCTACTTGTAGCCACCTCATAAGGTATTTCATTCAATGTTTTATCTAAAATTGTAATCGTTTTTATCAGGGACTTGTAATCAATTTTTGCTATTATTGAACCATTCTTTCTTGTTGATTCGAATCCTTTTATATCCAAAATTTGCAATAATGGGACTACTGGAAATGTCTTACCTGTTGTTTTTGAGAGAAATTCAATATCGTAAACATAAAAATCGTTACTGTCAGGATACAGCATTCCACAAATGTTTTGGTGCATTTTCTTCGCAAGATCAAGTGCTTCTTTCAGATTATCTTTTGAACCCTCAAATCGAATATTTACTTTACCTGGGAAATAATCAGCTATGATATCAACTATTTTGATTTGTTTTTGTAATGCTTCAAGAAACAGTATTGCTTCATTTGTAGTTGATACATTCAAAACCATTTCTTTTGATCTCCACCTTGCCATATTATTTCTCCACCTTAAAAGAAAAAAGTTGAGAGCTAAAGTCTAGCTCTTCCGTAGTCTTCTGCCACTTTTCTTGGTTCAATACTACCACAGTTATCGCATTTGAGAGTTCCTCTTCTGAGGTATCTTAATCGTTCTCCACAATTGCTACATAGTGCATAAATGATGCCTAGTTCATTATAAGTTGTTGTAAATTGTAATGGAATTGTATGAGCATCCACTATTTTTCCTCTTATAATATCGCCTTCTTTAATGGCATCAAACATTGAATCAAGATAAGATCTTGTGCATTGTGATATATGCATTATTGCAGAATATGAAGGTTCTACTGGCTGACTATTTAGGTATTTTACTGCAATAGCTGTCATGTGTTTATTTACATTTTCTGCTTGCCCTATAACTACATCGCCCTTTTTGGGAACTAATGGTTTTCTTACTTTAGGAAAGATATTTACAGTTCGTTTCTTTTTATCCATAAAAACTGTGCCAGTAACATTTGCATAAATTAATCCACTAGCTGCATACGTTCCTTCTCCAGGCAATGCTTCTTCGATATTACAAATGTTATCTCCTGGAAGAAGAAATTCGCCATTGCTTAACATTCTACTATATACCGTCCTTTCATTTCGTACTTATTATTGACCAAAACTACTAACATTTAAATCTAGTTCTAATATTGATAACTTTTCACTATTTTCTTTGTAGTTTGGTTATCGTTTTCTTTACTATTTTTCTATCTTTATCTAGCAAATCCTATCTCTTGTATGTTTCTCTTCGTTTCAAGCTATATTATTTTTCTTTTTATTACATTCGTAATTATTATTCCTTCTGTTCTTAGATACCTTACCAACTAAAAGTTATTAATCTTGACTTAGAAAGTAAAACTAAAAAGCTATAATGATTCGTTTCAGTTATGCTACATACGAAGGAACAATAATGAAGAATAATGCTCTGAACATTGTTGTGGTTGATGCAACAGCTGCAGGGAAAGGTCGTAGAAGATTTACTCGAGATGCTATCGGTATTGGTGTTAGAAGTGTATGTGGTGTTTTTGAAAAGCATTCCATTAAATCTAGGATTTTTTTAGCGGAAAAAGTTCTTGACAATGGATTCCAAGGAAAATTCTCACATTTATTTATTAGTGGTATGTCCATGGATAAAATCGCTGTTAATAAAATAATCAAATTATGGCGAAAGAATTTTTCTGGTAAAGTTGTTGTAGGTGGTCCTATTACTTCAGAACTAGCTGATTCTCTTATTTCTACTAAAGCTGATCTAATCGTCATTGGCGAAGGAGAATTTACTCTTGAAGAATTGATTAGAAATAACTACCTTTCATCTAATGGTAATATTGCTAATATTGAAACTATAAATGGTATAGGGTATTTTGATGAGGATAATGAAGTTGTAATTAATAATTTTAGGAAATACTCGACTAGAGAAGAATTCCATTCATTTAAAGCATCAACTGAAAGTGTACTTGATTACCCCAATTATTTCTCAGCAAAGGTTTATGTGGAATGTGTAAGAGGATGTTCAAATTTTGGAGGAACTAGGTTAAAATTAAGTGATGGTCGTGAATGCTCTGAATGTGGTTATTGTGAAAGCGATTGCATAGATGATAGAGCAAACTGCCCAGCTAAAATTCCTCCGGGTTGTGGTTTTTGTAGTGTTCCAAGTCTTTTTGGTCCTGCAAAAAGCAAGACTGTTAATCATATTGTAAACGAGATCAGTCAATTACTAGACTATGGTGTGAAGAGAATTATATTAAGTGCACCTGATTTTCTTGATTTTGGACGTGATGATTTAGTCGCCCCAAAACCTTTGTTTCACCCTACTAATCCTAAAGCAAATGTTGATAGGATTGAGGAATTGCTTTCAAAAATATGCTCATTAGAAAAGGTATCATCTGGAAGGGCTTGGATTGAAGTAGAGAATATCAAAGCAATACTTTTCACAGAGGAAATAGCTAAAATATTATCTAAATATCTACCTAACACACCTTTTTCGATTGGTTGCGAAACTGGTAGTGAATCTCATGCAAAACTATTAGGTAGACCTAGTGGACCTAATGATACACTAAGAGCTGTGAAGATTGCTCATAAATATGGATTGAGAGCACATGTTTATTTCATTCACAGTCTACCAGGGCAGAATATGGAAACTACAAAAGAAACTGCTAAATTAATAAAAAAACTGGAACCTTATATTGAGAAAGTAACTATATACCGTTTTAGACCATTGCCATTTTCTGCTTTTGGTGATTATCCCGAACCACAACCTGCTGTAAGAAACCCCGAAAGTAAATTGATATCAGAAGCAGCAAATCAAGTAAATCTTTCTAAAAAGAAAGATCTTGTTGGTGAAACTGTTAGAGTTGTTATTAGTGAACCAAATTATCGTGACGAAAATGGAACCATTGCTTACATTCTTGGAGGGGGACCTATGGTTGCTGTTGAAAACTCTCGAGATAAAATTGGTGAAATACTTGAAGTTCAGGTTATAAGAGCTCTTTCTGACAAATTAATTCTCGGAAAAATTAGAGCTTCATAAACTTTTTATCAAAAGTGATAACTAAAAACTGACCCGAAATTTTTAAAATAGTGATAATAGAAAGTTACGAAGTATAAAAACGAAGAAGTTAAAAGAATATTTACTGCATATTTAATAGGAAGTGTTGAATTACCTAGAAAGGAGGACAAAAAATGACTCTCAAAATGGTTTTAGCAGACGCAAAAATTTGGAAGAATATTGTTGAATCACTCACTTTATTAGATGAAGCTAACTTTATCGCATCAGAAAGAGGTATTGAATTACGAGCAATGGATCCCAGCAGAGTTGCTATGGTTGACTTTTTCCTACCAGCAAATGCTTTTGAGGAATATGAGTGCTCGGAGGTTACTCGTTTGGGAATCAATCTTGATGAAATGACTCAAATTATGAGACGGACTGGTACCTTAGATGAACTTGAGATGGAATTAGAAGGAACAGCAAAATTAGTTATGACATTTAAAGGTCAAAACATTCGAAGTTTTGGTATCAGCTTACTTGATTTAGGTGAAACTGAATATCCTGCACCAACAATTGATAGTAAAGCAAAAATCAAACTTACAGCTGAGGCTTTACAACAAGCAGTTAAAGATGCTGAAATTATTGGTGATCATATACGAATTGTTGCTGATGACAATGGAGTAACACTCTCTGCCTCAAGTGAAACGAAGGATGTTAAAATTTTCATTGAAAAGGACAGCGACGTAATCGCAGAATTTAATGTTAAAGAAGAATCAAGCGCAATGTATTCTCTTAGTTATTTAACTGAAATGACTAAAGCCATTAAGGCAAGTGAATTGGTTATGCTAGCCTTTTCAGCAAGTATGCCCATTCAACTAGAATTTCCAATTATTGCTGGAGGAAAATTAACCTATTATCTTGCACCAAGAATTGAAACTTGAGCAGTTTCTGTCTTGTTTATTGGTAATTTATTACCAATACCTTCTTTCTTTAACACCGACAGTTTGGAAAAAATTGGAGTTGTGGTAATAACAACTTACTTTAGTGAGAAGCAAAAGTAAGTGTATAGAAAAAAATAGCAATGAAGGACACTCTGCAGTTAAAGCAGTGAGGTTGTTGTATAATAAATGGCAAAGGATGACCAGTATAAGCAAATATTTCAACTTTGGAGAAGTGAAAGAAAATCAAACAAATTACTTGAAATAAAAGGTGGTATGTATTCCACTATTCGACAACAAATTACTTCTCTTGAAAAGGAATTAGAAAAAATAGATTCAAAAGATAAAGCATCAATCCAAGTTATTAGCGCCAGGATTGAACGATTAAATAAAATTCTACGTGATTTATCAAAACTTAGAATGCATAAAATAATCCATGATTTATTTGATAGTACCTTAAATAAAAGTGGACTAGCGGCAGAAGAAGTTGATTTAGTTAAGAGTCTCGAGAGAATTTTCGACAATCATCATAAGAAGAGCGTTTTAGGGGAAGCAATTCCTGAAGTAGGTAAGGATTTTAATTTAGTTAAAGACGATGAAAGCAGCTTCAGTTTGATAACTGTTAGGATACTAAAGGATATTCCTGAAATAGCAGATGCTTCAGCTAAAGGTAAAACTAAAAGGTCATTTGGACCTTTCAAAAAAGAAGACGTTGTTAGGTTACCTTTTGCTTATGCACAAACCTTGATAATGAAAAATGCTGCAGATAGGATCGATCTCCCTGATCTGTGAAATTTAATTCATTTTTCATTTGAATTATTCTTTCTTTTCAGGTTCTACAATTTTACCAAGAATCTTGCATTTTCCACCAGCTGGTTTTGCTAAAAGACAATTGCAAACAAGGCATTTTACTTCTGTGGAAGCATGATTGAAGACTCTTTGTACTTTATTACAATCTGGACATTCTACTTGTAAGAATTCTGATTTTGGTCTTGGAATTACTGGTTCAGACACTGTTAATACATACTCCTAAGTATCTAGTTTTATTGTTTTGACAAACCCAAGGTTCAGCATTTAAAACTTACTACAAGTCACTTTTATTTGTGTAAACTTGTTCATCTAAGAAATTTTGAATCATTTTGTGTTATTTGAGAACGTATCCACAATTAGAACAATATTCCCTATTTGGTTCAAAGAGATTGTTGCATATTGGGCAAATTCCTTGGGCTAATTTTTCTTCTCTTTCCCTCAATTCTTGAGCACTTGCCCTTCTATCCTCAGGCATCGTTGATTCGCTTTTTGCAGGCATTTTCTGGATTAACACATAATCATCTTCAATAATAAAATTCGAATCTTCTGCAAGTATTTCAATTACACTTTCAATAGGAATCATTGTAATAGTACTTATCCACTGTAGGCTGGTTTTTTCCTTATTACTCACTAGTTCTTTGATTTTTATTTTCTTTCCTTCTTTTGACTGAAAATCTATTTCTCTTAACTCCTCAGGTTTTCTGTATTGCTGAATTTTTGATTCTTTTGTTTTTTCTTCGTTCAAAATTTTCTTTCTTGTTTGTTTGATTATTCGTTCATCTGTGCGTTGTTTAGTTCTAGTATATTCTGATTTCTCGTAGGGATCAACATCAGCATCTTTATAACGATAATCTCTATGAGCTCGGATTTCAATTGGAAGAGAACCATTTTGAGTGTCTTTTTTCATCAAGAAAACATCCCCTCTTCCTTCTCTTCTTAGTCTTCGAGCAAATAGGACTATAAAACCAACAATTCCCAAGATTAAAATAAAGATCGCTATTCCCGCCATTATCCAACTAAATAAGCTCGCCATTCAAATACACAATTAATAATTTCGTGAATGACTATTTATAGCTTTACAATCCAAATGGTTATGGTTTGTATAGAAAATATTCAAAACACAAGTCACAAAAAATATTAAATAGAGAAAGATTTTCATTTACAACAGCTAATAATATTTTATTCTCATAGGCCCGTAGTTCAGCCCGGATAGAATGCTCGGCTTCGGAAGCACTCTCATGCGATTGTGCTGAAGTAACCGAGAGGTTCGGCGGTTCGAATCCGTCCGGGCCTGCCATTTTACTTGGAAATTCGTTTTTTAGTTACTAATCTGGTGGCTTTATATCCTTCCGGGACTCTGATGCTGGTTTACCATCAATACCCCAATGTGTTTTTGGAGTTTCATGAATAACTATATGGACAGCTTGAGGAGGAATATCCATATCCACAAAAACTTTTGTTATTCCTTCAATAACTTGTTTTATTTTTTCTTCACCAAAACCTTTCCAAAGATGAACATGTATTATAGGCATAAATTTGCACCATATGCATTATGAGTTATAATTTTAAATATTTTTTTAACTTCATTTAAAGGAAGATCTTAAGGTAATAGTTGAGAAAGAACAGATACGAGTAAAGAAGATTGTATTTTAAGAAAAATTTCACTTTAAAACTCTATTACTAAAAACTTAATAGTAGTAATTATACAACATATAATTATTATAACTTCAAGGTGTATCGAATGGCTTTAACTTGGTGGGCAATTTTACTAATTGTTCTTGGAAGTGTTGTTGGTTTTATAGCAATACTGGTTATTGGTTATATGGCATTTCTTGCTATTACTGCTGATTCGCGGCAGTGAGTTGTATCATTATACTAGCTTATCTATAAAACGCATTGTTGCGCCACTGTTTGTGGTGCTTTCTCTTTTTATTATCCGATAATTTTAGCTATTTCTTTGTTTACGTTTTCAGCAATGTTTTTCTTTTCATCTTTCTCTGATTTTCCTAGCCCTATTTCTGAAAATACCTTCGTGTATCTTCCTGTTCCACTTGGTCTTATACTCACTATCAACATGTTTTCTTTTGAGTCTTGTAATATCAAGTTCTGTCCATCTAAGGTTGAGTGGTAAATCACTTGAAATTGTTTTTTGAAAAATTTGATGATGTCATCTGTTGACTTTAGAACCTTTTCTAGTCTTTGTGGATAATTCAACTCCAGCATATCTATCTGTTTTCTTGCAACCTCAACAGATGGATACTTTGGTAAATCTTCATTCTTTGTGAACAAATGCATTAGCCACAGTGCTTGCTGAAATGGTGATTTCATGCATATCGGGTGTGTCTTACTGAAGTAAATATTAGTATAATCTGCTCCTGAAATTCTTTTCATCTTTGGGTTCTTATTGATTAGTTCCGTTACCCCTAAAAAGAAAGCAGGTTCTCCTTGAGCTGTAGCATATACCCTAGGAGTCAAATCTGCTAAGGCAGTTAGCATTATTAATGAAATTCTCTCTTGTACCAAAATATACTCTTCAGGTTTTCTCACCTTTGATTCAGCTATAAGCCCTGTTGTAAATGATTCTTCTTGATTTGTTACTATTCTTTCTCGACCCTTTCCAGGTAATTTCAACAGAAATGTTCTGTCAGCATCCGCATCATGATCAAAAACTGCCTTAGTTTGATTGTAGTATTTTTCTGTTAATTCATCCCAAATTTCACGTGGATCTCTATCCAGAGCAATTGGGTTTAGTTTATTGTTATGTAGTTCTATCTCTGCATTTGTTTCGCTCTTAATTAAGTTCCATACTTCGCCTGCCATACTATGCCTACAATCAACAATGTATTCCCCTTCAATTTTATCTAATGGAGTTACCTTCTTTATTGAAGAGAAAAAGTACTCTCTCATATCTTTGGCAGCTATTTGCTCACTTTTTCCAATATCTTTTGGATGAACCATTTTATCATTATCTAGTGTTTTTTCGATTACTGGTGCAAGTGTTCTTGGTAAAAAGCCGTAAATTTTATCCATTTCAGCTTTATTTAGGCTTTCTATGTTTGCTCCATTTTTTTCTAGTAATTCCAAAGCGTTTCTTGCACTTATCACTAATTTCAATCCTATGTATTGTTGCGGATTATGACTTCTTCCAAAGAAGCAACCTGGTATTCCTAGCTTATAACAAGAATACATGAATTCTGGTACAGTTACTGGTCCATCTAGTTCTTTGATACTTATACCACAACGTCTCAAATACTCTCTAGCACTTTTAGATATTGATTGATGTACACGACTCCCATCATACCCTAATAGAATCTCACTCTCAAGTGTCTTTGCAAATGATGCTGCATATTTTTCGAAGAAATCAACATTATATGCTAAATAAAGATCTCTCGGACCATTTGTGCCTGTTTTTTGCGCTAATTCTATATTAAAATTATATTCTGATACATATCCTGGATTGGAAGTGCTTAGTTTTAGAGGAACTAGTTCTGGGAGAATCATCAAACCCACCTATTAGTTTTATTAGTCAAAACTAATATTAATCAATATATTAAGTTCTTCTCCCTTAATTGTGTCGGTGATACTTTGAAATCCTTGAGTTTAGGTGGTATTTGTTCTGATTTCTCATGTGCTTCGTGTTGTAAAGATACACAGATGATTCTATCCCTTAAAGATATTGAACATATTAAGAATGTGGGATTTAAAGAAGAGGAATTTTGTTTCAAGGATGAGGATGGTTACCATAAGCTCAAAAATGTTGATGATGTATGTTTCTTTCTAAAAAACAACAAATGTACAATCTATGACCATCGTCCTCGAGGTTGTAAATTTTATCCTATTGTTTTTGATATAGATAGAAATAAACCAGCTCTTGATGAGGATTGCCCATTAATAGACAAAATATCAGATAAAATAGTCAAGAGCTTCGAAAAAGATCTTTTGAAATTTGTTAGAGTGATAAAGAAAGAGAAAACATCTAACATTTGATTTTATCTTTTTTAGTTGCCAATTTTTTAGCTAATTGTGATTCTCCTATGGATTCAAGTATTTTTATTGCGTTTACGTATTCCTTTTCAGCAATTTGCTTGCAATCAGAATCATTCATCTCGAGATAATACTTAGCTAGTTTTTCGTGTGCAAAAGCTTTGTTCTTTTTAGAAAGATATGTACTTTTATTTACATTCTTTTTCTCTTCTAGTAATGATTGTTTAAATGCTTCATCGATATCTTTCTTATCTACCAAAATTATATCGAATAGGGTTGATATTTTATCATATACATTACTTATTCTATCGAACAAGTGTATGGCTGTTTCATAATCTTTCTTCTCCATTGCATCTTTACTTAATTTTTCAAAGTATTTTACAGACGATTCTAAACAGCTTTTTGCTTTATCATAGCTTTGTATTAAACTATAACCTAAACCTGCTTCTTCGTAATTTGCAGCGGTTTCTTTTAGATCTTTATCTTCTTCTGCTTTCTTAGCAACTGATTCAAATCCCAGTGCTGCTTTCTTTAAACTTATAATGCCAATTGCTTGATATAGACGATTAATTCTTGGTTCTTTATCAAGTAAATATTTCCAAGCTCGCACTGCAGCGATAGCAAATTCGATTGCTTGCTCTAAATCGTTGTTATCTTGTGCTAAACCAACAAGATGCTCATAGGTTTTTGCGGAATCTTCCCACCTACTTGCATTATAGTTTGCTTCAGCCTCAGATTTTAGTTGATTTATTTGAGATTTCATTCCCAGCCAACCATTGATTTTAACATTAATTCTTAAATGGTTTAAGCTCTTTAAATTCTATGGTATGATACAATTCGAAAAAAAAGAAAAAAGGGATTGATGAGTAATGTTCATTACTCAGTCTCTTCTTCTTCAACAGCTTCATCTGTTTCGTATTCTTCTAAGTCAACTTCTGATTCGTCTTCTTCTACTTCTTTAATATCATCTTCAACAGCAGTCTCAACTTTATGTGTTCTAACTACTTTAATATAGAAGAATGTTAAGGCGACAATTCCAATAGCAATAGATATGACATAGCTAATTATGTAGGGTATTGGTACAGGTAATGGGTCTGCTTCTGCAGTAAAGATTTCAACATAGATATCATTAGTGATGTTATAACCATGCCCTCTTTTATGCGATATCACGTTAATATAAACAGTTCCTCTTCTTATTCCTTCAGTTTCAATTGTGCCTTCAAAGAAGGAATTGTTGACAGGATTCAAGTATAAAGTATGTTCAATTTTTTCAGTTCGCCAGACTTTTAGTGTGACATTTATTGAATCAACGACAGTTTTATTTTGAGCAGTCAATGATAGGTTTGCTTCTAATAAATCCCCTCTATTAAGGGATAGAGTACTTAATTGAAAGTCGTCACTTTGAATAACAGCATACATTTTTCCCACCCATTGTATTATTCTTTGAAAGAATGCATCATTGAAGGAATATCGTCCAACCATTGTGTTATTGAATATGTCAGCTGAACCAATTCCAACTATTCGTCCATTTCTTGAGTTCTCTGATGCAACAATAAATGTATTATTGACTCCAATGGTTTCATTTATTCCTACAGTAATATCGTGATCTATGTCACCAAAAATCGTTTCATTTCCATTAGCAAAAACATAACTATCAATTATCATAATATCATCTGTTAAGTTAGTTTTCACTCGATTTTCTTCAATCCAAGATACATTATAATTTAGAAGAGTTCCAATATATTTCAACTTACTAACAGTATCATCTGTAAGTGGCACGTATTGATTTTCGGTGGTTATCGGATGGTCAAGTAAATCAGTTATCAAGAATTCTGATAGAGTATTGTTCTCACCCACAGGATCACTTAGATCTGTGGAGTTGATAAACCTCGCAGTGGCATTACTGAATTCAAATCCGAATGGTCGCGTAAATTCATACGCATTTGTATATGCTGTATCGTATGATCCTGCAATTACTAAACTTCCACCATTATCAAGATATTCTTGAATAACTATAATTTCATTATCTGTAAAGTCTACATCAGGTTCAAGTATAACTAAGATATCTGCCCCTTCTAAACCATCAGCTGTAATGAAATCAGCATGGTTTATTCTTACTTCAAAGTCATTATCAGTAGCTGTCCAATTTCCTATAGATGAATATTTTAGATTAGTATATGTTGTATTTGTATTATGCCTGAAATCAAAGAAGATATTGATATCTTCTGGTCTTGGCATGTCAGGTACGTAAGGGTCTTCAATATACATTGTACCTGTTTCTGAGCAATTTAATGATGAATAAGTAAATGATCCTAATTTATTAGCTTCAAATTCTACTGTTTCAGTAGCTAAAGCTGCAATTGTTACATTAATATCGTACTCTAGAATGTAGAATGTATGATCTAAATCTGCACTTTCTATTGTTATGTTTACAGTTGCACTTTCTTTCACTGTAAATTCAGCTGGAGTAAATTCTGTTTCAGATACAGTGATGTCAATATAAACTGTTCCAATATGAAATAGATCCGGTGTTATTTCTTCATTAATATCTTGATATTGTACCGCATTTATTGCTAAGCTATTTCCAAGGATAATAAATGCAATAATAGATATTATCCAAAGTAAATTTCTTGTCTTCATTTGCAAATTTCACACCTCTGGATTGTGAGAGTACGAGTAATTCTTTTCTGTTTTAACTCAAAGTTAAACATTACTGTTTTTGCATTAAATTATGATTTAAAATCTTTTCTTCAGCTTTTTTTACTAAAATCATCTTTAAATATGATTATAAGTTGCTTTTTTGTCTGTTACATAAAATTTTAATCAGCATTTATTAATTAATTATTTATTAGTTGGGATTAGATAAATGCATATATGCAAAAAGATATTTAGTATACTAATCTGAGACATGCAAAAGTGTGTGCGAATCATGGCATCAAGAGTTGAACAGATACATAATATATTAACTAAGCTTAAAGCAGGTCATGATGGTGTTGAAGGCTGTCTTTTAGTTACAGCTCAAGGTTTACCAATTGATTCTGCTCTAGATAGTAAAGCTGATGAAGATCTTATTTCAGCAATGACTGCAGCTATTTCTTCAGTTTCAGAAAGAGTTACTCAAGAAATGGGAAAGGGTCAGATTAATAATATTTCAATTCTCGGTGACTATGGTTATATAATATTACTTGATGTTGCTGCAAGGGCAGTATTAACAGTACTTGCGAAAACAGATGCTAACCTGGGTTTAATTTTTCTACTTGCAAAGAAATCTTGTAATCAACTTGCAGAATTGATTTAAGTTTATTTCTCTCATAAACTAGTTCCATCTAAATCATCATCTGATGGAGTCAATTTTTTTAATCTTTTAAACAGCTCTAAGAATTCTACGCCATTTGGTGAAATTCTGTAAATAGTCAAACCTTCATCTTCATCTTCAAAAATCAGATTTCTAGCAAGTAAAAATAATAGAATTGGTTTTGCTCTATCAACTGGTAGGTTAGCTGCTCTTGAAATTCTTGTTAATGGCAAATCTGATTGATAATAAATAATATTTAAAATTTCATTGTAAATCTCATATTTTGATCTTCTTAAGCTTGATCTTCTAGACATAAAGCAACACTACACAGTTTTGTTTCTTTTTTATGAAATAGCTTTATTATACTATAAATATTTTTTATCATTATTGAATGGTGCTCTTAGGATGATTCGGGTAAATTTCAGGTGATTTTGCAATGAAATTCTTTGTTTATATGGTTACTTGTTCAGATGGAACAATTTATACTGGTTATACAAAAGACATAGTGGAAAGAATTTCTCAGCATAATAAAGGTAAACATGGCGCTCGATATACAAGAACTAGAAGACCTGTAAAACTCGATTATGTTGAAATATTAGATAATCAAAAAGAAGCTATTTTTAGGGAACGTGAAATCAAGAAATTGTCTCGAGATAAAAAACTTGAATTAATCAAGCAGTATAAAGAAAATTCTCATACAAGTTCAAGCTAGCAATATTTGGTTTATTTTTATTTTATTATACGATACAAATCAACCACTGTCATATGTTTCTCTTTTTTATGGAATTCAAATTGATGTTTTATTTCAAAATCCATTTGGATTATTTTATCAATTTCAGCATCAAATTCCTTGCAAAATTCTTTGAAAAACTCTCGAGTTTTATCTGCATAAGGAATAATTGTGTAAACTATTTTTGTTAAACTCAATGCTACTTCGATGAAAGTTCGATCTCTTGAAATACTTTCTTTTCGCATCCCAAAGGGTGGATTCATAATTACAGTATCAATGTTTTTTAATTTGCAGTTTTCAACATTCATACAGATCCAATTACATTTGTCTTCCAAACTAAAATTTATGCTGTTTCTTTTAGCGATAATTATTGAATCACAATCAATATCAACCCCAGTTACTTCTTTAGCTCCCATATAAGCTGCACCTAAGGCTAAAGTACCAGTTCCACATCCTAAATCAAAGATTTTTTTTCCTGTTATATCATCATTTTCAACACCTGCAAACCAGAGCATGTTTGCTGCTACTCGAGAAGGTGTAGGATATTGCTCTAATTCTAATTTTGGTTCAGTTACTTTTTCTAATTGTTCAAGAAATATCTCGAGATCTTTACGTTTTACTCGCAACTAAACCACCCATAATTATACAAGTTGAAGTATTAAATAAAAGGAATTCTTAAGGGGTTTGTAACCCTTTAAGAAACTAAATTATATGAATTCTTTGAATCCAGTTCTGAAATTTATACCAGCATAAACTGCTTTAGAACCTAACTTATCTGAAATGCGAAGTAATTGGTTATACTTTGCAGTTCGTTCCCCACGAGCAATTGAACCTGCTTTTATCTGACCATTACAAAGACCAACAGATAAGTCCGCAATGCTTGTATCTTCGGTTTCTCCACTTCTATGTGAAACTACTACTGAATAATTGTTATCCCAACACATTTTCGCAGCAGCTATTGCTTCTGTAATTGTACCAATTTGATTTATTTTGAGAAGTAGTGAGTTTATTGATTCCTTTTCAATTGCTATTGCTAAACGCTTTGTATTGGTAACTGTAAGATCATCTCCTACAATTTGTACTTTGTCATCAACTTTCTTGCGTAATTCAGCAAAACCAGAAAATGATTCTTCGTCAAATGGATCTTCAATACTAACGATAGGATATGTTTGAATCAAATCATACCAATAGTCTACAAGTTCTCCTTCTGATAAAATTTTATCGTCAATATGATACTTCCCATCCTTAAAGAACTCAGCAGCTGCAGGATCTAGAGCAAAGCATATCTCATCTTTTACCTTATAACCTGCTTCTTTGGTAGCACCTACTAGTAAGTCCATTGCTTCTTGACTAGTATCGACTGGTGAACCAAAACCTCCTTCATCTCCAACATTTGTCACAGAAGGACCATATTTCTTTTTGAGTATTTTCTTGAGAACTTGGTAAATCTCAGAAATAGAACGTAAAGCTTCACGAAAGTCTGTAAAACCTAAGGGCATTATCATAAACTCTTGTGGAGCGAGTTTTCCACCAGCATGTTTTCCTCCATTAATGACATTGGCCATTGGTGCTGGTAATTGAAATTTTGTTCCTTTTTTATTATAAGCAAGAGTAAAGAGTTGCTCATACAAAGGGATGTCTTCTATTTTTGCTGCTAATTTACAGCAGGCTAAAGATACACCTAAAGTAGCGTTAGCTCCCAATTTTGCTTTATTTGGAGTGCCATCTAATTCTAGCATGAGCTTATCTAGAGTATGGACATCACGAACATCCTTACCTTTCAATAGAGGTAGAATTTTCTCTTGGGCATTTTTGATAGCTTTAAGAACTCCCTTACCAAGAAAGCGATTTCTATCCTTATCTCGTAACTCGAGAGCTTCATTACTACCTGTACTAGCTCCTGAAGGAACTAATGCACGTGCCTTATATTTAGAATCAGTATGCACTTCTACCTCAATTGTAGGATTTCCTCTCGAGTCAAAAACCTCTCGAGCAACAATTTTTTGAATTTTACAAATGTCATCAGAACTCATTTTTGTTATCACCAATAAATACCCTTATTATTTTATCATTAGTTAAGAAAAATATGGTGCGGAGGGCGCGATTTGAACACACGTACCTCTACAGGAGTGGATTTCCTATAAATTCTGGCCCTATGGAGTACCTAACCTACTTGATCAGGGATCTTAAGTCCACCGCCGTTGACCTAGCTGGGCTACCTCCGCACGAGTTTTTGGTCATTGGCATTTACTTTTTGTAAGCTCTTTTGTTTTAAAGTTTTGTGTTTTATAGCGATTATTCAGCAAGTTTTACATTTCCAGTAAGTATTTCGATCATGTGGCCGGTAAATGTGGTCTTCCCATGTAATAAGAAACTAATAATAAACGAGAAAAGAATTATATTAATAAAAATGAATAGATGAAAACTCACTTGAAAACTACTGGAGTAGCCTAGCCTGGCAGGGCGGTGGTCTCGAAATTCGTTTTTCAAACTACTCGAGATAACCACTGCGTGTGAACGCTCGGGGGTTCGAATCCCCTCTCCAGTACCATTTACTCTTTTATCTCAAGATAAAAACTGTCTAATATTAAATCCTTATTATAAATTAGAAAAGGAGTAGTATCGCAAGCAGAAGTTCACCAAACTTTGCTTTACTTGCTTGGGTTTTGGGATTTTCGAATAAATAACTTCAGCGGGTTATCGTGACAACTCTATTTCCACATGAATGTCTTCTGGCATTTTTACACGCATAATTTGCTTTAGTGTGCGTTCCTCTGCATCTATGTCTATGAGTCTTTTATGTATTCTCATTTCATAGTGTGCAAAAGTTTGTGTTCCGTTTCCACAAGGAGACTTTCTTACTGGAACTGTGATTATTTTTGTTGGTAGAGGGATTGGTCCAGACATTCTTACACCAGTTCTTTCTGCAATTTTACTTACTTGACCACATATTCGAGCTAATGATTCTTTGTTTTGACCGCTTAGTCTTATTCTTGCACGTTGTGCGGACATTTTCTTAAATTCCTATATTTTTGGTATCTTCTTCTGCTTTTCTTCTCTTTTAAAAAATTTTGCATTAAAATTATACTGTTGTTTGATTTTTTTCTAAAATTATATCAGAAAATTTCACTTTTCTGTGTTTTTTAAGAAAATTACTATTTTATTAAATTACTTTTCTCCATAATACTATGGAGTTAATTATGATAATTGATAATGTCATGAAAAATAAACATACTTTAAAATGTCAAAGTTATGACTATACTATCAAAAGAATTGTTTCTGCCTTTGATAAAATGGGTATAAATCTTCGAATAAAAAAACCAATAAGAAATTCAAAAGTAAATTCTTATTACTATAAAACTGATTTACCTGAACTTAATTTTACTACTCACGGAAAAGGAACTACAAGAAAACAGGCATTAGCATCAGCTTTGGGTGAAATGGTTGAGAGGTTTTCAGCTAATTTACATTTCAAATTTTTTTATCCCGACTATAATTTGATAGACAATGAACTAATTTTACAGTTTGTAAATGGCAAACACTTGCATGGATACATTAACATACATCAAAATAAATTGAAAGATAAAATTTCTATTGAAGATCTCTTTAGAAATTATAAAGGCGACTTATCTGAAAACCAGATAAACAAAATTAAAAACATGGATATGGCACAACACTGGGTAGATGGCTATTCTTTACTATCAAATAAAATTGTAAAAGTACCTATCAGATTATTAAAAATTCTAAATACATCAAATGGATTAGCTGCTGGGAATATGATCATAGAGGCAATTGTTCAAGCTTCATGTGAGATATTTGAACGGTATAGTTTGATTGAGATTATAAAGAACAAACTTATTCTGCCTACTTTTGATAAAAATACCATAAAAGACAAAACTATAAATAAAATGATAAAGAATTATGAAAAAAATAACATAAAAATAATGGTTAAAGATTTTTCACTTGATAACCTGTTACCAGTAGTAGGCGTTATTTTCATTAATGAAAATATTCAAGATAAGAATTCATTAAACTATCAATTTGAACATATAAGATTGAGTTTTGGGGCTTCGTTTAATTTACATGAAGCAATTAAAAGATGTTTTACTGAAAGAATTGCAGGTTCTACCTTATTTTCCCTTAAAAGGGGTCATACAAGAATATTTGAGAAAAATCTCATAAAAGGATTAAAACCTGAAATTACAATTAAAGAATCTTATGGTGAGCTATTAAGAAAAGCTCGTTATAATGGTGATAAATCTTTTTTGTGTGAAGGACCAATAATTTCATTTCCTAGATATAATGAAGATTATAACTTCCTAACAAATATTGAAAATATTAAAAGAATTTGTAGAAAATTGAACACAGATTTTGTTGTAATAAACCATACACATCCAACATTGCAGTTTCCAACAGTAAGAGTAATAATACCAGGATATTCTGATGTTTTAAATTATTATGATTTCAGATTTAATGATTTAATTAATGTTTTAAAGTATGGAATTACAAAAAGTAAATTAATTAAATTGTTTACCAGAAATGATTGGGTTGATGATAAGGAAAATCTTGAAATTTTAGAGAATACTATTTTGGATAGTTATATTCGAAATTGTGAAATGGATTTGATTACTAAAAGTAATGAGTTGAACAGTTTAAAGAAAGGTATACTGATTTTAATTTCGATTTATTATAATGCTAAAGATTTTGAGAAATTCAAAGTTGCTACAAAATTTGCTTCTATTAGTCTAAATAAAAAGCTGAGAATAAAATTCCGATATTTGTATTATTTGATAAACTATTACTTAAAAACTAGAGATGCAGATGTGTTAACCCTTATTGATAATTATTATAAAAAATTGAAAGGGTGTGAAAAATATCTTTATTCAATCCCCAAGAAGAATCCTTTTGTGACATGGTGCGATGAAGAATGTGAAAGGCAGTGTGAAAAGAGATATTTATCTACTCTGAATGAAGTATTACAGAGTTTTTTTGTATAACCATATTACTAAGTAGTTAACTATAAGCATTATACATAGCTTTAAGGTTACAATATAGCTAAAAAATTCAATCAAATAGTAACAAGTTTAGTTATAAAAGTAAAATTTCTCTGAAAAGATTCATTATTTGTTAATTTTCTTTCAACATAAAGGAAAAGCTTTTATGAGCATTCTTAGGAAAGCAGAAACCCAGCGGTATAGTCCTATGTTAAATACCGACTACTATCTAAAAAAATTTAGAAGGCTTTGAAATGGGTCATCGTAAAAAAAATGCGCCACACCAAGGTTCACTCTCCTTCAGAAGAGTTCGTGCTAAAACTCAGAAGGGGAAAGTTCGTTCCTGGCCTACCTGGGATAGCAACCCCAAGCTTTTAGGATTTGCAGGGTTCAAAGCCGGCATGACGCACGTTACTGTTATTGAAAACAGAAAGAGCAGTCCAATGTTCAATCAAGAACGGATTGTTCCTGTAACTATTTTGGAATGCCCTCCTCTCAAAGTGATTGGTATTCGTGGGTATTATTATACCTCAGAAGGTCTTCAAATTGCTGCTGAAGCACTTATTAAAGATCTTCCTGAAGAACTTGCTAGGAAAATGATTATTCCTAAGAAGTATAAAGCCACTTCACGCCTAAAAACCCTACAAGAGCGTCTAGGGTCAATTTATGAATTGAGAGTAATAGCAATTACGAATCCTAAAGAAGCAAAACTTCCTCGTAAGAAACCTGATATCCTCGAGATAAAAGTAGGTTCTAAAGATATGAAGGAAGGTTTTGAATTCGCTAAGTCCCTGTTAGGGAAGACTGTTACTGTTGATACAGTCTTTGAAACAGGCGAATTTGTGGACACAATTGGTGTAACCAAAGGTAAAGGCATACAAGGGCCTGTAAAACGTTTTGGAATTAAGATCTTGTCCCGTAAGACAAGAGGTGTTAAACGTAAACCTGGAGCACTTGGTCCATGGCGTCCGGCTAGAACTATGTATACCGTAGCACATCAAGGTCAACATGGTTACCATCAAAGAACTGAGTACAACAAACTTATTTTGAAAGTTGGTACTAAAGAGGAGAATATTACTCCTGCTGGTGGTTTCAAAAAGTATGGTTTTGTTAATAATGACTTCGTTCTTATGAAAGGCAGTGTTCAAGGACCTGCTAAACGACTTATTACTTTGCGAAATCCAATCAGAGGTAAGAATAAGACTTCTGTCCCTGAAATTGTACAGATTTCTTTGACTAGTAAAATGTAGGAGGATGCAATGGAATGAAAACTAAAATTTATGGAGCAATAGGTTTAGCTAAGAAAGCAAGGGTTAATCTTCCCGGAGTTTTCGAAACAACTTATCGTCCGGATCTCATTAAAAGAGCTGTTTTGGCTGTCCAAAGTACAAAAAGACAACCAAAAGCTACTAAATACCAAGCTGGTTGGTCAGTAGCTAGTAGCTGGGGTACGGGTAGAGGTGCTGCAAGAACTCCAAGAACTCACGGAAGAAGAACTCATCATTCTCAAAGAGGTGCTCTTGTTAATTATACCGTTGGTGGTAGAGTTGCTCATCCACCTAGAGCTGAAAAGCGTATTGTTGAAGGTATAAATAAGAAAGAGCGTAGATTTGCAATCCGAAGTGCTATTGCTGCTACTTCTAACAAAGATTTAGTTGTAGGCAGAGGCCATCGAGCTGAGAATTTTGAATTATTACCCTTAGTCTTTGAAGATGCAATACACGATAAGATAATAAAAACAAAAGACGCTGTTGAATTGCTTACGAAAATTGGCTTAATTACTGACATCAACCGAGCTAAAGATGGAAGAAAAATACGAGCTGGCAAAGGTAAAGGTCGTGGTAGGAAATACAAACAACCTGTAGGACCATTGATTGTTATTGATAGACAATCAAGCTTTTGTAAAGCAGTTAGAAACCTTCCTGGGGTTGAAGTAGTTCATGTGAAGTATTTAAATTCAGAAATGCTCGCACCTGGTACACATGCAGGTCGGTTAACAGTTTGGATGGAAAAAACTATTGATGAGATTGATTCCATTTATCCAGCTAAAACCAAAACTGCAACCAAGAGAACTACTGCTACAAAATAGGAGTTGAAGTTACATGAGTGAAGAAAATCTTTACAAGATTATTTTGGCACCTTATAGTAGCGAAAGAATTTTTGAGCTAATTGAAAGCCAAAACAAATTAGCGTTTATTGTTAATTTGAAGGCTAACAAGACTACGATCAAGCAAGCTATTGAGAAGTTGTATAATGTGAAGGTTATCAAAATTAATACTATGATAACACCTTCAGGTAAGAAAAAAGCAATTGTAAGATTGGACCCAACAAATAGTGCAGTCGATCTTGCAACTGCGCTCGGATTAATGTAAGGTGGTAAACAATGGGAAAAAGAATTTTAGTCCAAAGAAGAGGACGCGGTGGTCAACAATTTAGAGCAAATACCCACAAACGAAGAGGTCCTGTAAGGTACCCACAATTAACGGCAGAGGATTACAAGAAAGACGTCATTGAAATGGAAGTCATCGAATTACTCCATGATCCAGGTAGAGGTGCTCCTGTTATGAGAGTCAAAGAAGCAGATGGATCAAAGCATCTATTGTTAGCTCCTGAAGGAATCCAAGTAAGTCAAACCATTTACAAAGGACCAAGTGCTCCAGTACAAATTGGAACAATAAAACCGTTGAAGAATATACCAGATGGTACTTACATTCACAACATTGAACTTAGACCCGGTGATGGAGGAGCAATGGTACGCTCATCAGGCGCTTTTTCAACAATTGTATCACATAGTCGAAAGAAAGTTTTTTGCCAAATGCCAAGTGGTGAATTGAAACAATTTAACCCAAGATCTCGAGCAACTATTGGTATAGTTGCTGGTGGTGGTAGAATTGAAAAACCATTCCTCAAGGCAGGTGCAAAACACCATAACTTAAGGGCAAAAGGTCGTAAGTATCCAATAGTTCGAGGAAATGCTATGAATGCTGTCAGCCATCCTCATGGTGGTGGCAGTGGCACAAGAACTGTCTCGAGAAACGCACCTCCAGGTGCAAAAGTTGGATTGATAGCCGCAAGACAATCTGGTCGTAAAAGAGGAAGAAAGTAATTCTTACCCTCTTATTTTCTTTTATTTTTTCATTTAAAACTATGTAGGAAATGAATTTGAGATAATAAAAACGAGAAACTCGTGTGGGGGACGCGATTTGAACTCATGTAGAGTGGTAAAAAAAATAAGTAATGGTTTTTTTCATATTAGAGAGAACGCATTCTTAATAAATGGTAATACGTCTTATGATATTATGAAAATCAATGTAGAGCATATCTCTAGATTGATTAAAAAAAAATGAGGGGAAAGAATGAAAATAGAATCATGTAGATTTTTTAGTGCAGAAGCAAAATTAACCTTATTGAATTTATGAAAAGTAATTTTGAGCAAACTGATTCAGTAATTAAGTACTTCAACAAACTAAAACCAAACAAATTAGGTAAATACTTACTAGGTTTTCAAAAAAGATTAAATGATGAGATAAAAGATTTCCAAATCGATATTGAGTTCTTTAATATTGAAACAATTGAACAAAATCTATCAATACTGAATAAATATCCTGAACTTGAAAAAGCAATTATTAGTTTTATATGCAAGTTACTTGAATTCCCAATAGGTCTGAATACTACAGAGGAAGAAATTGAAATTCGATATTTTAATATCCGTAAAGCATCAAGTCATCTCTCTTATTATAGAGTCAAAGCAATTGAAAATATATTTGAAAAAGAAGAAGCTACCAAATTATACAAAGAAATTGCCAAATATTTAATTAAAGAAAGGAAAGAACAAAATCCCCCGGAAATACCCAAAGACCCCAGAAAAGTAACGAGAATTGAATCGAGAGAACGTATTATGAAGTAATATCGAGAGTTAGGAGTAGGAGACTTTACAATTGTTATTTATGATGATTACAAAGAATTTTACAAATTTGATAAATGTGTTGTTCATGAAGTTCTCAAAGATCTTAATGATCCTGACATCGCTTATCTTAGCTCTTGTTACAGTAGAGATGATCCAAGTAATAACGAGGGATATATTATTTATATGAGAAGAACGCAAACACTCCATCATGGTGATTTTTGCGATGAGCTTTATTGGAATAATGTTGTACATCCTAATGCTGAGCAACCATCTTTAGAGTTTACAAAAAAATTAGGAAAAGAAGACCCACATAAGCTCGTTGAGGAATATAAAAGAAATTAGCTTCAAAGAAAGGATAAATTAACTGGTGCGGGGGACGCGATTTGAACGCGCGGACTCCTGCGAGATGAGGTCCTCATCCTCACGCCTGTAATCGTCTATTTCACGAATGACAAGACATTGACCACTTGGCTACCCCCGCTATTGTGTAGGGTACTATTTCTCGTAGCAAATTGTCTTTTTAATGTTTTGTTAGGAAATCAAAATTAACATTTTTTGATAGAATATTACTTTATGGAATATGAAGATGTCATCTGGAAAAACCGTATTTTTATGTATTTCTTATTAAGATTATCATTTGCAGTGGTGTCTCTCAATGATAAATAATGATGATAACGCTAAAGGAATTTTTGTGTTAAATGGTCAAATGTTCTCAGTTAATGATTTAATTAATGTGATGCGTCGTCATGGTTTAAGAATAGATATGACAAGAAATGGCTTAGCAATTGATGGTGAACAAATTACATCCATTTCTAACCTTGATGGCAATAAATGTCCTTTAGCTGGAACTTGTGAAAAAAGAATTGCTTTGGTTGAATTTTTGAAATTACAAAAAACTCAGGGAACCAGAGATCAAAATTATGATTTCATTGAACCACCTTATTTACAATCATCTCAACAAAGTTCACAATATGAGTATCGTAGCAAAGAACCTAGAAATGACTTCATTAAACCAAATAATCATGATCTTTTTGAGGGAAATGTTTCTCAATCACGTGGATTATTTGATGAACCTGAGGTAGAGACAGAAATGAGAGGTTTGTTTGATGAACCTGATTTTTATTCCGACTCAGAGGAACCATTATTTGAAGGTTCATTATTTAATGAAAGCAATAACCAAAATAGAGATTTACCTCGAGATAGACAATTCTCTAATTCCTCTAATTACAATGAAACTCACACTGTTGAAAACAATTATTGTAACAAATGCGGTTTTGACTTGAATCCCTCATGGAATTCTTGTCCAAATTGTGGTCAAAGGATTACTCAAAGAAGCAACAGAAATAATAACGATTATTTCTACTAATATTAGCAAAAAAGGTTCCTTCTTAAATCGTAACAATTAGGAAGCGACCGAATTTTTTTTAATCTCGAAAAATTTCTTACGAATTAGAAAAGCCCGGAAGGAGATATTAATATGTCAACAACCACAACACCAAAATGGATTTTTAATAAAGAACTCGCAGATTTAAAAGGAAAATATATTACTGTAGTTTCCATCTCTGGTAAGTCTTTTAATGGTATGTTGAAAGCTTGGAACCCAGATACTTTTGATATATGTTTAGCCAATGTTAATGAAGCTAAAAATAATTATTTCAAAGTTTTTCTTAGAGGTCCGACTATCTCTGAAATTTTAATTTCTGAACAGCCTTTTAATTTACATGCTTTAGCTTTAGAATTAAGAGAACGTTTGAATTTATTGGAAGCAGATGTCAAGGTTTTCGATGATGCACGAATAATCCAAGTTTTGAACAAAGTAAAAGTTAATGAGAAAGGAGTTGAAGGCACTGGACCTGTTGCTGATAGGGTTCGAGCTGTTTTTGATTCGTTTATGGAAACTTTAGAAGAAGAAAAGAAAGAAGAATAACTTATTTTCATCTTCTTCCTACTTTTATTTTAGATATTGGTGAAACTCTTGTTTGAATTAACTGCAAGTGATTTGCTTGGTAGAAATGGTATAATACATACAAGTAAAGGTAAAATCAGAACTCCTTGTTTTGTTCCTGTGGTTCATCCTGAGCCTACTAAAAATTTGGTGAATGTAAGTGAGTTCTCTAGTGGATTTGATGTGGAATTCATTATTACCAGTTCTTATATTCTAAAAAAACGATTTGATGATACTATTACGGATCTTCATAAATTAACAGAATTTCAAGGTCCAATTATGACTGATTCTGGTGCTTTCCAATCACTTGTCTATGGTGAGATTGAGTTTACACCTGAGAGTGTTATTAAATTTCAAGAGGGCATTGGTTCTGATTTTGCTGTACCTTTGGATTTACCTATCTCTAAACTTGATTCATATGATTTAGCTAAGTCTAAGGTTGATGAAACAATAAAACGATGTCAAGAAGTTCCTAATTTAATTAAATCACTAAAAACACTGTGGGTAGGTCCCATACAGGGTGGAAAATATCTTGATTTGGTTGAAAAATCATCTATTGCAGTTTCTGATATAGATTCCTTTGATATGTTTGCTATTGGTAGTGTTGTTGAATTAATGAATGATTATCAATATGATACACTTATTGATATAATTATTACAGGGAAAAAGAACCTAAATTCTGGAAAACCTCTTCATTTATTTGGTGCAGGTCATCCTTCAATGTTTGCTTTAATTGTTGCTGCAGGCTGTGATTCTTTTGATTCAGCTGCTTATTCATTATATGCTCAAAAAGATCGATACTTAACTGTCAATCAAACTTTTCAACTTGAAGAGCTAGAAGAGTTTCCTTGTAACTGTCCTGTATGTGTTCAAATAACTCCTGCTGAACTTCAAAAGAAAAAGAAGAAGGAAAGAATGAAGTTATTGGCAAGTCATAATTTGTATGTTTGTCAAGCTGAAATAAAGAATATTAGAAATGCTGTTTCAAATGGATTATTATGGAATTTGATTGAAACTAGATCTAGATCTCATCCAAATTTAAGAAAGGGTTTCGAACGGTTAATTAGTTATTCCAAACTGCTTACTACTAGTTCTCCTTCAACTAAAAAGAAAGGAATCTTTCTAACTTCAGAGTCAGATTTGTTTAGACCTGAAATCATCCTACATTCAAAGAGATTAAAAAATCTGACTTTTAATGAAAGAAAAAAACTTGTTCTAATATCACTTTTGAATGTTGATATAAATGAAATCTATAGTCTTGTATCAAAAATTAGATCACAAGTTAAAAACGATAGTAAACTTACTCGAGATTACGAAATCTGGTTAATTGATCCATATTTTGATATTGTTCCTTTAGAAATCGCAAATGTTTATCCTTTAACACAGTTTGTTTCTATCAAAAATATATCAAGTATTATAATTCATGAGAAAATAAATCTACTAATTGATTTTCTAACAAAATGCAAATTCAAAGAAATAGTTCTTATTGGTGATATTAAAAAGCTAATAATGTTGGAAAAAAGCTATTTATATTTTGCTAATTTGAAAGTAAAATTATCAACTTTTGGTTTGAAAATCTCTGAGAATCGCTTAAAAGATATTGAAAAGGTTCTTGAGTTTCTCTAAATTAACACTGTTGTTTGGATTGTTGAGTTTTTATCTTGTAAACTAAATTATCTATTGGAGTAAAATGATCCAAGATTTACTATTAATTGATATAACAAGAAATTGTTTTAGTACTTATAGTTCTAGATTTATTTTTACGTTAATATCTAAAATTGATTTTTGTACTAGAAATGAATTAGTAAAATGGACCGGATTTTCCAGTATAACTATCTCGAGATATCTCCATGAGTTTAGTAAAGCAGGCTTAATTAAAAATGCTCCTGGAATTATGTTTTTATCTGTTTTAGGGAAGAATGTTTTTAATTCTTTAGGTGATTTATTTCAAAAAGAAATTAAAATTGCTAGTGAAATAGATTTAGATGACCTATTTACTGAGTAATTAGTTTAGGAATCTTTTCTCGTATTTCCTTTCTCAGTTTATACTTTCTTTCATTTCGAGTTCCTGTTCTCTCAAGATACCCTTCTTCATATAATCTTGCTAGATAAGTACTTCCTGTTGTTATTTTTAATTGAGTAGAAAATAAATCTTGATATGATTCGCATAAGTCATTTGTTGTAAAGTAAGAACCCATTCCATAAGCAGTAGAAATAAGTAATTTTACACGATCATAAACAGATAAATCCAATGCATCTTCTATTGGAATATCTGGTGAACCTTCTAAATCACTTGTTCTTTTTCCTAAAATATTATTGGCAGAAACAATTAAAGTTTTAAGGCTTTTTTCATTTAATGTGCCTTCAAATGTTATTGTGATTTTGTTTTCTTGATCGTCACTCATTTCAACTTTAACTTTTCTCTTACTCAATAGCTATATCTCCAATAGATATAAGGGTAAGTTTACTTATAATTAGTTCTAATATATAGATATTACGAAGATATTTTTGTATAATTATTACCTGTTATTGTATTTTATCTTAGACCCGTTAATTTCTATTGGAAAAAAATGCTTTATTATTTTTAAAAATGTTTATTTAAATAGACAAAAGATTAATATATTAAAAAGAATCTTAGGTACCAAACTGAAATTTGTTAGTATAATAATTATTAAAGAAATTATTACTATAGAAAAAAAATCTCTTCTCCATTAGAAGAGAAGGGGAGATTAAGAAATAGGTTCATTTTTATGTAAATAGTTCTATAAATTGTGAATATCTTTACTTTATAGATCATTTTATTTGAATTATAGTGTTAATTACTCAATCTCTCAATGAAAATACTATTCATATCTTTAACGTTTTTAAAACCCCTTAATTTCCACTGGAAAACACATAGCAGATTGGATATTAGTTGTTTTGTTCACATATTCACAGAAAAGTTGTGAATTCACGCGAAATAAGGAGAAAATTGTTATTTTGTGAAAAGAAGGAAGGAGAATCCTTCTTTTTCATTAAAAATAAATTAGATTTTAGTTATTTACCTGTATCTTTAAGCTATTTACCCAAAGAATAATTTTTTTATAAAAGAAAATTGTTAATTTCTTAGGTAATTATCCATATATAAGAGACATTTTTATTTGTTTATTCAATAAAATAAGCTATTTTTTTTGAGTTTTTGCTTTCTTTTTATTCATATTTCACAATTTCACTTGTAAATATTGTGTTCTTTGTGTATACTGTATATACTGTGTTCATGTATTTACTGTAAATCTGTGAATATATACACAGTTTTCTATTAAATCTTATGTGGGAAATATGTAGATAATAACACTTCTTATGTTCTAAATTTGAAATAAATGAATTAGACTTAGTAATGGAGGACTACTTATGTCTTTAAGTTGGATACAGAAGATCCTTACCAGGAAGAAAAAGAAAGATGTTAGACTTGCTTTTTATGGTGAGGTAAATGCAGGAAAAACAACATTGGCAAATAAAATTGCTAATGATCTTGGCTACGCTGATCTTGGTCCGGTTTCTGAAATTCCACATGAAACTCGAAAAGTCTTAAAGTTGGAAAATGCTCAACTTGAAAAAGATGGTGTTGAGGTAAATTTTACTTTATTGGATATGCCAGGCATTGCATCAACAGTTGACTATCGAAATTTCGTTAAATTTGGATTAACAGAATCTGAAGCAATTCAAAGAGCTAAAGAGGCTACTAAAGGTATTTTAGAAGCAATAAAAATGATAGATCAAGTTGATATTGCTTTAGTAATTTTAGATTCCACTAAAGTACCTTTTGAACAAGTTAATTTAACGATACTCGGAAATTTGCAATTACAAAACATACCGCTTATAATTGTAGCAAATAAAATTGATTTACCTGATTCACGACCTGAATTGGTTCGACAAACTTTTTCAGGACAGACAACTGTTGCTGTTTCAGCAAAAACTGGTGATAATGTCGACGAATTATATGATGCTATTATCAGGAGTTCATGAGGTGCAAAAAATGAAGTATTATATTGATTATATTACCAAAACTGCTACAGATAAATTAACCACTTTTGAGAAAATCAAGATGATTATTCGTCTTGTAAGACAAAATAGGGTTTTAATTATTGAAAGTGGATTATCTCCTGAGGAAGAAGCTGAATTAATTAAACAAACTATGATGGTTATTGATTTCGATGATTTTATTGGAGTAGATTTCTTTAATTGGGATCGCAATTGTAAAGAATCAAAACGATTTTTTAAGAAATCACCTCGAGTAAACGAATCTCGTTATACTGTGGTTGCTCCATCAGCACATGTTAAAGTTATCGAAAATAGTGAAGATTTACTATCAATTAGATTTGAGCCTCCTGCTCAATGATTTAGTAAATTTTCTTTTTTTCTTTCTAAATAGTAATATATTCCTTTTGTAGCTGTATTCCTATGAATAAATCTTTGTTACCTAAAGTTATCCTTATTTCAGGTACACCTGGTGTAGGGAAAACTACTATTAGTGATTTACTTCGTAAACAAGGATATCAAGTATTAAGTTTAAATGAGTTTATATTAGCAAATGGTTTGTTTTTTGGATTAGATTTATCTCGAGATAGTGTAATTGTTGATGAAGAAATTTTACAATCAAAATTACTTGAAGAAATTAAGTGTTTTAGTGATTTACTTTTCATTGAGGGCCATAATGCTGAACTTGTACCTTCTAATAGTATTGATAGTGCTTTTGTTCTACGATGCAACTCAGGTATTTTAAGAGAACGATTGGAATCCTCTCGAGATTACTCAAAAAATAAGATTGAGGAGAATATCAATGCTGAAATTATGGATGAATGCCTCTTAGCAATAAAATATCATCATTCATCAACCAAGGTTTTTGAAATTGACACGACTACTTTAACTCCTCATGCTATTGTTAATAAAATCCTTAATTATATAACAGAAAAAATTTAAAATTGTCCTAAGCGTATATTGATATATTTTAATGTTTATATTTTATTATTAGTCAGAAGGTGGTTTTTTGTCACAAAAGAAAAGAATACCCCAATCTTCATCACCAGATAAGAAAGCTGGTAATAAATCACCTGTGAAAAAAAGAAAAATTTTCACAAAAGCCAATTTTACAAAGATATTTCTGCCATCACTATTATTAATTGCCATTATTTTAACACCAGTACTTTTTGAGGTATTTAGTACCCGACATCAAAAAATTGATGATGTAATTGAAAACAGATATGGCGATGACTTTAATCCTGATGATGATCGAACACCATTTATCGATATTTTTATTGATGCTGATTTAAATGATTCAGACGGTATTTTAGATGACTTTACAAATGGTATTGATGATCCTAATAGAATCTTATTCAAGATATCTCCTACAAATGAGTATCTTTATTGGCGATTAGAAACCTATGATACTTACACCATGGATAATTGGGATAAAAACATCACTGTTACTGAAATATCGGGTTATTCCAGCCTTCCCAGCTTTGCTGATGGTGAATTAGAAATTAGTGCAGAACTTTTATATTCTGATGGATCCTTAGTTGGTTACTTTCCTGCTCCTTATCATTATCAATACGGTGAAAGTTTTTCAAATGATATTTCATTTGATCCTATTAATGATTGGACAACTACTAACTTATACGAAGACATGTACAATTGTAAATTAATAGAAGCACAGTTTGATAGTGATATCGGAAATACTACAGTGGACTATAATGTTTCTTATACTCTTCAAGATAATGAGTATATTAAGAACAATAGTCAAGGTTTCAGTACATTAAATTCCATTGTTTCTTCTAATCAAGTATTAGAAGATAGATACCTTCAAATTCCTCAGGATTATTCACTTTATGCGCCCTATACAACACAAATCGCTAACTCTTTGCTAGATACTTCCAATACAATTTACGAACAAGTTTTTCGTAATATGATTTGGCTCTCGAGTAATTGCAGTTATGACATTGAAATGCTATTTGGGAATTCTGATGATGCACCTGCAGAAGATGAAGATTATGTTGAATGGTTTTTAAATAGACGATCAGGAACTGCTGCTCATTTTGCTGCAGCACTAGCAATGATAAGTAGAATTCAAGATATCCCATCACGAATGGTTGTTGGATTCTCTTCAGGTGATCTTATAGGTTCTGAATTTGTTGTACGTGCACAACATATTCACTCTTGGGTAGAGGTATTTATTCCCTTATCTGGTACTATGGGTTACTGGGTAGCTTTTGACCCTTCACCTCTGATACCCAGTATTAGAGATCAATACGGAGAAAATACTATTGGTTTTCAACCAGTATTTTATTGTACAAATGAATTCTTTATTTCACCATTACATATGATTCCCCAACCTTCTTATCCTTATTTTGTTCCCAATCCCTTATCTGATGCTTGGTATAATGATCCATACGATCCCTCAAATTGGTATGGTCCTTATGTTAACCGATCAGATTCATTTGATATTTTTGCTTTTTTAGCTAATGGCAAAGATGAGGATTTCTTCCAATATTTATTAACAGGTGATCCAGGTGGTTTGGAATTCGTTGAAGATGAACAAATCACATTTATTGATACTACTACTGATACAATTATGGGATCTGCTATAACTAATGCAGATGGAAGAGCACAACTAAGTTATAACTATTCAATTTCAGACCCAAGTGGATTACATCTCATTAGTGCTGAGTGGTTAGGTATTCAGGTTCCTACTTATGATCTTCGTTACTTCCCTGTAAGTTTAATTGAAACAGGTGTAATTGTTACAGGTAGCGTGAATATTAGTTCATATCTTCCACAAGAGATGTATGAAGCAATGCAAATTCTGACTGTTCCTCAGTTAAATAACTCTTATCAATATGATTTGATTACAAATAATATTAACTTCCTAACTAGTGATTTTCTAATTTGTTCCTATTATACGAAAAAACCTATCTAAAGTAATCTCTTTCCTCCGGTCTTATTAATGCTTTTGCTGATATTTCCTTTTGCTTAAATTTCAATCCCCTTATAACTATGACTGCATTTCCTTCATCTGATTCCCCCATAACTAATCCTGCAGCAGAACACAATTGATCAGCTAGAGAAATCGACGATGATTTCAATTTGTATCCGAACAAGTCCGTTTTATTAATATAATTTTTTACTGGATCAATTCCCGAACATCCTATTGCTATATTAATAGCTCCAAGTCGAAATGGTCTATTATGAGTATCAGAAATTAATACAGCTATCTTCTTCTTGCACCTATTTTGAATGTACATTCTGATTTCTTTTGCTGATTTATCAGGATTTTCCGGTAATAGAGATATTGTGTTTTCTCCCGGAACATTTGATCTATCGATGCCGCTATTTGCGCATACAAAACCATGTTTTGTTTCCGTTATTAGAACTCCATTTCGATTTTTGCAAATATTCTTTGCTTCTCTTAAAATCATCTCTACATATTTTGGGTCTTTCTTACCTTGGTTTGCTATTTCTACTGCAAATTCTGATGGCTCAACCTCATCTAAGTTAATAATTTGCCCTTCTGCTCTCGAGATAATGGTTTGAGCTATTATTATAATATCAAAATCTTTGATTTCAGTAGCATTATTTTCAATGCCTTGTAGTATTAGCTCAGCTAAATTATCATCTTTTTTTATGATTGGAAAATTATTAATGGGGAAAATCTTCAACATTTTTTATCAACACAATTCAAAATAAAAAAAATAAGATAGGATTCTGATTTAACAGAATCTAGAAATTTATCTCTTAGACTGTAATTTCTATACCTAATCTTCTAACTAGTTCTTTGTATCTATTTCGTACAGTGACTTCAGTTACTGTTGCAGTTTCCGCTATTTCTCTTTGGGTTCTTCTTTCACCTTCAATAATTCCTGCAATGTAAATTGATGCTGCTGCTAATCCTGTAGGATCCTTTCCTGCTGTAAGACCATTCTCTTTTGCTTGATCTATGATTTCAATCGCTCTCTGTGCTGTATGTCCTGATAACCTAAGTTCTGCACTAAATCGAATAATGTAATCATTTGGATTAGCTAATGGAATTCTTATTTGTAATTCCCTTATTATCAACCTATAACATCTTCCAAGTTCTTTTTTGGAAATTCTGCTATTCTTGGCAATTTCATCTAAAGTTCTAGGAACTCTTCTTATTCGTGCTGCAGCATAAACTGCTGCTGCGATCATTGCTTCTATGCTTCGACCTCGAATTAGATGTCTTTCAATTGCTTTACGGTAAATAACTGCTGCAGTTTCTTTTACAGTTCTTGGTATACCAATTTGTGAACTTAATCTGTCTAATTCACTCATTGCATAAGCAAGATTTCTATCCATTGAAGAATGAACTCTAGTTCTAATTTGCCATTTCCTTAATCTATAAATCTGTGCTCTTCTTCTAGGTGACAATTTCTTCCCGTAAACATCTCTATCTTCCCATCCGATTTGTGTTGCAAGTCCTTTGTCATGAACGGCAAAAGATGTTGGTGATCCAACTCTACTTCTTTTATTACGTTCTTCTGAAGTAAAAGCTCTCCATTCAGGTCCTTCATCAATTATATGTTCATCAATGACAGCTCCACAATTAGTACAAATTCGTTCTCCTCTTGTTGAGTCACTAATTATATCAGATGATCCACATTCAGAGCAAGCGACTTGTGCTTTATCTTCTTTTAAATCTTCTTTAGACATTCTCTAACAAACCACTCCAAATTTTGATTGTTTTCAATTATTTGTTATTTTTTACTTTCTATTAGCGATGATGTTAAATATTAGTATTATCTAAATGAACATAAAGAGCAAGCTGTGAAGAAGACTATGTCTTCTTGTTGCTAATAAAATGGCCCCACAATGTTTTTTAGTTAGTTTTTAATCGCTTCGGGAAAGATTTTTATATTACTTCTAAAGTTTTTGTTAGAACTTCATATATAAATGTTTCGAAAAAATATTTATCTAAATAATGTTTTTCCTTATAAACTACTTAATTTTAAAATTTTTTGATAGGAATTTTGGGGAAAAAGATAAAGTATAGACGCCGTAGCGTCTATTTATATGTTAGATTTTTTATTTCAGCTTTGGATCTAAAGCGTCTCTTAAAGCATCTCCCATGAGGTTAAACCCAAGGATTGTAATGAATATCATTGTTGCAGGCCAAGTAGGCATCCACCAATATGTAAGCAAGTTATCACGGTGATAAGCTAAATCATCGCCCCATGAAACTGCAGTAGCATCACCTAAACCGAAGAAAGCCAACGCTGCAATAAACATCAAAGTATTTGCTATACCTAATGTTGTAATAACAATAACAGGTGATAGTGAATTTGGTATAACATGTCTAAAGATAATCCTCGAATCTTTTGCTCCTAACGCTCTTTCCGCTTCTATAAATTCCGTATTTTTCAGCGATAAAATCGTACTTCGTACAATTAGACTGGTTCCGCCCCAGCCAATAAGTGCGAATATCGTTATTACGATCATATAGATTCCACCTGGAACAGATCCTGCTATATCTCTGAAGATAGCAACTATAAAGATAAACAAGATAAAACCAGGCATTGCAGAAATAACTTCATTTATCCTTTGTACTATGGTATCAAAAGCTCCACCATAGTAACCTGAAAATGCACCAATTATCATTCCCAAAATACTTGTTGTCATTTGCCCAACAAAACCTAAAACGAGTGATAATGTTGAACCAAAGAAAGTTCTAGAAAGAATATCATATCCTCTTGTATCTGTTCCAAAAGGATACTGTGCATTTGGTGGCAGAATTTGATCTCCAGGTATAATGTATCTTGGATGTGCAATTAAACGTAGATACTTTTCTGTTCCAGGTATCCATAATTCAATATAGTAGTTATTTTGGTCCCATGGATCTGCTGTTGGATTATTCAACCCAAATAATGCATCATATTGCTGGATAAGAAAGGCGATGATTGCAACAGCAACTAAGAAGGTAACAATATAGAAACCGAACATTCCCATCTGATCTTTACGCATTCGTCTCATAACGAGAGCCCAGAGATTAGAACCCTCTACTAATTTTATTTCTTCAAGGATTCTTGCTTCTCTATCGATGCTTGTTTCATTTACAGTAGCCAATTCTTTATCATCTCCTTTAGTATCTGATTCTTGGATCGACTAGAGCATAGCTCAAATCTACCAACAATCGAAAGACTAAGAATAATCCTCCAAATATGAAGTTCGTAGCCATCATCATAGGCTGGTCTCTTTGAAGAGCACTTGTTAAGAACACACTTCCTAATCCTGGCCAACCAAAGACGCCCTCAGTCATGACAGCTCCGGCAAGCAATCCAGGTAATGCCATACCAACTACTGTTACAATTGGTAGGAGTGCATTACGAAATGCGTGCTTGTAAATGACTGATCGTTCAGCTAAACCTTTTGCTCTAGCTGTAGTAATATAATCTTGTCTTAATATATCTAGTAATTGTGACCTCGTTAACCTTGCCAAAAACACTAATCCTGTCAAAACTAATGTCAATGTTGGGAGTATTAAGAAAACATAAAATGTACCATTAAGTATAAACGGTTCCCGGAATGCCTCACCTTGCGTTGCTCCTGTAAAGTTGAACATATAAAATGACGCCAACATTACCAGCTTAGCCAGCCAAAACGTCGGCATTGAATACCCTATTAGTGAAGCAATAGTTACTCCTTTGTCCCAAATTGAGTATTGTCTTGTCGCTTGAACAACTCCAATTACCGTTGCTAGTATTGTACTAATAATAAATGCTGGTGTTGTTAAGAAAAGTGTATACCACATTCTAGAGACTATAATGTCTGTTATAGGCTTTCCTTGTTTTCCATCTTCAGACCAATACCACGATCGACCAAAATCTCCTTGTAAGATTCCACTTCGTATATAATCATTATTTTCATAGGACCATCTTTTCATAAGTCCAAGCCATTGGAAATAGCGTATAACTGAATTGATTTCTTCACCATCTGCATCAAGAATTCCGATTTCAAAACCAATTTCATCATATAATATATCATAGTCTGCTTGTTCTCCTTTAAACAGCCCCATCCGTATCTGAATAGGGTCTCCAGGAGATGCTGCTATTAGTGCGAAACTTACGATCGATATACCTAGTATAGTAGGAAAGATGTATATGATTCGCCTCATTGCATAATTTCTCAAAGACATTTTTTCAACATCTCTTATTTGATTTGCTTTTATAATGAAAATTTTTCATTCATAATGATTTTTAAATTTTTATTTGTCTACTAATATATCTCTTTGCTCATATATAGGTGTTGCGACAGATGACTAAATTTAACTTTTTTATAAATTTTTAACAATTTTTGAGTTATTTTCATTTATTTTTATTCCCATTTACCTTTATAGTATTCAACTATTCTTTCAGCAATTTTCCTATCAATTCCCTTTACCTTTTTCAGCTCTTCAATACTTGCTTTCTTTATTTCTTCAATGCTTCCAAAATGCTCAAGCAACAGATTTATTCTCTTTGTTCTAATATTTGGTATCTCCTCAAGTGAAGACTTAATCATTTTTTTACTTCTTCTTTGTCTGTGAAAACTTACAGCAAATCTGTGCGCTTCATCTCTTATGCGCTGTAATATTTTTAGAGCCTCAGATCTTTTATCTAAAATTAATGAATCTCTATTATCTGGAAAGTGTATTTCCTCAAATTCCTTTGAAAGTCCAATAACTGGAATTTCAAGTAAATTCTCATTTAAAACGGAAATTACTGAACTAATCTGACCTGGACCTCCGTCAATTAGAATTAAATCAGGTTTTTCTTCTTTGCTTCCTAAACTTCCAGTAAATCTTCTTTTTATCATTTCTTTTATTGAAGCGAAATCATCTTGTCCTTCAATTGTTTTTATTATAAATTTCCTATAATCCTTTTTCTTTGGTTCTCCTTGTTCAAATACAACGCATGAACCTACTGTGTTTGTGCCTTGTAAAGTTGATACATCATATCCTTCTATTCTTCTAGGAATTTCTTTAAGATTTAAGATTTTTTTCAATTCAGAAAGCCCTTTAGAAGTTCTCTCTTCTTTGATTTTCTGAAACTTTTCAATTGTACTTAGATTAGTTTTTGCATTAATCAAAGCTAAATTAATAAGTGATTTTTGCTCCTTTGTTTTTGCTTTAGTCAATACAGTAACCTTTTCTTCTGTTCCTTGCTTTGAACTCAACCACTCATTTATTACATTTTCATCTTCAATTTCAATCTGTATTAGAATCTTCTTTGGTATAAAATCAGTCTTTGAATAATATTGTTTAATAAAGGATGTTAATATTTCAAATTCTTCAAGAGCAAATGGTAAGTTCATAATAAAGTGCTTTTGTTCAATAATTCTACCTTGTCTCATTAACAAAATTTGTGCAATAGCCATTTTTTCTATCACTATTACTCCTATTATATCATACTCAGCATCTTTATTTTTAGAAACAATTATTTGTTTTTGAATAATTTTTTCTAAAGCAGAAATTTTATCTCTTAAGATAGCAGCTTTTTCATAATTCATCTGATTTGAAGCTTCATTCATTTCTTCTTTAAGTTCTATAATTAAATCCTGCTGTTTTCCCTCAAATAATTTAATGAAATGCTTCATTGCTTTACTATAATTCTCTAGACTAATTTTATTTACACAGGGTGCTAAACATCTATCTAATTGGAAAAATAAACATGACCTATCAAATTTTTCAATTTTAATTTCTTTTTTACATCTGGCTATTGGAAAAATAGTTAATGCTTTTTTTAAAGCTGCTCTTAATGCTTTAACATCTGTATATGGACCAAAATAAACATCTTTATTTTCAGTTCTCTTTCTTACTATTTCTACTCTTGGAATTTCTTCACTTGTTGTTATTTTTAGGTAAGGATATGTTTTGTCATCTTTTAATCTAGCATTCAGTTTAGGTTTATGAACTTTAATGAGATTGTTTTCAAGAATTAATGCTTCAATCTCTGAATTTGTGATTATAAATTCCACATCTTTTGCTTCATCATTTATATCCCTTGTTTTTCTATCAGTTGCACTTTTGACGAAATAGGAGCTTACTCTCTTTCGAAGCGACTTTGCTTTACCAACATAAATAACCTTTTGATTTTCATTCTTAAATAAGTAAACCCCAGGTGAATCAGGAAATGATCTAACTAATATTAGTAAATTTTCATGTATCATATTTGGCAATTAATTTCACTTGCGTATTTTGTAATTGTAATTATAGATTAATTCTAAAGATTATTATTTTATCTTACCAGTTGATTTATCTTTTATTATTTAATTCAATAAATTTCCATAATTTCAGCTGCTAATAAGCCTTCATTTGGTGTTTTTATAGTTCATTTTTAACTAATTTATGGTCGATTAGCTCGTAAAAGATCGATTTCTATGCCTATCAAAAAATTATGCAGGCATACATAGAGAAATGAGAAGAGGCCTATGATCATCTATGTCAGAGCAATTGTTCGATAATTTAAAATTATTAAGTGATAATTCAAATCTATCAAATGTCTTTGAAAAGACGATGATTAAATTCTACCCTAAAGTTAAGGATATTAATCAACAGATTGCTTTGGACCTGGGTTTTCTCTATATTTTCAGACAATTAGAAAATGATGATGATAAAGATGAACTTGTAAATTTTTGGCAAGAGAATTCAGAACCTAAGATTATACAACTCCCAATGGGAGAATTTCATTATAGACCATATATTGATTTTATTTTTTTAGATAAAATTATGAGTGGATTATTTATTGAGACAACATTAGAACAAATGTCGAAATTTGATAGTCTAACCTTTTATGAATCATGTGCTATTCTTTTTGATCTCGAGCGATATTTTATTGTGCCTTTATCTGAAATGGACGTAAAAATCATAGAAGCTATTAGGGGTTTTATTGGAAAGGATAAGTATTATAATAATGATTTACTGTCGAAAAAACTCAAGGTTAGATCAAATTACATAAGTAGAAGAATTGGTTACCTGCGTAATAATGCTTATTTTCGAGTAACAGGAACTGTTAACTTTCCGATGATTGGTTTGAATTTATACATTATCCTAATAGAGTCGTCTCCTGCTTATTACGATGTTATACCTCAGTTATTTTCATCTCCATATACAAGAACAATTCGACGATGCCCAAATCAACGGTTTGATTATATTGTGTCATTAACAATCCCAAAGCAATATGAACAAAATCTCTTTGATTATCTGCAGAGATTAAATAAACATGAGAAAATTCGATCATACTATTGTGACGAAGTAAAGGAAATAGCAAATAATCTTAACTTTTCATATTATACCTATTCAAAAAGACCTTCGGTTTTATCTGCTAATAAACCAGGATTTTGTATCGATTGGTTTAGAGAAAGAATATTGAGCTTATCAAAAAATACAGAAATAGGTGATAATTCAAATTTTCACAAGTTTCCCTTTGAGGGAAACCAAGTTGATTTCTCTATCATGGATCTCAAAGTTATGACTCTGTTTAGAAGAGATCTTGATAGTTCAGTTCGAACAATAGCAAAGAGATTAGCTCTCACTTGGGATGATACAAATTACCATTTGGAAAGAGCTAAGAAGCTTCTATTCCCAATGATATTATTGTATTACATGGGATTGAATCAAACTGCTATCTTGTTCTTTGAGGAGATTTCTAAGAAACAGATCCTTCAACTACAAACTATTCTGACTCGAATGCCACAAACGTTTTCATACTCTTTTAAAAATAAAGGAGCCATCGTAACTGTTGATTTAATGAATGGTTCACATCGTCTAAATGATCTAATTTGTGAAACATTGCCAGAACTAAAAAACACACAATTCTCTTTAGCATCTAAAACTAGTGGTATTTTTAGACCGATTCCTTACAAATATTATAATGAAGAGGGGAAGTCTTGGATTTTTCCTGAAAATTTCTTTCTTCTTAATGATTTAAAATAAAATGCTGTATTTCTTTGCTTTATTAATAACAGTCCATTTATACATGCAATAAGTTAATAATTAATTAGTTATAGAACTTGCATATTTGAGGAAAACTAATTGAAATCTCGAGTCAAAGTCATTTGTAGAGGTATAGTTCAAGGTATAGGTTTCAGACCCTTTGTTTATAGATTTGCAAAAAAATTAAACTTAACAGGCTTTGTCAGAAATCAAGGTGATGCAGGTGTTCAAATTATTGCAGAAGGTCCAAAGGAGGACCTTGACAAATTTGTTAATTTTCTTAAATATGACAAACCTTACCTCGCTAAGTATGAAGATTTTCAAGTAATGTGGGAATCTTTTCAAAATGAATTCACTAAATTTGAGATTTTATCAAGCTCTGTGAAAAAAGTGGGTGGAGTTTCATATCTTCCTCCTGATATTTCAATTTGTGTTGATTGTTTAAAAGACATGCAAAAAACTGATAATGATCGGTTTAATTATGCTTTTACTTCTTGTGCAATTTGTGGTCCAAGATATACAACCATTACAAGCCTACCATATGATAGACCTAATACAACAATGATAGATTTCCCATTATGTTATATGTGTAAAAGTGAATATGATAATCCATTAGATCGAAGACATCATGCCCAAACAACATGCTGTGCGAAATGTGGACCAACATTAACTTTACACAATAAAAATGGAAGTAAAATCAAAACTAAGGATTTGTATAATGAAATTGTTAAGTTAATTTCAGAAGGAAACATAATTACAATTAAAGGAATCGGAGGAACACATCTAGCTTGTTCAGCTGTTGATGCAGAGCCAATATTACGGTTAAGGACACGTAAAGGAAAAAGAAAACATAAGCCCTTTGCAGTAATTTCTAAATCCATAGATGAAATAAGGAAATTTGCTTCAGTTAATGCTATTGAAGCGCAATTACTAGTAAGTCATCGTAGACCAATTGTTTTGTTGGAAAAGAAGCAACCATTTCCTTTATCTGAATGGATTGCTCCTGAATTGTTCAATATAGGAGTAATGTTACCATATTCAGGGATTCACTCATTAATATTGGATATGTTGAATGATCCTGCTTTAATTCTTACAAGCGCCAATCCTTCAAATGTTCCAATGTATATCAAAAACAAACAAATATTATCAAATGTAGACGATCTTGCTGACTATATTCTTTTACACAATAGAAGAATACACCAACGTGCTGATGACAGTGTTATAAGATTATCAAATGATAATCCTGTATTAATAAGAAGATCTAGAGGTTGGGTTCCAGAACCTATAAATCTGCCATTTAACCTGAAAGATTATGTTTCACTAGGCGTAGGTCCACTTTTAACCTCAACTGGAGCTATTGCAATGACAAATCGTTGTTTTCCAACTCAATATATAGGTAATGTTGATACACTAGAAACATTAGATTTTCTCGAATCAGCCATTAATCACTTAGGATCATTATTAGGTGTAGATTCATACAAAATTATTGGATACGATTTACACCCAAATTTCTTTTCAACAAAATTGGCTAAAAAATATGCAACAGAAAATAATGCTGATTTATTACAAATACAACATCATCATGCACATGCAGCTTCCTTAATGATTGATAATCAATTACCCATAGAAGAGGAGATTGTTGCGATTATTGCTGATGGGGTTGGATATGGAATCGATGGTGTAATTTGGGGAGGTGAAATATTTCATACAACCTATAAAGGCTTTAAAAGGATAGGGCACCTTGAAGAACAACCAATGATTGGTGGAGATAGAGCTACTTATTATCCAATAAGAATGGTTGCTGGAATTCTTTCAAAAATACTATCTGAGGATGAAATTTACAGATTACTAACAAAGAATTATCCTGATAGTCTACCGGGCGGGGATAATGAAATACGTGTATTACTCACTCAACTAGAAAAAAACATTAATGTGTCTAGTACAACAAGCACAGGTAGAATTCTCGCTACAGTCAGCGCATTGCTTAAAGCTTGTTATGAAAGAACTTACGAGGGAGAGCCTGCAATTATATTAGAATCATTAGCATATAATGGGAATCCCAAAGGAGTTTCTTTTAAAATACCGGAAGCAGATAATGGTATAATAGATACAACATCATTAATTCATCAAGCATTAGAATTCTATAATTCTGGTGTAAGGCCTGCCAATATTGCAGCTGCAGTACATTCCGAAATAGCAAATCAATTTGCTAATGCTGCCATCAAATATGCAAAATCTAATTCAATTAGAAAAATTGGTTTTACAGGTGGAGTGGCGTATAATGATATGATCTCGAGACAAATTTTTAAAAAAGTAAAAGATGCAAAACTTGAATTTTTACAACATAAATCATTGCCTTGTGGCGATGGTGGAATAAGTAGTGGTCAATCAGTGATTGCAGCTCTAAGTAAAAATGAATAGGAAAGTTCCGTAATACATGAAATACAAATAATACTCTAGCTTGATTTTGAAAGAGCAGTTTGCTTCTTAAGATTTTGAACATTATCAAAAATCATTTTTGTATAAACCTTAATCCATTTTTCTCTTTCTTCAGGTGATTGATTTTCCAGATTATTTATAGTAATTAAATCTAGAAAATTCTGTGATAATTCATTAAAATCTGATAGTCTAGGTGAATCTATTATATTTAATACTGCAGCTACCATGAGAGTAAAAATGGCTTTAATTAAATTTAATCTAGCTTGTTCCAGAGTTCTATAGAATGCTCGTTTTGTTACATTTCTAATTTTACCACGTTCAAGATATCCTAAATCTGGATTTATCTCATCTGTTATTATGTCAACAACCAACGTTTCCAATTGTATTTTCGTCAAATTTGTCCATACTTTAGATCCCTTAATTGATGAATCATTATTTTCATAAAATAATTTAATTACTGGATTGTTTAGTATATTATTGACTTGTTGTTTAATCTGTTTTATATCGCTTTTATTCATTTGATGCACCAAGTATACAATATTATACGACTGTATGTCATCATTATAAAATGTTTCCGATTAGTGTCAAAAAAAGCCAAAGTGTCAGAAATAATTAATTTTTATGACATTATGTTATATATTCTTATATATTTACAACATATACTTTTTGCTGTTTTTTGACCTTTTTTTCACTATTTACCCGTACATCTGTATTATTTGTAATACAAATAATACTGAACTACTAATTTATAGAAGATTTCTACTGAAAATCGCTAAAAGAAACATAAAACAAGATACTTTACCTGAAGATTCAAAGGTTGACAGTATTTTTATCAATTAAACAAAGATTAAATAAAAAATGAGAAAGAATGTTGTGTATCTATAAAAAAGGACAATTTTTCTATGTTACTTTCTATCTTTTCGCTTAAAATAACATTTAGATCACTATTTTATTATCTCTATTATCCTTTTTTTGTAAAAAATTGATTATTTCTACTGTAAAATTGTGTTTTATTTAGTATTAAATTGATATAAAATAAGTAGAACCTGAATTTGTAATATTTGTATTACAAATAATACTTACATTTCTTTTTTGAATAATTTGCTAATCTTCTTACGAACTACAAATATAACAAGAACATTATCAGAGTATTTGAGATGTGATCTTTAATGTAATATTCTTATCAAAAATGGCAAAGCAAATTCCATTGGTGGAAAAATATAAGATTTTCTTTCATTTATTAATTATTTCTTTTAATACATGTATTAAAAGCAACACAAGTCACATATTTATTACATATAATTCAAGTAATACAAATATTGCACATATTGCTTATAATATTCACAAATTTACATATGTTTAATTATCTACAAATGATCTTTTATCTATCTACATTTGTCATCTAATTGTGTTCTATCTCCACTTTGTATTATATGTAATACATATATTACTTTAAAACATCCCGTATGTACATTTATAATAGTATTATAGATAATTATTTCCTAAAAAAATTTCTTTTCATATAAAGTGAATTTTTTTCTCTAATTTTAGATCAAAATCATCAAAATTAATATGAGAGAAACAACCTAAAACATGAATTTTGTATTGCATGTAATACATGCAATATCATTCAGAAATGATATTTAGATGCAATATCTGGAAATTCAACTTTTATTGTTCTTTTTAAAGCATCTTCAATAAACTTTGATCTATTTAGATATTTTTCATCTGTTAAATCATTTAATGCTTCAACGAGGTCCGAACTTACAGTTGCAGAAATAACTGGTCTACTCCTTAAACCAGGAACTTTATCGATTTCTCTCTTAGCTTTTCTTACAGTAGGTTTTGGTGGTAATAGCTTTTTTTCTTCCTTTTTCTGTGGTGTAGCTTTAATACCTTTTTCTTCTTTAGAAGTTGTTTTTCTTGTTTCTTCTTTCCTGTATTTTTGTAATAGACTCATGTTTAATTCCCTTTAATCTTGTAATTAATACATGTAATACATGAAATATAAATATTACTTTCACTTATACTTCAGTTAAAAATTCTTTATAGTAATTAGATACTAAATTTGCGATTTCAAAATCAATTTTTCCTTTACCTTTTTTTCGGTTGAGCCCGTCAGCAGCAACACTTACAGTAGCTCTACATAATAATCTTAAATCTCTAGGAATTCCTTGTGAATTTTCAAATAGAATTTTAGCTGCATTTTCATTAAATGGTTCTATTGAAAAATTGTCAATATCAAAACTAGAAATCTCACCTTTTGCATAAGCAATTCTTCTACCAATAAATTCTCGAGAGTGCTTCCATTCAAATCTTGGTACGTCAATTGGCTCACATCTATCAGCGATTTGAGGTAATACTGCAGCTAATGCTTGAAAATATTCTGTTGTGCCAGACATGATTATTGTAGCTATAGGTTCCTCAGCTTCCTCAGCGTATAGATCAGCTAAATATTGTAATTTACTAAATATCTCATGTTGATTTTCACTTATGTCTTCTGCTAATAAAACAGATCTAACTTTTTCTTTTGTATATTTTTCAATTATGTCTTTACCAACAGAATCCATAATTTCATCTGAATCATCAGTTTTGTTAAATTTAACATTAAATCCTATTGCACAAAGTCTTGCAAATTGTCTTGCATGTAATCCCGATCTATCGATATATGCTGTTCTAAATGTATTATTATTTAGATCCTTCAAATCTCGTATGTCTCTTCTAATTAAAATTAAATGAGTAGATTTACCTACACCTACAGGTCCTCTTATAAAAATAGCAGGTCTTTCATTTGAAACTACTATATCAACTAAAGACTCAAGAAATTCCGACATTTCAACTAATAAATCAGGATTTGGTAAAGTAAATCCTAAAAATGGATTTCTTTTAAATCCCATTTCTTTTATCCATGATTCTAGTATTTCTTTTCTTGCTTCAAAATGTTTTGAAAATGGTGACATTCTGTTGGTTTTAGACAATTAATTCACCTAATTTGTAATACAAGTATTTCGTATATATTTCTGATAATTTAGTTTAGATGTCTTTTTTCATAAAAAAGTGTCGGTAAAAGTTAGTAAATGATATAATTTTTGTTCCAGTAAAATGTTTAAATAACAACAAATAATAACTAAAACTCCATATTTTTTGTTATAACAAAATAACGAGTTGATATGATGTCTAGTGAAGATGATATTTTCTTGAAAACTTTTACTCAGATGATAGAAATTTTGAAGACCATGAATACTTCAATTGATTTGATTAGAAAATCTGTAGAAGTTATCCAATTATCTATTGATGGTTTAGGAACTGGTCTTACAAATGTCAATGCACAACTTGACAAACTTAACAATAAATTTGATGATTTATCAAACAAATTAGAAAGTACTCCTGTTCATACACCAACTAAAGTAACGGAAACAAAAGCAACAGCTACTCCAACAAAGAAGAAAGAAACTAAAGCTGTCAGCCCAGGACCTGCAGTTTCATCACCAATGCCACAAAGCAGTAGTGCTCAACATCCGATATTCATAGATTTAGTTAAGAAGATAAATGAAACTGCTAAATTTAAAGAAGTTGGAGAAGCTCTAATAGAATCTTTAGAGCAGATTGAATCTAGTTTTTCATTCAGCCGAGTGTTTTACGAAATTCGTAGAATTGCTAATAGTCTAATTCGTAAAGGGGATAATGATTTTCCTCCTAATGATAGATTGGAATTAGTAGAAAAAATACTGGACTGGGAACAAAGATTAGCTGAATGATTTTCTTTCCCACTTCTTTTTTTGTACATATAACGAAAATCATATATTTTACATTTTTTTAATAGGAGAAATAATACTCATGACACTAGAAATTCCACTTGCACCATTAGATCATTTACTGCAAAAAACTGGTGCAAAATGTGTAAGCTCATCAGCTGCAGGTGCTTTAAAAGAGATTCTTGGGAATGTAAGTAATCAAATTGCAACACGAGCATTAGAACTCTCTAAGCATGCTAATAGATCAACAGTAACAGAGGACGACATCAAATTAGCTTACAGGTAGTGGTTAGCAAAGCATTAATAGCATATCTCTGTAATAAAATAGAAATGAGCCCCGATAGTGTAGTTCGGTCAATCATCACGGCCTCTCGAGTCGTGGACTCGGGTTCAAATCCCGGTCGGGGCACCAGTTTTTTTCAAAAGGGGTGTTTTTATTCTAAAATTCTTTAATATTGATGAGGAAATGTACATGAAAAAGAAACGAGTTTCCTTGAGAAGATTAAAGAAGGACCAACGTGCATCACCATTAATAGAAGAAGGTATATTGATTGGCTTAGCATTATTTGCTTTTGTACTTCTAATGGCAATAGTCTCTGATATTCTAGGTTTTACTCAAGACATATTTCAAGACGTATCAGAGAAATTGAGAGGGTTAAATCCTTAGGTTGTTTTAAGCAAATTTCTGACCTTTAAGAAAATTATTATTCTTTATTATGTAATTATATTTGTTGGGCATGATGGGAAGGCATTTGGAAGAGCAACCCTTGCTATGACCTATTTGTTAAAACTGACCCAACATTTCTTTGATTTTTTTCTAATACTTTCGGTAATCTTCCCCACATATGGGTATTGAATTGTAAGATTAAATTAGTATATAACAGATTTAAAAGTCGATTATGTAACATTAAACCCATATTTCTTCTTAAGAAGCTAAAAGATATAATTTTGAGGTGATTAAATTGGTGTTCTTAAATTGGAAAAAGAAAATGGATTATGTAAATACTGCAATGGTGTTTTAACTCAAACAAGAGGCGAACTTGTTTGTACAAACTGTGGGATTGTTAACAATTCAATTTACATTTCAGAAAACAGTAGTAACCAGATTCCTTGGGATCATGAAATGTCACCAGGAAAAAGAGTACATATTGTTGATGGTTTAGGTAGCTATATTGGATATCATAACGATGGTTATTTCCATGATGGAAAAGGAACCACTTTATCTTCAAAAAATCAGTATAAATTTAGAAAACTGAAACATAAATATAATCTTCGGATAAAAATTGGAAATCATGAGACTGATTATAGATCATTAATGAGTCTAAATCGAGTATCAGGCTTTTTGGGAATTTCTGATAGTGTAAAGAAAAGAGCTGCATACTTGTACAAAATAGTCACTACAGCTGAAACTAATAATAAAATAGCAAAGATTTCCAATCACATTGTTTTAGTTGCATTATGTTTAATGGTTGCAATAAGGGAATCCGCATCAAATGCTCCGATAAGACTTAGTGAAATTGTAAGTATTTTCAAGGATTTAGGTCATCGAGTAAGTGGTAAATCAATTGTTAAACTTGCACAGACACTCCCAAATGATTTAGGGTTTTCACTAAAAATACGTAAAAGTGAAGATTATTTACAGAGAATCATTTCATCAATAATAGAGGTCCCTGAAGTAGCTGATCGATTAAAACAATTGAGGTTCTCAAAAAAGGAGTATGAAAACAAGTTGTTGCGATTCTCTCGAGAGATTCTTAGTGAAACTAATCTTAGGTCACGTGGTGGAAGAAATCCATATATTTTTGCAGTTTCAGTCGTTTACTGTGCTGACAGAATTATTGGGAAAGTAAGAAACCATAGACAAATTCTTACACAAAAAACACTTGCTGATATATGTGAAGTTGCAGAATATTCTATTAGAGATCATCATAGGACAGTTTTGAAAGAAAAAATGAACGATAAGCTGAAAGATCTTGTTCCTCATAAAAATATTGAGCTAGATGAAAATGATTCCAAATTTCCTATGTTTTTTTAGTTTAATACATAATATCTAAGGAGGAATATCCATGACTCTACAAGAAAAATATCTAGTTCCTCCTTACTACATTAAAATTTTTAAGGATACGAAAGATAGACAAATATATTCAGCTGAAGTAGCTTTCGATTCATCAAAATATCATACATTAACAAATACGATTGAAAAGCAAATTATTAATGAAAAGGGATTTTTAGATATAGAATTGCTAAAATTTCAATCTTTGTTAAATTCTCTAAATGGTTCTGTTGAAGAAAAACTAAAGGATTTTATATCTGTGAAAAACAAATCTCTTAATTTCATTCGTGACTGGATAATCTATAAGATTATAGGACTAAATCAATTAATGCCATTATTAATTGATGATAGAGTGCAAGAAATTTATCTAGATAAACCTAATACACCATTATATTTAGATCATCAAGATTTTGGTAGATGTGTTACAAAGATTATTTTATCTGAAAGAGAGCTTGAGCAATTTAAAACCCGATTATGTCTCGAGAGGAATGCGGTTATTAATTATCTTAACCCATCTCTCAAAGTGGAATTAAAAACTCAGAAGTTCCATGTTCGTGCTGCTATAGACATTCCACCATTAGCAGTTGATGGAATGAGTATGAATGTTCGAAAACTTCGTAAGAAGATCTGGACTTTACCTGAACTTGTAGCTAAAAATATGTTATCTATAGAATCAGCTGCTTATCTACTTTTTATATTGAGAAGAAGAAATAATATTACAGTAATTGGCGAACCTGGTTCAGGTAAAACAACTCTTGCAAATGCTATTGACTTCTTAACCCCAACAGAATGGCGAAAAATAACTGTTGAGGATGTTATCGAAAGCATCGAACAAACACAATATAATAAATTTCAAACTCGTTATTCAGTTTCAACATTTGAATCTCAAAACAATAGTAATTCAAAAAGCCAAGAAATCATTAAGCTTCTTCACAGATCACCAACGTGGGTATTTCTTGGAGAAATTCAAACTGCTGAGCACAGTAAAGCTTTATTTGAAGCATTAAGTGCAGGATTGGTTGGTATACAAACATGTCATGGACGTTCAGCTGAATTAATGATTTTAAGATGGTTAAATCAACATGGTATTCCATTATCAAGCATTCTATCTTTAGATGTTTTAATTGAGAATTCTTACACATTTAGCAATTGGAGAATTACAAGAAATGTATTTAGAATTATTGAAGTATCGAAAACCCCTCTAATTAATCATCAAATTATAGATTCGTTTAATGATTTGCAACTCGTTGAAATCTTTAGATTTAATATTAAGAAATCATGTTTAGAAAAAAAAGTTGATTTATTCGAAACTCCAATGCTTAAGTTGATAAGACAAAAAGAAAAAATTAGTAAGATTGCTTTTGAGAATGAGATGAACTTACTGATGAAGAAATTAAATTATCTTATACTCAACAAGATGTTTGAACCAATAAATGTCTTAAACTATCTAAATCTGCAAAGTAATTTAGGTATCTCCAGTAAAACAAAAATTACAAAAACAAGTTGAATTTGCTTATAAAAATATAGTTGTTTAAATTTCTAAATTCTTTATTACTCTATATAATCATTCTTTTAGGTAAACTGTGAGAAAAATGATAGAGAAAATCCTTACTAAATTGGCTAGGTCACAATTTTGTAGAAGGATAAATTTTGATAAACTTCTTACTGATATTCCTAATAGCTTTTTTATTGATAATTATAATGTAAAAAGAAAAGAGTTTAATGGTGCTATATTAATTTCATCTTGTTTATTTGCAATGATAATTGCAAGTTTAGTGACTATATATGATGTTATTTTTGGTTTCTTGGTTTTAATCATAATTTGCTTGACATCAATTCTTTTCATGGTAAGAAGAATAAGAAAATTATATCTAAAAGAAATACTTGAAGTCGAACAATATTCTGACCTAATTTGTAGAGAGATAATGCTTATACTTAGTACTACAAACTCATTACCTATGGTCATTGAATTTCTCTCTAAGGGATCATATCCAATAATTTCACCTATGATGGATCAACTGATCAAAAAAATGAATATGGGATCATCACCAGTAAATTTATTAGAAGATTTTGCAAAAAATCAACCCTCTGAAACTATAAAGGAATTTATCTTTGAAATAGTAATTCCTTATGCAAAGGGACAACTTAAACAAGGTAACACAATAAATTATGAAGCTCAATGGAGGATCAGAAATAATTTTGATTCTTATGTTAACCAGTTAGAGGGTAAAATTAGCATTTTCCTAGCAATTACGACAATTATACCAGTAACAATTTCAATGTTGTTGGTAATGCTTGGTTATATAAATATAAATCTAATAATTTTTCTCCCATTAGTATTCTTTGTTTTTGACTTAATCGCGATAGAAATTTTTAATAGTGGAAAAGTTGAATTGCTTGGAGGGCTTTAAAATATGATTTTATCTAATGATGATGTGATATTATTATTGAAAAGTTTAGGTAATAATTTATTATTGGGTAGAAATGTAGAAAATAGCATCTATATTTCATTAAAAAATTTACAAAACAAGGATTTCCATAAAGATAAAATTATAAAATTAATGAATTTAGGAACTGGGTACAAGGAAATTTTCAGAGAGCTTGCACTACTTACGAAAGATGATTCCATTTCGCGAGTATGGACACTATTATCTAAAACCTCAATAATCAGCTCTCATGAAACTGGTGAAAAAATCATAGAAATAGCTGAAAATCTGGAAATTAATAAAAAGCTTACTGAAAAAAGAGATACTTTGATTAAATCTCAAAGATATAAAATTTTATTTCTAGGATCAGCGACATCAATTTTCCTTGGAATAATTGCAGGATTAGCACCTTTATTTGCTACATTCATTTCCATATTTAGAAATATGGAGATTTCTCAAACAGCTCTAAATATTGTACCTTTTTCTCTATACATCATCTCAGCATTTTCTATTTATTTTCTTTCAGATATTGGATATGGAAAGTTTAATTACAAAACATTTCTTTTTTCAACAATTGTTTATGTTTTATCATATTTTATTGCTAAAGGTATCTTGATTTTACTATTAAAATAAAATCAAGAAATGTTATATGTACAAACTTTTAGTTCCTCGTTCTTTTTCATCTACATCTTGTTCTTTTGTTTGTGTAATCATATCTTGTATATTATGCTCAATTAGCTCAGCATCTTGTATAAGTTTGTTAACATTTACGTCTATATTCGCAAGCTTGTTTATTGCTTTAATTGCAATTGATGCTGCAAGTGGATCTGCCCTCGAGCTTTCAGCATACGGCAATAAAGCTATAGCAGGATAATCATATACTTCATACAATGCCAAAATAATAGCAATAGGTCCGGTAACAAAAAGCCCATCTTCAAGAATTGGCAAAGAAATCTTATTTTTCTCTAAATATGCTGATGTAGCAACAGCACGTATTTTATCATCTTCATTTTTCTTCAATCGAGCATCTAATCCACCAATTAGTATGGTTTGTTGGAATTTCGAATTAATTGTCCATTCAACAATTTTATCAGCAAAAGCTTTATGTTCATGTCTATATGGTTGAAAATGTGGAACTAGTATAATATTATCCTTTTCTCGAAAAAGCTCAAATGGAAGTGAAAGCTTACCATCTTTCGTTGTTACAAATGGTGGAAGAAAGTCACTTAATATTGTACCAATTTTAACTGCATTTAATTCATTTGTTATATATTTAGCTGCAATAAAACCAGTAGTTCCTATTCCATGAAATCCTGTTATTAGAGTATTATCTTTGAAATTTTTATTACCAGATATTTGCAATGTTATAGTCATTTTATTCACTAATACTTTTTTCACTATGTAGTATTTAAAAAGTGATATTATGTAGAAGTATTTCAATATTGTAAGTTAGGATTTTTGAGTTTTGATCAACTATACACTAAATTAGCTGGTGTTTTTATATCTATTTTTTAATTAATTTATGAAATCGCAGTTTAATTTCATTGTAAATTATTTCTTGAATTGAGTTGAAGCCTAATGAAACAAACTAGTAATTTAGCTATAATACTTATTTCGTTTTTGTTATTTAGTATAGTGTTTCCATTATATACCGATTCAGAGGAAATTAATGATCTTATAAAACCAAGAGATAGCTCATTTTCAATTCAAAATTCATTATTAGACTTAAAAGATTCTTTAAATCAGGGAGAAATTTACAATGAAAATTCTTGGAATGCAGTTGAAAATAGCACAATTGAACGTTCATTTCACAATAACAATTCAATTAATGAAACCTCTAATTTAGTATCTATAGATAATTGTGATGATTGGTCATTAGATAGTAATTTTAATTTTACAAATATAAGAGAGGAAAAAATTACTAATGGGGATGCTGAAACAACTGAAACATTATGGACAGATTATATACCCTCTCATTATGATGGTAATGTTACAAGAGAGAGCAATCCTCCGAGTGGTGAAGTAATAAATGGCAATAATTCCTGGTATTTTGACATAATTTCTGATGATCATACAACGATAGTTGGATTTGATGATCCAATAAACGTTTCAAGCAATTCTGTGGTATTTAGTTTCTCTTATTCTTTATTAAGAAATAATCTAGACACAAGTTATGATTCTAATATATGCATTCGTTTATTTTTCCAATTTGATATTTACATTTTCATTTGGTTTGATGGTAATCTAGGTGTATTATCAAATGTTACAGGACCGGGTGGATATGCTGATCTATTAGTGAACGAAGCCACATTTGATGGTGCGATTCATGAATATATGTTGAATGTAACTGCATTGGGATTAGAGCTATTTAATCAAGAACCAGATCAATTAAGAAGTTTAGCAATTCAAACATGGGGTGAAATTCAATTTGATATGGAATTTATAATGGATGATATATCATTAACAGATCAAGTTTCCCCCTTAAGTGTTGGAATGCAAATTAATTCCATTCCAGTTATTGGTACAGAGGGATTTGGTTTTATTCAACTATCAGATAATCCAGCACCTCAAGTAGATTATTTGATTCAATTTACAACACAAGATACAATACTATGGGATTGTAGTTATACAATAATAGGTTCTGGAAAAAGTAATAGTCAAAGATTACTAGGATTTAGAACTTGGGATGAAGTACTGTGGAGGGAGACCATAAATGACACAATTCTATTACCGTTAGGTTTGAATAATATAACAATTACAAAGTGGATTCCAACTGATTGGATTATCGATCAAGTCTTGGTAAATGAATTAAGTCAAAGTTATTCCATTTCTGAAACAAATTCCACTCACAAAAACGTACAATTCTATAGTTCATCAATAAGTGAGATTGAGTATCGCTTGATATCTACAAATCTAATGGATAATATTATACTTTCAGATTATCAGATAACACATGATGATAGTTTTAGCATTTATGTTGAATCAAGAATATATAGCGAATTGATTGATTTATACATTTTATCGCCCCAAGAAGATATAGTATTTTTCACATCAAATATTTCAGAAAGCAACGGTAATATTGTCTATTCAGACATTAAATTGAGTAGTGATTTATCAAGAGGTAATTATACAATCATAGCAATTTGGGAATCATCAGACGAAGCAGGCATTAGTACGATAGAAATTGAACTAACTTCAATTTCTACAAATACAATGCCAACAGAAAGCAATATTACAATTAATTACCAACAAAATTTCATCATAGAAATTGATTACATAAATTTAGAGGATAATAGTTCAATTGATCAAGCACAAGTTTCATATTCTTGGGATTTGGGATCAGGGATTTTACTCCAGAAACCTAATAAAAAATATTCTACTGAAATAATAGACTGTGATGCAGATCCCAATGTTTATACACTAAATATTATTTGCAGTAAAAATGGTTACGCAACATCAATGCTCGAGATTAATATTACAGTTGTATTCAGAGATTTTGCTTTATTAATTATAAGTCCTGAAATTGTAATTCCAGGAGAAGTGGTTACAATAAATGCTTTTGTTGAAGATAATTTATCATCTCCAGTGCCAAATTTAGAAGTACAAGTTGAAATAAATGATGAATTATATATAAAAACTTGGACAAATGACTCAGGTTATGCTTTAGCAGTATATTACATTTCACCAATTTATTCCTTTAGTACATTAAATATTAGTTGTTCAATTATTTTTGATGATATCGAGTATTTGAGTTCCGAAAAAAATATTTCAATAAACTTATTTGAAGCACCAAGAGCAGTTAATTTAGGTTCACCAAATCATCTAACATCAATTAGAGATAATGAATCAGTTTATTTTAGCTTTCAAATAAACTATCCATCAATTGGTAAGAGTTGGTATATTGATATTCCTGTTGGTTTTAAGCCAATTTCTGCACTCGTAGTTTCAAATGAAAATAATATTAGTGCAACAATTTCCCCCTTTGGAGTAATTACTTGGACAAAAGAAATTATTAATTCTTCTATAGACTATGATATACTCTTAATTGAAATAGAGAAACCTCACCCTGTATATAGTTTTAAACCCCTTAATTCTGAATTAATAATAGAAATAACAATAGACGTAAATCAAGTTCCTTATAATGGCTTAGAAATAGTAATTCATCGCGATTCAGATTGGTCAATTTATGATAATTGGAATTTGTATTTAAACAATGCAATAGTAACCGAAGAATGTAATCTAGTAATCGAAGATGAGCTCTTTACTTTCAAAGTTTATTCAACTAGTGAAATTGATTCTATAACCTATCAACTGAAAGGTACAAATCAAGGTATTGTTCGAATTGAGCCATCAACCATTATATTGGGTATAGGAATTGCTATTTTAACAGTTACATCAACTATACTGTTATTTAAGAAAAAATCTGATGTTTCACTTGATGTCCAATTATAATTTCAAAAATTGCTATTCCCATATTTCGAAAAGCTTTTTCAAAGATTTTGCTTTCAAATTTTCTATTCGAAATCTGAAGATTTTTATTCTTCCGAATCTTTTCTCTTGAACAAGACCAACTTTAGTTAAGAATTCTAAATGCTGTGTCGTTGTACTGTGATTTAAATTAGCAAATCTAGCAATAGCTGAAATATTGAGTTCTTCCATTTCAGCTAGTGTTTTTAAAATTAGTACTCTTCCTTTTGATGATAATACATCTTCAATGCCAAAATCTATGAATTCTATATCATTTTCTTGGAATTTTGATTCATTATCTTCCAAAGAACTATTTTTTTCACTTATTTTACTCGTTGGGGGTCTATACATATAACTAATTTTCCTCTCCTTTAATCAACAGTTCAGAATTAATCGATATGTTTTTCAAGTTGCTCTCTAATTGCTTTTTCAATTTTTTCAGCAGAAACATCTGGTAATCCAATTAACGTTGTTTGCCCTCTTTGCCCCTTACTACTAGGTTTAGTTGTAATTACATCACAATTTTGTAAATATTGAATATATTCCCAAACTTGCGTATGACTTCTGGTCGGTAAATTGAATTCTTCACATAATCCTTTGTATATTTCCTCTGCCTCTCCTATAGTTGCATATGCTTTTTGGGTTGTTCTTAGTTTAATAGCTATTGCCAATAGAACTAATTTCTGTTGTGATGTTAAATCCTTTACAATTTCTTGTCTAATTACTGGATGTATTGATGCATTAGCATAACGCACATGTTCTGGTAGTACTTTTAAGGACTGTCTGTGATCAGCGTGTATACCAGCACGTTCTAATAATTCAATTGCGTATCTTGCATCACCATTTTTTGATACAATATCAGCTATTAAATCAATTGCTTCCTGTGAAACAGTATCCTCGAAGAATGCCTCCTTAACTCTATCTGCTACAATATCTCTAAGCTGATCTTCAGTATATGGTTCTAATAAGATTGTATTTTGTCTTAATGTACTTAATGTGCTCTCATCAAGCATAGTTCTAAATGCGATATCCCTTACAATTGTAATCATTGATACTCTTTCTTTCATATCAATTTCATCATCTGTTAATCTCGTAAGATCATACAGAAGGTCTGGACCATCTTTTCTAATGACAAAATCAATTTCATCCAAAGTAACAATTAGGAATAATCTTTTTCGGTTTAAGATCTCAGTTAACATATTCAGAATTTCTTCTGGGGAAAATCCTCTTACAGGTATATGAGGATTAAATTTTCGAACAATTTCAAGAAGGGTCAGAAATGCAGATCTAGCCCTACGGCAATTTACATGAACGTATTCCAAGTTTAGGTTTTTTTGTGTTGAATAAACTTTTATCATTTCACCAAATTTCAAAGCCATTGCTGTTTTTCCAGTACCTATTGCTCCTATTATCGATACCCTTTGTGAATATTCGCCAGGTTGTTCTATAACAGGCTTAAAGTATTGAATTAGCATTTTCTGCTCTTCTTCTCTATGTAAGAGCTTCTTTGGAATATATTTAAGATCCAATACTCTAGAATTTTTAATTAACGATGGTTTTCTGAGTTCTTTTTCCAATAATTCATCCATTGCTTTTGCCCTTACCTAAAAAACTCAATTTACATTCAATGAACGTATAAATTTTATTATTAAAAAATCCTCTCAAAGGGGGAGTTAACCTAAAGTATTCTTTAATTAGGAATCATAAATTGAATAATCTTTAAGATATTCCTCACCAAGTGTCTTCTTTAACTTGGTCAATGTTTTATTTTTCCATGAATTAGTAAGATTTAGCTCTTTCTTTAGGTTTGTTATAATAAAATTGATTGCACAAAAAGCTAGTATTTTTGGATTAAAGTGTTCTGATTCCTTTATATAATGAGTTAAAATCTTTTGAGATAAATAGGCTGGTTTCATCTCAATAATGTTCATAATGGGCTTTAAATTTGAATTTGTGATAAGACTGGAAGCAATTTTTTTCGCTTCAATTTGAATTTCTTTGCAAATATTTTCTTTAATCCAGTTTGAACTTTTAGTTTTATATTCCAATCTTGCAGGACATGTATTAATACACCATTCCCAATAATGATTATTGAATTTTTTTTCATCCCACGATTTTATTTTGCTGTTAGTTCTATCAAATTCGTTATCTCTTTCTGTATAAGGTTGTTTTTTGGATTTTACATTAGTATTTCTTCTCTCGAAAATATCTTTTCTTAACTCCATTAGACTTCTTGAAATCCTCTTTTGTTTAAAACCTCTTTTCACAAATTTGTTATTAGCTATATTCAAATATTCAGCTCTGGTGTGTGGTAATCTCTCAAATGCTTTTGTTTTTAATAGGGCTGGTCCAGAAAGTGATTTTGATTTTAGAATGAAACTTCTATCTGGTAAATGAGGTAGATAATTAAATTGTTCTTCAGTTAAAGTGATAGCATTTTTTATCTTCTCGAATTCTTCTCCTCTGAATAGGATTTTTGTTAATGAATTTGCATGAACAACTGGACTAACACTATCCCATAATTGGTAAATTGTTATTGTACCAATTCCTAAAGATCGTCCTGTAATGAAATTTTGTTCTGAATAACCTATACTTGCAGTTGACTCCAAATTAAATCGTTTTGGAATCAAATACATAGCTTCTTCTAATACTACTAAATATCTAAGACTATTAGTAATTCCCTTCTGTGATGCATGTTTGGATAGCAAATGTAAGATTAAATTACAAACTAAGAAAAGTGATGCCGTACTAGCACCTCGACGAAGGTATTCACTAAAGTCTATAATAATTTTCTTTCCCTCATCTAAATTTGAAAAGTCAATTGTGTTATTCAAGGTACTAAAAACTTCATAATTAACTCCGCCAAAAATAAAATTTAACCGATTTAGAATTGCATCAATTGAATCTCGAGAGTAAGACGTTTTCATATTCTTTGAATACTCTTCAGAACTTTCATATAAACAATACAAAAAACTCTCTAGATTTTTCTCATTAGCTTTTTGTACTTTTTGTAACGCTGACTCGAAAATATTTAGCATTGTTGGGCTAAATGGTGCACCTGCTATTGATAACATTTCACAAATTAAAGCTAAGACATTGTGAACATCATTGCAATTTTCCATTTCGAACAAATTAATTCCAAGTGGTGCTGGTGAACCAATAGTATAAACGACAACATTTGGTTCATCTACAAAAAATTCAGCATATTCTCCCTTTAAATCAAAAACTAAACACCCTAAATCAGTACTTAAAAGTTGATCTATAATTGAGGCCACTAAGTAAGATTTTCCACGTCCAATCATTCCTACAATTTCAACATTAAAGAGAAGATTCTCTAGAGGTAATGAATATTCATCTAAAACCCTTTCATTTTGTACAATATTTCCGATTACAATTTTGTCTTTATATTTGTTCTCTTTTAGTGCAGGTATTTCGAATATAGGTTGACCTGTATCTTCTGTAAAGAACGGTTTTTCAGGTAGATGTAAGAAACTGCTTAATGCTTTATTACTTAAACGATATTGTTTCAGCGGATTGACTTTTCTTATATTTTTGTGATAATTACATTTATTTGAAAATCCGATTTTTTCAACATTAAAAGTATGAGTGCCTGACCAGATACTTAGTAGTGCTGCCAAAACCGTATGCATACCGAATTCAGTTTTTGAAAAAGCATACACACCTATCTTGCTTTGTCCTGTTTTTTTCGAATCACTAAAATCATTTTGGACTTCCATTGAGAGATCTTTTCTTAAAATTGTGTTATTTAACTGAGCTTTCTCCAGACCTTTCTTTATACCACTGAAGCTAACAACAAAAAAGCTATCCTCGTTAATAGAATTGAAAGTATTAATTAATCTGTCAATTTGTGTTTGATTACTTTTTAGTGCTGGAATTCCTTTTGTTTTCAAACCAAACTTACAGTTATTTATAACATTGAATAAATTATCAGAATCACTTAAACTTGTACGTTCAAATTGAATAGAAGGATAGGTATTGTTAAATGCTGCTTCAAATGAAAGAGTGCTATTATTTGCTTTCATAATTGCTTTTTCTTTTGAAAACCAAGCAAAACCTGAAATTGTGAAATAGAGTTGAATTCGATTGTTACCTTTTATAATCCAAAATGATATTTCATCACAAACATGAGCAAGACTTGAAATTACATCCCAATTCCTTAAATAAAGTAATTCAGGATTTGATCTATCATTTTGAATATTGTTAATAACCTTTCTAGGTAATCCTTTAACCTTTATGATATTTACTACACGATATCTTGGAAAAATGCTCTTCTTTTGCAAAATCTGATCCGGAGTAATCAGATTACCTTTTAATGGTGCTTTTCTATACAATATAAGCATTCCAAAGATACTTAGCAGAGTTGCTATTAACGAACCAAAAACAATTAAACTCAAACGCAAAATTTTTTGAAAATCAATTGAAAGTGTTGATTCATAACCAAATAAATCCTTAATGAAACCCATTTGAAAAAATAAAACTGTAGCAATAACTATGAACAATGAAAGCGAAATAATTCCCACAATTTTTCGATTTTTATAATTATAACTATTTTCTGCATTCTTCATTGATTCTCACAAGAAATATAGGAAATATCCTTTAAACTCCCCTCTTATACTTTTTCTGTAAGAAATAACATCGTATACATTATTAACAGTAAAAATCATACAAATGGTCACTTAAGGGAATATTTTATTGACTTAATGTTAGCTCTCTAGAGAAAACAATCTTATTCAATACTATCCAGGCATCTAAAGGTTTTGGATGGATTGAGTATATATTTTTTGACATCTTTAATATTAGATCTGAAAATGATCCATGTGGATAAGCACCAACAATTATTGCAATATCCTTATCTGAATATGCCTTAAACTGATTTGAAAGGTTTACTAAGCTTCCTTTTGAAGAAAAAAGAAATCTATTCTTTTCAGGAATATCTTTAATTTCAACTTCTAGAGTTGTATCTAGCATATTTAGTAATACTTTATCTTTTGATTTAATCTCTCTATTGACTAGAAATTGTTCAATAAGGCCAACAAAACGATTATAGTTTCTTGGTAAACGGGTTTCTTGATTAATTACAAAGATCTCATTACGAATTGTATGTACTATAATTGTAACTGGATTGGATTTATCCAAAACTAATGGGGAGCCCAATAAATTTAACAAGCAAAAATGTAGAATATCTGGTCTACCTCTTTTTTGAGAATCTTTTAGCTTTAACATTGCTTTGTAATGATATGATGAATCCAGTAAAATTTGAGAGGGTAATTTTCCCTTTTTTTTAGCATGCTTCTTTATTAATTCCATTTTAGCAATTTTTGTTGGAATTAGTTCCAAAGCAGAATCAGCGAATACAAATATAGTTCTTGGCATTTATAGACACTTCATGTAATTAGGGATTAAAGTAGTTTAAATAATTATTTTCTATAAACTTATCATCTAGTTTTTATAAAAGAAATATATAGGTTTAATTGTTGAAAGTTAATATAGAAACTTTAAATTTTAAGAAACTCAAAGTTATGTCGGATGCAAAATGGCGAAAAAAAGTAGAGTAAAAAAAATCGTTTGCAAGAAATGTGGTGAAAGTTGGTTACCTCAAGATGTACCAACAAATAAGGAATGGACAAAAATGGCCCCTATGCCTGATTCTGAGGGTAGAGTTACAATTATGATGATGGCAACATGGTCATGTCCCAGCTGTGGTAAATCTGTAATGGGTCTAAAAGGTAAACATAAAGATGAAGGTGCAAGCAGTCCTTCCAAAAAAGAGCTATTAATTGAACAGATTGAAAAAGCTGATAAAAAGATTTCTTTAAAGGAACTTGCAACAGAGCTTTCACTGAGCGAGGATAATCTCGAAAAAGCAATTAATGCATTTAAAAAACAAAAAGTAATATCAGGCAAAATTGAAGATGGCTTTTTTGTAAAAGAATGATGTTGTTTAATAATTATATATAAAATTACTTGCAATTATATGGTTTGATGAAGTTAATGACTTTAGCAAAAAATAAAGAATTAATTTCTGGTGCAATCAAACGTCTAAATGAGATTGCTCCTGAAGAAGAAATAAAAATCACACATGTCTGTGGAACTCATGAAATGACTGCTTCTCGGTTTGGAATAAGATCAGTAATTCCTAGTACAATTGATATTATACCAGGACCCGGTTGTCCAGTATGTGTTTGTCCATCATATGAAATTGATTTCGCCATTGAATTAGCAAAACAAGATAAGATTATCACTACATTTGGTGATATGTTAAAAGTTCCGGCGTCAAAGAAGAGTCTTGCAGAAGTAAAAAGAGATGGTGGAGATATAAGAATTGTATATTCACCACAGGATGCAGTAAAAATTGCTGAGAAAAATCCCAATAAAGAAGTCGTGTTTTTGGCTGTAGGATTTGAAACAACAGCTCCTATGACTGGTGTTGCATTACTTTCCCAACCCCCCGATAATTTTTCTATTCTATCAGCACATAGATTAACAGTACCTGCAATGGAATTATTGCTAAAATCAGAAAAAAAGAAAACTAAAGGTTTTATCTGTCCTGGACATGTATCAGTAATTATAGGTACTGAGTCATACAAACCCTTTAGTGAAAAATATAAAATGCCTTGTGTTATCACTGGTTTTGAAGCTATTGATATGATAATTGGTTTAATTCAAGCTGTAAAAATGATCAAAGAGGATAAACCATTAGTAATAAACGAATATTCTAGAGTAGTAAAACCAGAAGGAAACAAAAAAGCACAAGCTATTCTAAAGAAAGCATTTTCAAAAGTAGATGCAAATTGGCGTGGGATAGGTATTGTTGAAAAAAGTGGTTTAGCAATTTCAGAGGAACTTGAACATTATGATGCTTTCAAAAAATATAATATTAAAATTGATAATGTAATAGACATTCATCCAGGTTGTAAATGTCATGAAGTTATGCTTGGTAATATGTTGCCAACAGATTGTAAATTATATCTGAAAAAATGCAAGCCAGATAAACCTATAGGTCCATGTATGGTATCACATGAAGGTACGTGTTCTATATTCGCTAGGTATGGATCCACCCATTTCAAGAAAATTGAAGAAAAATAGCTTCTCTCTTTTCTATTAATGGCAGAAAAAAAGGTAAATTGATGGTTACATTTTAACTTATTAGAAAGATTTACAAATCATCCAAAGTGACTTTCTCTGGAATGATATGGACTATCCTCTGGATTTGCTTCAAAGTACTTTATTCACACTTATCTTCAAAATACTAATGGAAGAGATTTAAAATGTGCCTAAAACCCGGTTCTATTTCAATGGATTTCTCTTCATTAAGCTCCACAGACTTCTATTTAGCTATTTTCACATCTGTATTTGGTTTTTTTGTACTTATACTATTATTAGTTTTAAAAAATTCAAGTTTTGAAATATGGGTAACAAGAAAAATCATGCATTTTGTTGGTGGAACATATATAGCCTTTATTGTATTTTATTTTGAATCCATAATGGGAATAATTTTAGCTATTATCTTCTTCTTGATAATATTTCTGTCATTTTTATTCTTTTCAAAATTTAAAGTTCTCAAAGAATACTTTGTTTTAAAAAATTGTAGAAGTGATGAAAGAGACTATACTTTTATTATAAATACTGCAACAACCTTAATCGTCCTATTAATTCTACTAATAATATTCAATGATTATCCACCTATCTTTACTGCAGGTACTTTGACAATTGCTTGGGGAGATACGTCTGGGGAAGTCATTGGTAGAAATTATCCTTTTATTAAATACAAAATATTCAGTCAAAAAACACTAACAGGATCTTTAGCTGTTTTTACTTTCAGTATTCTTTCAATTTTGGTTTCTGTTTTTTATTATCAACTACCATTCAATGTAAATTGGTTGTGGAAAATAGTCATTGGAGGAATTGCTTGTGCAATAGTAGAAGCAGCGAGTTGGAAATGGTTTGATAATATTCTTTTACCTATTTGTGGCAGTCTTGTAATGTTTTGGTTAATTTTTTCAGTTTAAAGTCTTATTTATTAACTAATTTTTTCATAAACATTTGACAAACTTCAAAAATATAAACTATAAATCAAATATCCTTAACTGGAGATGACTTAATTGAATCAGACAAAAGTAAAATTTGAGTATGTGCTTGTTTCACTTATCATATCCATTGTTTTAGGAGTTATTGTTTGGTTTATATTGGATAGCTTTGGTTCAATCATTTCTATAGAAATTTCAGTTTTTATTACAACACTTCTCATTTCTGCTATTATTACTTATAGTCTTCATGGAAGAGGTATTTTACCAATCCCTGAAAGTGAATACTATCAATCTGAATTTAGCTCATCTAAAAAGCAAATAAGTTATTCTCGTAAGAAATTTGCAATATATTCATCTACAAAAGAGAAGAAGGTGTTTAATCAACACTCAGTTAAAAAGAGATATTTCTCTTCGAGTTATAAGCGAAGAAGATTTAGAGACTAACCATTTTTAATTTCTAATATTATGAGATTTTTGACTTATAATAATCTAGTTCATTCGAAAGTAGTTCTTCTATAGCTCGTCTAAGAACATCACTTCTGTTTTCATAAATCTTGTTTTCTTCAATTAATTTATCAATTTCATCTAAAAGTAGATCAGGAATACCTAATGATATTGTTCTCATTAATTGAACCTCGTAACTATCTCAATCAAGACCTTGTATTTTTAATCAATTCCTATTTAAAAATCTTGTAATACTGACAGAACTATTTGCTACCCAATAAATATTGTTAATACGAAAGTTTTAAGTTTTCTCTTTATCAACGGTAATACTTTCAGTCACCTCTTAACAGAGATTTAAAAAGGGAGAAAAGCGTAACTAATAACAGAACTTTAACTTGAAACCTCAAACGACCCTAAAAAACAAAACTAAAACTCAATTCTTAACTATAATTGAGTATCAAAAGATACTTACGAATTCAATGCTTTTGCTTTAAAGTTCTAAAAGGATCAAGAAATTTTGACCCATAAATAGTTTAATTCAGATATATAATAAAAAGCAAAGGTGGAATCATTGACCCTAAATATGCCTTATGATGAAGTCGTTGAAAGAATAACTTCTGAAACGGACCTCTCAAAAGAGGAAGTAGTCAAAAGAATAAATGAAAAAGTGAAGGAATTAGGAGGGCTAATTACACTCGAGGGAGCAGCACATATAATAGCTCGAGAGTTGGAAATTAACCTTTATGAGTCTCAACAAACTCAAAAACCCCAACCAATAATAATTCAGGACCTTATTGATGGAATGAATAATGTAACAATAACTGCGTTAATTAAACGTATTTATGACACAAAGGTTTTTACAAGAAATGATGGAACACAAGGGGCTGTACAAAACGTTCATTTAATTGATAAAACAGGATTTTGTAGATTAGTCCTCTGGGATGACCAAATTAGACAATTTGGTGATATGGGATTTGCACGTAGTGATATTTTACAAATCATTGGTGCTTTTGTAAAAGAGAACAAATTTGACAGCGTTAAAGAACTAAGTCTAAGTTCTCGTTCACAAATAGAAACTGATCCAAAAAATATCAACAAAGATGATTTCCCAGAATCATTACTTGATTTTATGAAAATAGAAAATCTGACATTAAATCAAGTAGACATTGAACTAATTGGGAAAATCACAGGAATAAGACCTGTAAGTAGTTTTACTAAGAAAGACGGATCCGAAGGTCAAGTTGCATCTGTTGAAATTGCAGATGAAACTGGTAAAATAAAGATTACACTATGGGATCAAAAAGCAGAATCAGTTATTGAATTCAAAATTGGTACTGTGATTGAAGTTATTGGTGGATATATTCGACAAGGTATAAACAATGCCCTAGAAATTCACTTAGGTAAAAATGGTGCGATTACCAAAAACACTAAAGCAAAATTGGAGATTTCAGACGAGATTTTAAAGAGTGAAAGCACAATTTTACCTACTTCAAAGAAATCTTCTGAGCCTAGTAAAGAAGTTAGATTAGTTGATTTGGACGAAAAAATGTCCAATATCTCAATAATTGCTCGAGTTACAGGAACTAGTAGTATTAGAGAATTCCAAAGAAAAGATGGAACCACAAGTGTTGTGGGATCATTACTTGTTGTTGATAACTCAGGACCTAGTAGAATCACTTTTTGGAATAGCATGACTGACTATATCAAAAAAGTTGAAATTGGAGATGCAATTCGCATTGAAGGTGCATATGTAAGACTAGGACTTCGTGGAGAACCTGAAGTACATGTTGGTAGAAATGTCGTAGTTGAAATTAATCCCGAATTATTGAAAGATGCTGTTCCGAAATTTAAATTGGAATATACGGAACTTGGATCTCTTGAGGCTAATAATCGCGATGTAAATGTTCAAGCTCTAGTGACCAGAATTCAGGAAATTAGAACATTCTCAAAAAGTGATGGATCTGAAGGCCATGTTCTAAACATTGGAATTAGTGATAATTCAGGTTCAGTACGGTTAGTTGCTTGGGATGAAAAAGCTATCGAATTGGAAAATCTAGAAGAAATGACACCAATTGAAGTATTACATGGATACACTAAAGAAGGAAGTCAAGGCGTAGAAATCCACTTAGGTTCATTAACATCCATTAAGACACTAGAGAAAGCTGATGCACCAGATTTTTCTAACATAAAACCAATTCCAAAATATCAATCAGAACAAACTCCAGTTAGTAGGGTGGATATGGTTGATTTAGAAGAGGATCAATTCTCTGAAATAAGAGGAACAATTTTGAAAGTATATGAAGGAAAAATGTACTATCATTCATGTTCACAATGTAGAAAGAAAGTAACAGAAACAGAAGAAGGGAAATGGATTTGTGCAGAGCACAATGAAGTTGACCAACAAAATACAATTTTTATCTCATTGGCTTTAGATGATGGCACAGGATGTGTAAGAGTCACATTCTTTAGTGAACTAGCTGAGCAACTATTAGACATGACATCTGAAAATCTAGTTGATGAAATAAATAACATAGGAATTCAATCTGTGATCACAAAATTGGAACAAAGACTCAAAGGCAGAGAAATAGTTGTTCGAGGTAGATGTAGAAAGAACAAATATGATGATGGTATGGATGTAATCGCTTCTACATTTCAAGATGCTGATCCCAAAACTGAAATTGAAACTGTAAAAAGTTCATTGAAAGTTTGATAGTAAAAATGTTAATACCCCAAACTTGGGGTTTTTATTCCTTTTTTTAGACATTCTTCTATTCTATGTATCAGCAATGGGCAGATTACTATGTTTAAATTCGAGAAAATTACAAGTAAGCACTTATTAATTTCGATTTTTGTGTTTAATATATTCCTTCTATTTTCTTTTTTCGCTTATATTCTATTAGCAACAGGGATTCTACCAAATTATTTATTGTTTATTGCTAAACCAATAGAATTTTTATCGAAGAATATTCTCTTTGTGCTTTTCATATTTGTAATCGAGATTTCAATTGTGCTTCTAAGTTGGATAAAAAGAAAAAAACAATTACAATCAATTGATATAACAAATGATGTAATAAATCTGGAATTTGATCTAGAAAACGAAAACTCACCTGATAGCTCGATACATACTCAAAATGTATTAGAAGAAGAGTTAGATGACTTATTTAACATCAACGAAATATTAGATTATTCTCAAGATAGTACAGAAATTAGTTTTTCACCTAATGTTCAATCAATGGAAAATAGCCAAAATGAAAGAAATGTACTAATGGAAGATGAGGATTTCGAGATTTCTCCTGGATTTCTATCATATGATGATGATTTAGCAAATGATGAAGTAGATGAAAATAGTTTGTACACATTATATGGATTATCTGATCTACAAATAAAACAAAATGAAAGAAACTCACCAAAATCAGCATTAAGTGATAGACAGTTTGCATTTTACAAAAAAATAGTTAATGACGAATGGGTTTATGAACGAGCTGCTGATAGAGAGAGAATAGGATTTGACAAAAATGCGATAGATGAATCCAATGTTTCTCTTTCTGATTTAAATAAATTAGTCAAAACAGGTATGTTATATAAACAAAGTATTTCATATCCTTCAGGATCATTCCATATATTTTCTTCAACTAATTACATAGAGCAGAAAATAATCTACGAAACTATTAGACGAATATGTAGAACGAATCGAATTAAAACAGTAATAAGACGAATAGACTTTCCAAATTGGAATGAATTTGGTTTAACAAAAAAAAGTTGGCAGTTTTCTTTTGAGATACCCGAACCTGCACTAGTAGGTAGTATATGGTGCAATGATGCTATCATAGTAACAGAAAATAATACATCGATTCTACAAGAAAAAAAGGACGAATTAAAGGCATTAATTGCTGCTGCAACATTAAAGATGAAGAAAGATGGACTTGCTGTTATTATTACTAATAAAAAAGATCACGTTGATTTAATTAAGAAATATGCTAAAAATGCTGGATGGGGAGGAGTTAAGATATTTAATTTTGCTGTCTCGAAATTTAAAGAGAGATTACTTAAAGTGATTAATAACCATTTATGATTTATTTCAAAAAGTTTGGGTTTTTAAGTTAAAATTTAGAATATTTTATGAGTTAACAGTTCAGAAAATACCATTTGGGAATGTAAGTTGTTGATGCATAACATTGAAAATTTTTCTAAAGCAAAAAGATCAGAAAAAATTACAGTTGAGCATAAAAAAAACATTAAATTCAAAGAAATTCAGTGCCCTCAAAGTAATTCAAAACTTATTGTATCAAACTGTTACAAATGTCAACGCAGCCAAAAAATCCAAAGTACTCACGAATCAAGAAGAACTTTAACTTCTATGATTTGTATTTATGGAACCAAATCAGAAGGAGGGTTTGAATGACATTTAATCCACAACTTCTAAAAAATAATAGTAGGAATGTAAAATTGCAATCAGAGAATAAGGTGTCGGTTTGTTTCGCAACATTTGATGATACAATTGGTCCTATAAGTGCTTATTATAAGTTTTTAGATGATCAATCTGCAAATGAAATAGCTGTTAAAGTAATGATAGGTTCTTTATCATTACACACAGATGATAATAGTGAGCTTTGTGGTGAGTCAATTATTCCCTTTAGCAAGCAAAATATGATTGCCTTTTCATATTTATTCACAATTCCTGCTCCAAAACTGAGAGGTGGTCAAAGATCTTGCTCATTAATTGTTCTTATGGATACAAAAGAACAACTTCAAATGTATAGAATAGCACCATTTCTCTCTACACAATGCAAGAGAGTTAGCAATTTAATCCGAGAGAAATATGTTTTCGGCAAATCATTGCCAAATCTAGTTAAACAAAAAATTGATTCTCTGTTAGACATTCAATCATATAAAGTAGAAATTGAAGAGTTCTATGCGTCTAGAAAAATAACAATAACTAAATCAAAGACTAAAGGTAGTATGCAGTTTCTAAATAAGGTCATAAAAAAGGATCTAGACAAAGCAATTATGGCTATTTTAATTGGGAGACCTGTAATTGTGACAGGAGATGAAGTAATGACCGAAATTGCTATTGCAAGTCTCGAGATTTTTGCCCCACATAAAGAACTAAAAAAGGTTTTTTGGACAAATCAAATCGTAGAAGCTGATTTAATTGGAACAAAAAGGAATATTGCTAAAGCATATGATGATGCTGTTGTAGTTGATCTATTAAAGGGCAAAGTATCAGGTGGAGAATCGAGTAAATTCTGCAAAGATTTACTATCAAATCTTCATGGTATAGATGAAAAAGCTGTAGTTCAAAGGGTAAATGACAAAATTAGTGAAATAATCACAAGTGCAAGTATACTAGCTGAATTAGCAATGAGAAAAGAAGTATCAAAGGGTGACATTAGTACTGTTGCACCTATGTTTAACAGTGAAAAAATGAGCATTATTGTTACTATAGCAAAGAGCATGAATCCCATTTTTTCGAAAAAGATGGATCATTTAGCACCAATAATTGCCAGAGAAGCAAGCACATATGATGTTTTCGCATAATTAAGAGATGAATTTTATCTCATTTAGCTTTTTCTAATAATTTCCTTAAATATTCCAAATTCCCTTTACCATCTCGTCTTTCATCAACAGGTGTTTCACAAATAAAGGGGATTTTTCTAAGTTTTTTTTCTTTTAGCAGTAATTTAAATCCTATTTCACCAATTTTACCTAAACCAATGTGCTCATGTCTGTCTCTTCCTTCACCTAAGTCAAATTTTGCATCATTTGCATGTATTAATACTAGTTTATTCAAACCAATACAGTTATCTATCTGTTCAATCAGTTTAGTAATAACAGTTTGATCTCTTAAATCATAACCAGAAGCAAATGCATGACAAGTATCCAAGCATAAACCGAGTTTATTTTGGACATCTGTTTTGGTAATAATATTACAAATATCATCAATGTTTGATCCTAATGATTCATTCTTTCCAGCAGTATTCTCGAGCAAAATTATTGCTTTTCCCTCGTAATTTGCAATTGCATTATTCAAAGATCGAATTACTTTTTCTATGCCTTTGTCCTTACCAGTTGTCTTGGGACTGCCTAGATGGGTAACAATATAGGGGATTTCAAGTAAATCACATCTATTTAGCTCCTCTTTTAAAGAAAAAATCGATTTTTCCCACATTTCAGGATCAGGACTAGCTAAATTTGGCAGATATGGCATATGTGCAAAGACTGGTTTAAGATCTGAGCTTGAAATATTCGTTTTAAACTCCAAAATCCTTTCATTTGTTAATTCTTTTGATACCCAACTACGTGGATTTCGAGTAAAAATTTGAAAAGTGTCACACCTTAAATCTATAGCTCTTGGGATTGACTTAGCTATTGAACCTGAAATTGATATATGGGCACCAAATCTCATATTTTCACTATCTTATAAATTTTGATTCATTAAATCTTCCAAATAAGTCACCAATTAATTAATTTTTTACATTACTTTGATTTAATATCACAAACCTATTATTATTTTTTCAAATACGCGTTAATATAAATCGTTAAAATTAAAATATTTTAGTCAATTATAAAAAAATCAAATAAAGCAATTTAGTAAAAAATGATTTTTTTGACCAAAATATTCGCATTTTTTTCAACAGAAAAATTCCTAAAAAGCAAATTAATCAACAATAGAAACTTCTATTTTCGTATATATAGAGAACTTTTTCGCATATTATGACGCGTTTTCATAGTATTTTTTAGTCGTAAAAGAAATGTTTAAATGTGTCATAGTTAAATAAAGATTAGAAATTGGTTAAAAGCTAGTTTTATACCAAAAATAAACAGGAGATATATAAAAATGGCAACACTTCAATTATTCTGTGGCGAACTATTATCAGATATGATGCGCGCTTCCGCAAATCTACTGAAAAAGTATCGCAGACACTTAAATGCAATAAATGTTTTTCCAGTTGCTGACGGTGACACAGGAGCAAACATGTACTTAACAGTAGAGGCTATTATAGAAGAATTAGATAATAATAAAGCCTTAAACACAATAGAAACAGCACAATTAATTGCCCGTGGATCATTCATGGGTGCAACTGGAAATTCAGGGGTTATATTATCACAGTTTTTTGGTGGATTTAGTAATTCTCTGGATAATTATAACGAAATAGGACCTACAGAATTCTCACAAGCTTTTGTTGATGGCGCAGCAAAAGCATATGAAGCAGTTCTTAATCCACAAGAAGGAACCATTTTAACCGTAATAAGAAAGTCAGCTGAAGCAGCAAGTTTAGCTGCAAAAAATGGCTCTAGTTTCTTAGATATGCTAGATACATCATATGAAGCTGCACAAGGAACCCTTGAAAAAACACCAGAATTACTACCAGTGCTCAAAAAAGCAGGAGTAGTAGACGCTGGAGGACAAGGATTCGTCTATATTATGGAAGGATGGATTAAAACCTTCAAGAATGAAGATCTTGATGATGTCGGTGAAGTAGCTGAAGTTAAAGCAATAGCTCGCGATACAGAAGAAGATGATGAATATCAATTCTGTACAGAGTTTATCATTGAATCAGATGATCTAACAGCAGAATTCGCAAGAGAAATGCTTGGGATCATGGGTGGATCATTAGTAGTAGCAAAGAATGATAATATGATACGAGTCCACATACATACAAATGAACCAAAAGTACTAATAAAACGATGCAAAGAACATGGTGCAATATCCCGACTCAAGATTGACGACATGTCAAAACAACACAGAGAATTCTTATTCGTAGAAGAAGCAAGCTAAAATTAGAAATAGAAATAAATTTCCTCCTTTTTGGAGGAAATAACACTCTTTTTTTTATCAAATACTTTTATTATTGCAATAGTGCTAAATGCTAATGTTAATGGTTTGAGGAAAGTAGGCATTGCAAAAGGTCAAGATAGTAACTGATAGTACATGCGATTTGCCAGATAAAATAGTGGAAGAATTAGCGATAATAGTCGTACCATTAAAGGTCTTTATGGATGATGCGACATTTACTGCAGGAATTGACCTTACAGCAGAAGAATTCTATGATAAAATGCCTTTCCTAAGAGATACCCCATCAACAACCCCTCCATCACCAGCCCTGTTTTTCGAAGCGTATGAAGACGCTGCAAGTGAAGCGGAAACAATAGTCTCAATACATATCTCAAGACGAATGAGTTTTACAATATAATCAGCAGAACAAGCCAGAAGCATGTTACCTATGATGGATATCAGGATTTTCGACTCCTTTACTACAGGAGCATCATTAGGACTGGTAGTATTAATGGCAGCATGGGCAGTAAATGAAGGGTTAACTATGGACGAAGTATGCGACATAGTAAAGATTGCGGTAGAACAAGTGAGAGTAATAGGCTTTCCAAGCACGTTAAAGTATCTAGTAAAAGGAGGAAGAATAGGAAGAGCACGAGGATTAGTAGGGAGATTATTAGGAAGAGTGCCAATACTAACAATAGCTGAAGGCGAAACATCAAGCTTAACAACAGTTCCAGGAGCAGAGGGAGCAATGGATTGGATGATAGAACACCTGAAAGAAGAAGGATTGGATAGTACATCAATAATAGCATTGACGCATGGAAACATGCCAAATGTAGCGGAAGTATTCAGAAGAAGAGTGGAAGGAACATTTGGGTGCAGAGTGCAGTACATAGGATTGGTAGGACCAGTAGTAGGGAGCCATTTAGGACCAGGATCACTGTTCTTCACATATATCAAAAAGTAGTAAGTATTAGCGGAACTCTTTTAAAAAACAATAAAATAATTGAATGAAACAGGATGTAATGTAAAAAAATGGCAATACATGAAGCAGTAGTATACGTATTAGTTCTAATAGGAGGTTATTTGGTAGGAAGCTTTCCAACGGGATGGGTATTAGGAAAGGTAATGAAAGGAATAGATATTAGAGATTATGGGAGCGGGAATACTGGCTTTTCAAATGTCTATAGGCTAATAGGGAAAAAAGCAGCTGCCTTAACAATCATAGGTGATGTAGTAATTAAAGGAGGAGTACTAGCTTGGGCAGCAAGACTGATAGTAGGATTAGTGGTAATACAACCAGATCCAATAAAAGTGTACACTTTCGGTTTTACAGATCTAGTAGGACAAGCAATAGTAGTTGGGGCAGGAATAATGTCAGTATTAGGACACAACTATCCTGTGTGGCTAAAATTTAAGGGTGGGAAAGGCATGGCAACTACTGCAGGAGTATTCCTTAATTTCGTACCAGTATCAACAGTTGGGTTAGCTGTAGTGTGGTTTATCATTGTTTTTACAACAAGATATACCTCGTTAGCAAATGTGGTTACTACTCCAACTTTGCCAATATTCATCTTTCTAGAGACCTACTATATAATGAAGTTTGATATTATAACATGCATACCACTCATAATCGGAGGTTTCTTAGCAGGAGTTTTCATTCTCTTCCGACACAGAGATAATATTAAACGACTCATTACAAAAGAAGAAAGGAAATTTGGCGATAAATCCGAAAGAATAGAAGAAAGTGCTTAACTCGACAAAAATCACTTTCAACTCTTCTTTGTGTGCAATTATTTTTCATCATTTCTGTATATGTACTAGATTTTAGATTATACTTTGAGAATTAAATAATGGTGAAACTAAAAAAATGAGAAAAATTAATCCTAAAATCCTCGGCATAACATTTATGATCTTATCAATGCTTGTAGCTGGTGGTTTTGCAGTAAAAAATACCATAGCACCTGGTGGAGTAGGATTAACTGATGACTCAAATCCAGGAAATGGAGGCGAATAATTCCTCTTTTCCATTATTTTTATTTCAGATATTTTTGTTTCCTTAGATTTTGGTCTATGTGTAGAAAACTTAAAATGCATTCTTTCGAAAATAGTTTAGATTAATTTGACTGCTTTCAAAATTCCAAATGAAATAAGGCGAGAAATACAACTAGTTATTGATGATATTAAAGAAAAAACTTGTTGGAAGCCATTAAGAAATCTTGAAGCATCAAAAATTGAGTTAGGAGATACATCAGAATTTTATGATAGTTTTGGAGTAAATAGATTTAATACTAAAATTATTTTTGGTAATTGGATTAATAAAATAAAGCCAGATTATTCAAGGGAGAATATATGGGAAGCTGTCATCATAAGGGAAGCATTTTCATATTTCATTAATGAAAATTTATTATTTAACAATCTCAAAGAATTAACGAATTTATTTTTAAACATTTTAATAATCAGCTATCTGTTAAAGAAATATAGTGATAAAACAAAGTATCTTAAGATTTCATCAATAAGATATCGTTTTAGAGCTGAACCAGATGGATTACACGAGAAAGAGAAGATACTTTTTCTCAAAATTAGTTCGCTTCTTGATGAAATTATCAATCAAGGAATTACATATAAATTAATTTTAGAAACTTATTTGCATTTAGTGGAAGATTATTCAGAGGAAGACTTCGATATTGAGGAATTAATCGATGATTTCTCGCGTTTTATTTCAAGTAGTCCTGAAGAAATTGCAGCTCCATTAAATTTCAGAAAAAGAATGACTGAAATTTTAAGAGAATTAATCTTTGGGGGTTATAAAACATCCGCATTGAAAATCGCTGAAAATCTTGAAATAAACCAATCTACTGTTTCTAGACAAATAAACAAGATCGTATCTAGGTTTTATGCAAAATGGAGACCAATGAAAAATTGGAAGAAATTAGGTTTATATCCACATATAGTTATCATTCGATTTAAAAAAACTGATAATAAGAAAATAAATAGTATTTCAAAAGAACTATTAAAAATTAGATATATTCACCAAATCTATGAAGGTGTAAATTGGGATTATTTTTATTTATACAGCATTGTTAATTGTCCTCTTATAGTCATTAATTCTATAGAAAATAAACTCATTAACTTAGCAAAAAACAATCAAATACTTTCTTTTGACATTAAATCTATTCTAAGTAGATTAGATAGAACTGCAATATCGAGTAAATCAATTAAACCTACATTGAAAAATTTTGAAGCTTTAATTGAGAATAAAATTCCAATTGAAAAAATAGCTATATGGAAATCAAGTTGGTTTCATGAAGATGATTTAGAAAATTTAGATAAATCGGATGAAAATATATTACGATTTCTTTCAGTTTTAAAATCAAATTCTATAACAAGTTATTCAGTTATTGGTTGTTGGGTTCCAGAAGCAAAAAAAATGTTAAAAGATAATGGTTATGACCTAAAGAACGTTCATGATTGTATGAACTTCTTTAATAAACTACAAAATACAGCTATGCAGAGGAATATACTAAGTTATAGATTAATGATATCACTAAATACATCTTCTTCAAATTACTTAATTATTGTTATAAAAACTGATCCAGAAAACAAAAAAGTTAAAAAACTAGTTTCAGATCTTTCATGTTTTGCTTCGATTACCTTTTTCACTTCCAATAATGAACTTATAATTTCACTTATAGGACCTGAATTTAATGACTCACTTTCAAATATTATACAAAATAGGATCAAGCAAGATTATAATGAATTTGAGATTTTCTCAACCAATCTAAAAAATTGGCGATTTGTTCCGTATCATGAATTATATGATTTTGAAAGCAAAAAATGGTTGATTAAATAAAAATAAAAGAAATGTTGAAAAGAGGCTTTTATTCGCCTCCATTTCCTGGATTTGAGTCATCACTTAGTCCTACTCCACCAGGTGCTATAGTATTTTTTGCTGCAAAACCACCAGCTACAAGCATTGATAAGATCATTAAGGTAATACCGAGGATTTTAGGATTGATTTTCTTCACGTTTTTTAGTCTCCAATTATGATTTTCAAAATAAGATTCCAAAATAGATTATATTTAAACGACGAAAGCAAAAATAATGCATAAAAAAGGACATTTTAGTGTATTTATTTATCTTCATCAAATAATGACTTCAGAAACATCAATGTTTTTTCTATGTTTATCTAATATCTTTTAATATTTTTTCTCAACATTTTCATCAAATTTGTAGGTGTTAATATACTCATAATTTGACTTTTTATTGGGTTGAAAACTTGTACGAAGAAAGAGCATTAACAGATTCAAAATTTCCTAAGCTGAAAGAATTTTTCACTCCAAGTACTACTTCTTGGTTTGTTTTTGGAAGTATTATACTTGCAGGTATAATTGTAAGTATTTTTCTCTGGGACTTTACTTCATCAGATATGGATGTTTGGAAACAAGCAGCAGAACTTTTGCTAAGTGGAGAGAATCCTTATGAGACTACTCTCGAGAGTTTCCAATATGAAGGAATTAAACACTTCTATGCTTATTTTCCATTATGGATGTATATTAGCTCTTTGGTTTTGCTTGGTTTCCCAGAAGGGATGTTCTTTCCGATTATTAAAGGTCTAATTCTCTTATTCGATATACAAGTAGTTGTTTTACTTTACATATTACTAAAACCAAAAGTAGAAAATGTTTGGCGACTAAAAATACCCATTGCTGTTTGGTTTATAACACCCATGGTTTTGATGACCAGTTCTATGCATGGTAAGTTTGATTCTTTGATGTTTGTTTTCATTTTACTTGCATTCATTTTCCATGATCAAGATTATTTCTTTCTCGAGGCTTTCTTCGTTGGTTTAGCAATTCTAACTAAACCAATTGCTTTAATTCTTGTTCCATTCTTCTTTCTTCAAAACGTTCGTGAACGCAATTTTGATAAGATTCTTGCTAAGATGGCAACAATGTTAGTCGTTGCTCTGCTGTTTAGCATTCCTTTCTTAAATGATTTAGAAACATACTTTCAAGGGGTTCTAGGTGTCCATGTTACTCGAGAGCATGATCTAGGTCCAATTTTCGCTCTACTTTCTCTACCATTTTCATCAGAAAGTGCAGATGCTATTATTCGCATGATTCTTACAGTGTTAATCATAATTGTCTGGGTTGGTTTGATCATCCTATCTTATATCAAAGAATACGATCTCTACAAAAGTTCTTTTCTTGCATTTATTTCCTTTAATTCCCTTTATTGGGTTTTCTTGATTCAATACGGTGTTTGGTGTTATACTTTGTACATACCATTTACTTCAAAATCTAAAATGAAGCACTGGCACTTAGCACTGACTACAGGAATAATTATAGCTTTTTCAACAACAGCATTAGCTCTAATGGGAGCATTCGTAAAAAATGGTCTATAAGCCAAAGGCAATAATCTTTAGGGTTTTTATTCCCAAATTGTTACATTTATTTGATTCATGATGATATCCAGACCCCAGGAACATTTCTTGCAAGTTAAGTTTGATATTATTGAAAACTTAAAGGATATTCCCAATAACATTCAGTCTATTCTAAGCAACGCTATAGCTTTCTTAGTAGCTATTTGTTTTGCAATTGGAGTAGTGTTGGCTATTGTAGGAGCGATTCAGTGGGCAACTGGTTGGGATGAACGTAATGGCAAAAAAACAATTGTCAAGGGTATTGTTTTAGTTGCTATTTCGTTACTATCAGGAGGAGGTATCTTAGCAGGATATATGTATCTTTGACCCTTCATTTAATAGGAAAGAACTAAAGATAATACGAAAAATTATTAGTTAATATTTTACTCCCAGAAGGTAGAAACGAAGAGAGTGTTCAATACTTTGTCTAAAAATTCCAATTCTCGAGATAATAATAAAGCTATAGCCATTATTGTTGGTATTTCAACTCCTTCTGAGGTTACTTTAATTGTTGATCCTAAAATCGCTCGAACAACACCTCTAGAGTTAGGTGAGCTAGTAGTTATTGATTATCCTAAAAATCTCGTACAAAAACCTGTTATTGCTATGATTTCAAAAATCGCTCTAAGTAATGAAAACTTAGTTGAAAGTTTAATCAAATCTCCTGAATCGATAGATCGTCTTAAATTACTCGGGCATATCGAAGAAGGAGAACGTTTAGGCGCAGCAGCAAGAATTCTAGGCTATTTAGATGAGGAAAGGGATCACATTGTTACTCCACGTTTTCCACCTTATCCAGGAGCAAAAGTCTCTAGAGCACCTTCTGAACTCTTATCGAAAATTTTTGGAAAGGGACACATCTCAGTAGGTGAATTACGCTCACATAAAGGGGTAGAAGTAAAATTAAATGTTGATGAATTGGTCTCAAAACACTTTGCAGTTCTAGCAATTACCGGAGCGGGTAAATCCTATAGTATCGCAGTAATTGTCTCGAGGATAATCAATAATCTTCAAGGGTCAGTTGTCATTGTTGACCCGCATGAGGATTATGTTCCATTTATAAAAAATAAGAATATTAATGGTAATATTACTGTTTTTTCAGCTAAGAGAACAACAGGTAGGCAAAGAATTGCTTTCAAATTAAGTAATTTTGGTCATAATGCCCTTCTAGAACTTCTCGAGATACCAGAGCAAGCAACCATTCAAAGGGATTTACTAAGTAGAGCTTATTGGCGTTTACAAGAAAAGAAAGTTGATTGGGATTTACAAGATCTAAAAAACGAAATTAATGCTATAATAAAAGATCTAAGAGAAGATATAGTAATAGATGATAAAGGAAAGGAGCAAATTAGAAAGAGTAGTAAAGCAGAAGCAAATCGTTTAGAGAATTCCAAATTTGGTTTGTTCTCGAGAATAGACCTTGCTCCAGCAAGAGATGTATTAACCAAAAGTTCAGAACTTCCTGTTTATAATGCAAATGCTCCTTCATTAGTTAAACCAAATCAAATAAGTATAATCACACTAACGGGATTAGGTTCCAAAACTCAACAAACAATTGTTGATTTAATTGCCAGAAAGATTTTCAATGCTGGCAAAGCACAAGTAAGAAATGAACTAACACCTCATAAATTACCATGTGCAGTTTTAATGGTTATAGAAGAAGCACATAACTTCATACCTGGTTCAGGTAGATCATCATCAATCTTAAAACAGATTGCTGCAGAAGGAAGAAAGTTCGGTGTGGGATTAGGTCTCGTTTCACAACGTCCTGGAAGATTAGATAGTGATGTGTTATCACAATGTAACACACAAATCATCCTAAAAATAGTAAATCCTTATGATCAGCAACAAATTTTACGATCAAGTGAGAGTTTGAGCGAAGATTTACTAAATGATCTTCCAGCATTAAATGTTGGAGAAGCAGTAATAGTTGGCCCAAGTTTACCGATACCAGCGTTAGTTAGTATAGCTACATTTGATGGAAAACTTGGAGGTAAAGGAGTTCAAATTACAGAATCTTGGAAAGCAGCTCTTGAAAAACAAAAAAGTTCGATAAGAAAACCTCAAAAATATGAAGATGACTTTAAATTGGATAAATAATGGAACTCAATTTATCCAAAATGAAGAATTTATTAATAAAATTCGCAGGTGAATAGAAAATTAGCGAGAAAAAGAATAAGGAATATCATTTCTGCCATACTGCTGATTGGCACTTAGATTATTTCCAATATAATAAAAGAGAGCGTTGGTATGATTTCTTTAAAGCTGCGAATGAATGCACAAAAATGATGATCGAAGAAAAACCAGACTTTGTTATTCATTGTGGTGATATGTTTCATCAATTTAGGCCATCTCCTGGAGCTTTACGTTTTGCCATTCAAATACTTGATAAGTTTAGACAAGCAAACATTCCCTTTTATGTGATTAGAGGAAATCATGATGCTTCAAAAGCTCAAGCCCAACGATTTGGTGGCACGGTTCTGAAATTCCTAGATGATTTGGGTTATCTTCAGTACGTTCAAGATGAAACAATTGATATCAATGAACATATTCGATTTACTGGTATTGGTGAGTACGGCAAAACCACTGGAGATGTTATTGAAAATGTCCTAAGAAACAATCCGCTAGATGAATCCAAATTCAATATTTTAGCACTTCATGGTTATTTACAAGGGCAAGTAAGTGATTCAATTTTTGATATTTCAGGTTATCAATTAGCAAGTATAGGTTTTGACTACATAGCATTAGGTCACTATCATAAAGTATGGGAAGAAGCTGAAAACAGTATTTATTGTCCCGGTTCAACTGAACAAACAAGTTTGAACGATTGGGGAAAACCAGACAAAGATGATTTCTTTAGAAAATCGGGATATTATAGCATTAAAACAACTTTAAACCCAGAAGAAAATTCTTGGGATTTGAAAGTTGAAAGAAAGGAATTTGATATTCGACCAAAAGGACGATTCACATACAATTTCACAGATGATTCAACGATTGATGAAATTATGGAAAAAGCTAATGCTTTTGTCAAGAAACATGATTTAGAAGGTGCCATCATTAGATATGATTTTGTAGGTGAATTACCTTTAGGAAAGCAAAACTTGGTTAATTTTACAAAACTTCCAGCAATAAAAGAGTCAAAAGCACTGCATATAATACCAAATCAGCAAGTATCAAACATCATTTTGAGTAAAGCAAAAGCGGGATTAACATCAGAAGAAGCATTAAAAGAATTGCTAGAAAAATCATATAATGTCAAGAAGAGTTCAGTTAACAAATGGTTAGACATAACTAATGAAACCATTAAGGTTCTTGGGCAAAAAATAATCTCATCTGATTTAGCAGATGAAGTTAAGGCAATTTACAATTTAGTGTCTGAAATTTCATTACAATTAACTGAATCTGATATCAAAAAAATTGCAACTACAAAAATCAAAACAAAGAAATCAAAAAGTCAGCTAGCAAAACAACCAAAAACAAGTAAAAAACCAGTAAGCGGACCACCTAAAACTGCTAATCAGAACAATAAGGTGACAAAACAGGCTGATTTAGAGCATTTCTTTAAGGAGGGAGAGTAGTATGAAAACATTCGAGATTTCCAGTATTGAACTTGAGAACATCAAGACTTACAAATATGAAAAAATAGATTTCTATCAAGGAAATAATGTTCTAATAGGTGATAACGGAGCAGGAAAAAGCACTATTCTCGAAAGCATTTATCTATCGTTATTTGGAGATACAGTTCCTGGAAGAAATTTAGTTGACATGATAAGGTACGGGGAGAAGCAAGGCAAAATCATTATTCGATTTAATGTTAATGGTTCCAACTACAGAATAACAGACGAATTAACTAAAAGAGAAGAGACAAGAGCAACGCAAACCCAAGTTTTGATTAATGAGACACTGGAAGATACAATAGCAGAAGGGAGAAATGCTGTTCGACTCAAAATTGAAGAAATTTTAGATATAGATGCTACAACATTTATTAGTGCAGTATATGCTTCTCAAGGGGAAATTGGTCAAATTGTAACTGCAAAAGATAAAGAACGAAAGAAGTTGTTTGACAGATTATTCCAAATAGATCGTTACGAAAAGGCTTGGAGTAATTTATCTAAAGTAGAGAAAATCATTAATTCAGAAATAAATAATCTTGAAAATCATATTGATATTATTAGCAAAGATCTTACACAGTTACCAGAAATCGAAGATAATATTACTGAAAAGAAAACTCAATTGAAAAATGATAAAAAGAACCTTTTGGGGTTAAGAACAACATACAAAGAATATGATCAAAAATACAAGCAACTAGATAAATTGGTGAGCAAACATAACAAATTGCTTGGTGAAAAGGGAACACTGGAAGAAGAGGAATCTGAGTTAAATCATCAGATTTTTGTTTTATTTGAAAGTATAAGTAGCAAAGCACGTGAAGAGATTAATGATTTTAAATTGACTGATGCTAAGAAGTTACTAAAGAAATATGAAAACAAAGTAACTAAAGCAAAGGAATCATTGGAATCACTTCGTCAAGAAGAAAATAACATCAAGATTGCTCTCGAGAAGAAAAACAATCTAGAAAGAACTTTTACGATATTAAATAACTCAATCATTCAAGAAACAAACAATCTAAATGGCGAGTTAGAGCAATTTAAAACAAAAATCTCTGAATTAGAAGATCCATTTGAGAATTGGGAAGTACAATTGCCAACATTAATGCAAAAAAGACAGAAAACACTTGAAAAAATCGAAAAACAAGAAAAAGAATTGCAGAAATCAATTAATAATATTTCAAAACTGGAAGTGAAATTAAAGTCCTTAAAAGAATCAGAAGACAGATACCATTCAAGAATAGTTAAGAAGAGATTAATTTTATCACAAGAAGCTGGGGATTCATGGAAGGAATTGATAAATGATTTTTCAAAAATAAATTTCGATGAAAAACTCCAGAAATTATCTTCTGATATTGATTCATTAGCAAAAAATCACTCTGAATTAGTAAATCAAAAAACAGTCACATGTGAAGGGCTGAAACGAATCCAAGGTGACCTTCAACATCTTAAAAGCTTGGATGGTGAAGAAACATGTCCAACTTGTAAGCAAACACTCTCTCCTGAAACATTCTACAATCTTCGCAATTCATTAAATAATGAAAAATCAGACTTACAAGAGAAAAAGAAAGAGATAGTACAAAAAATCAAAGATCTATCTTCCTTGCTTGATGAATTAAACAAAGAAGAGAAAGAATTAAGTAAACAACATCAATTATATGAAAAGATTGAACCAACATTTACAGACTTGCAAGATTTGGAAAAAGAGAAGAAGTCAGTAGAGGCATATTATAAGAAATTAGCTAAAGAAATTGATGTTTTGAAATCTAAATACTCAGTTGATAAAATCGATGAGCTTGAAATTGAGATTGATGACCTTAAAGAATCGATACGAGAAATTTCTGCATTGGAGAAAAGATTACCAAAATTTCTAATAAATAAACAGAAAATAAAGGAAGATACAACTGAAACCAAGAAACTAGAAGAAGAAATATTGCAATTGAAATCAGAATTTGATGAAAAGACATATGTCAAAGTGAATGGAAAAATAAACAAACTGGAAGAAGAGCATGAACACTTTGCTGATATTTTGGAAATTTCTAAAGAATTAACTAGTAATTATGATGATTTAAAAGCAAACTCTGAAAAACTAAAAGCTAACTCTACAAAAATTGCTAAAATTGAGGTAATTGATGACTTCAAAAATTGGGAAGATGTGAAAACAAATCGAGAGAAAATAGGTAATGATATTTCAGCATTGGAATCATCAGTAAATATGCTAGCTAATGAAGTAATTCCACCTTTACTTGAACGAAAGAGGAAATTACAAGTAAAGGAGAAGGAATTAAAGAAAACTGAATCTGACTTAAAACTAGAAAATAAGAAAAAGGAAATTGTATCGATACTTAGAGCATTGATGAGAGAGTTACCCAATAGATTATTGCCTAACTTTATTGAACGTATTAACAATGCAGCAACAGAAATATTACAATCAATAATCCCTGGAAGTGATATCCAGAGCATTATTCTAAATGATGATTATTCATTGAACATCATTCGCTTAGGGAATATCGAAAACATTACTGTGTTAAGTGGTGGAGAAACAATAATAATAGCACTTGCTCTTCGTTTAGCTTTCGCAAAAGAATTTTCAGCGTTAGATTCACTGATATTAGACGAACCGACGATTTTCTTAGATGAACGTAGAAGAGGGGAGCTTGTAACTGTATTAGAGAGAAATAGACTTGTAAGACAAATGTTCGTAGTTACTCATGATCCTGATTTTGAAAGAATTTCAGATCAGACTTATTTTATAACAAAAGAAGGTGGCGAAACTACAGTAGAAGCAATTGATGATAAGGAAGAAACTGATGAGAATAATCTAATTAATCTCAAACTTTCATAAAGAATCAATTATTTTTAAAGCAGACATTAATTCGTCTTTGTCTTCGTCTTCCTTCTTGGGTTTTTTAGCATCTTTACTGACTGTCGGAGGTTTTGGAACTTCTGGGATTCTACTTTCTGGAGTCGTTGGTGTTGGTGCTTCATCAGCATCAACTGATCTAAAGGATGATGGTGTTGGTACGGGCGGAGCACTTATAGTAGATGTAGGAGTTGGTTCAGTAATTTGTGGTCTTGGTTCTGTAGGTGGTCTAGGAACAATTGAAGGTGCTTCAGCTTTTGGTTGAGTAATAGATGAAACTACTGGTGCTTGTATTTTTCCTTCTTCTTTAATTGGTTGGTCAGTTTTTGGAGTAGTTAGATGAGCAAGTCCTCTAACATTATCTGGACTTGAAGAACTTTCTATTGCTTTAAGTAAACCTTTACTGCTTACGTCAACTAATGCCTCCATTTTGTGAACTTTTTCTTCTAAGTTCTGGATACGTTTGTTTGTTACGTCAATGTACTCAGTAAATTCCTTTTCCAGATTTTCTAGTGATTTGATTATTGTGGAAACGAAATCTTCCAATTGTTTGTAGAGCTTATCATCTTGACTCAAATTAATTTACACCATTGAATAGTTTTAGAGATTAACATCAATTGAATACTTGTAGGTATAATTTCTATTAGAGAGATACATTTTAAATGTAATTATTAGCGCATGTCTTGATCTTAATCTACCTAAATACTCACTTAAATGGTACAAAAATGTTGTATTTTAACATGCGCTTGCCAGCAAATTATTGCAGAAATTTCAGTTTATCTTTATACTGCTTTAAATCATCAGATTTCATTAAATTTAGAATAATATCCTTTGCTTCTGTCATAACTTCTTTATAATTAATTGTTAAAAGCTGCCTATCTTTCATAACTGTTTTACCATCAATAATTGTGGTTTTTACGTTTGAATCGTTCGTGCAAAAAGCGATTAATGAATATGGATTATGAGGGGGCCATACATTTGGTGTTTTTGTATTAATGATTGCTAAATCTGCTTTCTTACCAATTTCCAATGATCCTACTGTTTTTTGTAGTCCCAATGCTTTTGCACCATTTATTGTAGCCATACTTATTGCTTCTGTAGCAGGAAGAATTTCTGGATTTGTGTTAACTCCTTTATGAATATAAGATGCTAAACGTAATTCGCTAAGCATGCTGAGATTATTGTTACTCGCAGCTCCATCAGTACCTAATGCAATAGTAATACCATTCTCAAAAAGTGTCTGGTATCTAAATATGCCAGAACCTAATTTGAGATTACTTGTTGGATTATGAGAAATCTTAACTTTATTTTCACTTAAAAGTTTACAATCTTCATCATTTAACCAAACACAATGAGCTGCAACTAAGTTTTCATTTAGAAAACCAATGTTAGCTAAATGCGTTATGGGTGAACAATTGTTTTTCTTCATTGAATCATCAAATTCATCCTTTGTTTCAGACAAATGTATTTGTATGCGCAATTGATTTTTCTCTGCTAACTCCTTACTTGCTAATAGAAGTTCATCAGAACAGGTATTTGTAGCATGTGGAGAAATTATGATAGAACATAGCTTGGCATTTTCTTTGGCATATTTAAGGAATTTTTTAACTCGAGTCATTTCAATAGCTCTTCTCGTTGCTTTGCCCAAATCTATCATACCATAACCCAGAACTCCTCGAAAACCGATTTCCTCCATAGCTTGTAGTGATTTTTCCTCATGAAAATACATATCACAAGCAGTAGTGGTTCCACCTTGAATCATTTCAATAGCCGCAAGTTGGGTGCCAACATAGCAATCTTTAGGTTTCAATTTTGCTTCGATGGGCCAAATATAATCATTTAACCATTTAGTTAATGGGAGATCATCAGCTATTCCTCGAAATAATGTCATAGCAAAATGACCATGAGCGTTAACAAAACCAGGAATTACTAGATCTCCTTTGGCATCAATTTCTTCTTTTACATCGATTTTATTCCCATAAGAAAAATGAAATTTATCCATAGGGCCCATATCGCTAATCAAAGTATCTTTGATTAAGATATAGCCACGATTAAAAGTTTCTAAATTATTATTCATTGTTAAAATGTGAGCATTATGAATTAGGATATCAATTTCTGAGGATGCCAATTTATTTCACCTAGTTATCTATTAATAGATAAAATACTTCATGCTTTTATCCTTAAAATTAATTTGTTTAAAAAAAACCACCTATTTGGTTAATTTTGCTACAAAAAAGCCTGGAGTATCATGTTGATCCGGGTAAAATCTTCTCATATATTCAAGTGTAAGTCCATTTCCAGTATCTTCCCCATGAGTACCTAGTAGTATATCAGGTTCAACAAGTTTTAATCCAAGATTATTGACTGCGTAAGAGATTACTTTTTCATTCTCTTCAGGTTCTAGAGTACAAGTTGAGTAGGTTATAATTCCTCTTTTTCGCACGATTTTTGCTGCCGCCCAAAGAAATGATTTTTGGTAATTGGCTACATTAAAGATATCAGAATTCTGAGTTTCATCATAAGTTTTAGGTCGAACTCCAACTGCTGAACAGCTTGGATCGACTATCACTTTATCTGCTTTTATTGTATGTTGTTTTACATATTCCACGCTATTTGCTTTCACGATTTCAATACCAGATAAATCTTGGTTCCTTACTAATTCAGACATTCTAGTAAGACGTTTTTTACTCCTATCAAAAGCAATAATATTGGCTTTATTATTAGAAAGAATCGCTGCGCTTGTGCTCTTTCCACCTGGTGCTGCACATAAATCAATGATCTTGTCATTAGGTTTAGGATCTAACACATGACCAACATAGGCTGCGGGAATGCTTTGGCTTTGAGCAATACCTGATTCAATTACAACTATTTTTCGAAGACTTGGAGTTTCAAAGAAGCTTGTAGTGTTATCTACCGCAATTCCTTTTGATTTAACCATTTTCGAACTTATTCTAGATATGCCGGTTGCAACTATTTGATCCATGGGACTCACCATTGATACAAGATCACCAGGATTGATTTTAGGCATACGTTTTATTCCAACAACAAAAAGATCAGAACCAATAAACACACTTTCAGCAGCGACTTTATCAAGAACCATTCGAGGAACATCAGAAAAAAAGGGCACTGTAAAGCGTCCTCTTGTTTTAACAGTCAACATTTCACTTAAAATTTTATGAGGTGAAGCTTTCCAACCAGCTTCTTCAAATAGCTCTATAACATCTTCGCGAGAGATTTTAGTAATAGTTCCTCTCACTGCAAAATCCATTACAGGCCGCGAAAGTGATTGAACTATTTCTCTTGAACGTTTTTCTCCATAACGATTACAAAATCTTTTCCAGAGATCAATGGAGAAAGTCCCTTCATTTGGGTCCAACCTTGGAATTTTCATACTTACCAAGATGAAATCAAGCGATTCATTTATTTAATTTTAGCTAAACTATCGACGATAATATGATTTCTTCCTTCTTTGCTTCTGAGAAAAGAAATATATGTAAAGTTCTTATCTGTTCTAGTATTTGTTGATGAACGTTCTGCATTATAGCCTGATAGGTGGGAATATTGTTTAGAAAAAAACAGATGAAAACTAAGAAAACTGAAATAATTTTCTGGGGTGTTTTCTATCTTAATCTAATAGCAATACGAGAAACAGACCAATTTAAAAGAGACATAACTAGGATCGTTAAATCAATTAGACCTGTAAGCTACGAATTTGAAGAACTTACAGCATTTATCATTATAAGAACACACATTAATTTGCAACAGAGCATAGAAAAATTACGAATTGATGAAATTAACACAAATAAAAATTCAGCAAATGAGATATTTAATTTTATAAAAGATAATTTAGAAGAAGCATATCATAAATATTTGAAATCCTTAACAGAGCGATTTCTAAAAGATATAAATAAGAATAGAGAACTGAAAGAAGCAACTAGTATAATAATTAGAAAACTAGCATTGACTGAAGACGATAAAGAAGAATTCACGAAAAGCATTTACCAGTTAATTGAGGAAAAAACAGAAAATTATTTGGAAATTATACAGAATTCAGTTATTTACATTAACAATACTTTAACAGAAAATCACTATTTAATCGAATTGAGTGGAGAAAGAATAGAGATAAAGTCCGATGAATCCTTTATTCATATCTTAGATGAGTTAATTTTGTTTAATTTTGCAAGCAACTATACAGATACAACGAAAGAAATTCTGAACCAATTTAATGTTTATATTAAAAACATAAACTCGCATTTAAGAAAAGTTAAAGAAAAATCAAAAGAGCTTGAAGAATTGCTTGATCTTTTAAAAGGTAAATCATTCGAAGTTATTGACAATATCTTTGATATACGAAGGCAAATAGCAAGACAAGTTAGAGCGGATGATGAGATTACAAGAGAAATTGGCAAAACCAATATCGAGGAATTTATGAATCTAATTACAAAATTCTCATCAAAGAAAAATTTTCAGGAAATAGTCAAAAATACCAATGAAATAAATCAGAAACTGAATAAGTGGTTTGAACATATAAGAAAAATTGAGTTGATTAAAGACATCACACTGGAGATAGAAATCACAACAAAATTCAACGAAGATATTTGTAATTTATTTACTTATATGGAGTTACTGCGAATGTGGAGTGAGTTCTTCTATGATATATCATATTTTACAATGCGAAAGGGCCGGGTTCTTGATTCAACTGATGAGGAAGTAAAAAGCACCATTGAAACAGATGCAGTATTAGTCGTAGAGGATGTTTATAAAACATACAAATTACCTAAATCACGTGTTTATGCATTACGAGGTGTCAGTTTTAAGATAAAGAAGGGTGAAGTTCTTGCTATAATGGGTCCTTCAGGAGCAGGAAAAACGACTTTAGTAAATATACTAACAGGATTGGATTCCCCTGATAAAGGAGCAGTTTATTTAAACGGTAAGAATATTGCTTTAATGGATGACACAGAATTAACTGAATTTAGAAGAGACCAAATTGGTCTCGTGTTTCAATTCTATCAGCTTTTTGCGGAATTAACAGCGTTAGAAAACGTTTCAATGCCTCCTGAAATGGCGAATGTACCAGTTAAGGAAGCAAGGATTAGAGCACAAGAAATACTAGAAGTTGTTGATCTAGGTTCGTTTGCAAATCAGTATCCAGATAAGCTTTCAGGAGGTCAACAACAAAGAGTTGCTATTGCAAGAGCTTTAGTTAATGAACCCAGTATTGTAGTTGCTGATCAACTTACGGGAGACTTGGATTCTGTTACAGGAATGCAAATTATCGGCTATCTTCGGAAAATTAATACTGAAAAAGGAGTTACCATTTTACTAGTGACACATAATAAAGCAGTAGCAACACAAGCAGATAGAATTATTACAATTGAAGATGGAGAGCTACTTGAAGAAATAGATATGACCGCAATTCGGAATGCAGATCAGATATAAATTGACTTTCTGAATCTTTTAGTTAATCTTTAATAACTTGAATGAAAATAATCTATTAACAACAATTCTAGATTCTTCTCTAGAAGTATAAGGGGAACTCCCTAAATGAGTTGTGAAATGTGTGGTAAATTCGCTGGACCTGATTTATCAGAAAGCGATGTTGATGGCGTGAGAATGTTACTTTGTCCCAAATGCTCAAGATTTGGTACAAAGGTTTATAGTAAACCAATTCATGTTTATGAAGATGACATAGAAGAGTCAGAGGTTTCGTTTGTTCGAAGTAAACCTGGAGGCCAAGGACCAAGTGTTTCACACGTAAAGGTTCGAACAGGAACACAACAAAGACCCCAACCAGTTGCTAAGCGAAGAAGACGTGATGCTTTACATAGTAATGACGTGTTAGTTGATGATTATGGTACAGTAATTAAAGAAGCTCGTAAAGCTAAAGGTTGGTCATTAGAGGATTTTGCTCAAATGATTAATGAAAAAGCATCTCTAATGCAAAAAATAGAGAAAAGTGAATTTAATCCTCCAGAGAGATTAATCACTAAAATTGAAAGAAAATTAGATATTTCACTAAAAGAAGAAGCTGTAGCACCGATTTTCACAGGAACAGCATCGAAAAAAGAAACGACATTAGGCGACGTTGTTAAATTAAAGAAGAAAAAAAGGTCATAGAACCTTTCTTTTTCTGTTTAAAATTGAAAGCAAAAAAACTCTTATAATTCTATTAGAACTATTTTTGTGTTTAATGACTAGATTTAATTAATACTTTGACCTATTGTTATGTAGAAGTAAAAAAGGTAAAGAATTATGGCAGCAGAAGCTCAATGGTTATTTATAACCGATAAATATTCATTGGTAGAACTTATAGACAGTGCCATAGTTGTTGCAAGATTTAATCAGAACGAATTGATGCGAGAGCTAATTGAAGCAAGATGCAAACTACTCAAGACAAAGTCTTATGATGATTTAGCAGTTATATTGGATTTATTATATACAATAAACAAAAAAGTTACAGACAAACATCTTGCTGATTTTCTAGCAAAATTAATTGATCAAACTACTAACTATAAGGATGGAAAAATTGAGTTTGATGAAAAAATTAGAGCAATAGAATCAAAAGCAATTGATTAGATATAATTAACCTTCTATTTTATCTAAGATAAATTTCCAATCTTTTTCTTGTAATGTACGTTTACCTTGTAATTCTGTTACTTCTAAAGCCCATTTACAAACTAGCTCAATTTCAGCATATAACTTCTTTTCAAAATAATCGATTAATTGTTCCTTGATTTCATTAGAAATGTTTAATCCTTCAGTTAATTGCTTTATAGTATCGAAAGTAGGACCTTTAGCAACATGTTTGTTTTCTATCAAATAATTCACCTTAAAGGAATATAAAATAATGATAGTATAAACATTTTCTTATAAATTTACAAAGATAAAAAGAAAAATAAAGTTCCTGTGAAAGGAACTTTTTATACTTATTATTGGGGAGTTTCTTCTACTTCTACCTCTTGTAATGCTTCTCCTTCTTTGATTAAGGCACCTTTTGGTTTTACAAAACTAATTATGATTAATCCAATGCCCATAATTATACCAGCAACAAGCATAGCATAAGCATATGCCTTGTGAGGATAAAATCCATCAGATCTGAAAATTCGTTCAGCAATCCAAGTGAAAAGAAAGAATGTCGCGGTCCATAGTAAAGGTCCGAGTGAAGCAGAAACCTTACCACTAAGCTTGGAGAATCCAAAGTATTCGCCAAATTTCTCTTTCGGAGCAAGTTCTGTGACCATTGCACGCTGAGCAACCCATGTACCACCTAAAGCGGGTCCAGCTATAACGCCCATTACTAGTACCATTATAAAGCTGAAATTAAAACCAACTTCAATAGGAGCAGCATAGAATATCAAAAAGATTCCGATAATAATAGCAATAGCCCAAAGACCACCAACAACAAAGAAAGCGATCTTACCACCATATTTTGTCGCTAGCATACCTACAAAGTAAGTGAAAATAACTGCTGAAACTGTTGCGATAATAATAAAGATATAACTGAAACTCGACTCCATAAGCAGACCATCCCTTACTATAAGAAACATTTTTGCAACAATAATATTAGCAACATCGACAACTAAGAAGTAACCCAAAATAAATTTGAACATCTCTTTATGCTGTCTTATATCCCTAAATGTTTGACCTACTTGTCTAAAGGATTGCTTTATTATTTGACCAACAGTTGGCCTTATACCTTTCTTCTGTCTTTCATTGACAAAAATGAAAGGAATAGCGCAAGCAGCAAATAGGGCCATAGCAATAACAAAGATCCAAGGATGCTCCTAATAACCATAATCTCCCTGCTCTAATGGAGTCTCTTAACTAACAGGCGTACCCGAGAATGACTGTACGGCAAGCATTACAC
>JAHLVW010000075.1 GCA_019058275.1 Candidatus Heimdallarchaeota archaeon
AAGATATACAAGATAACTGAGAAAGGTAGTGAACGATTAAAAAATCTCAGAGAAGAGTGGACAAACAAAATAGCTTTTCTTATAGATATTGTCCCACCAGAAAGAGGATATCATCCAATTAGGGGAAAGAAACACGAACCAAGGATTATTAGAGATCTAAGAGAGTTAAAGACAAAAGAGGAAGTTATAGATTATTTAGAGCAGATAAAAAAATACTATATTGGAAGGAAGGATCGTCTGGCAAAAAGAATGGAAAACTTGGATCAAACAGTTAAGGAAGTAGATGAAGTCATTGTCAATGTAAACAAACAAGAACCATTCAGTAAGGAAGAAACAGAGAAGACTATTAGAGAAATATTAGTGAAAAAATGAGTAAATTTCTTATTATAGTTTATTAATAAGAAAAGTGTTCCAATAAGAAGACCTATTGTTATTAGACGAGGTCCATCAAGAAGAAGAAGAAGATAAAAAAGAAGGTTAAGAAAATGGTAGATACAGGCTCATATACTCTCAAACCCTTTCCCAAGTTTCGAGAGATAGTAAAGGAATCAGTTGAAGCTGGCAAAAGGATGAATCATGTTATCGGAATGACTGAGTATGATGTAACAAAAGCTCGAGAGATTATTCGTAAGCATAAGGAAAAAACCAAGGAAACCCTATCCTTTACAGCGTTCATTATAAAATGCCTTAGTCAAGCAGTAAATGAAAATAAACAGATTCATGCGCTAAGGAAGGGTAGACGAAAGGTTATCATTTTCGATGATGTCAATATTCGATTGAACATTGAAAGAGAATTAGATGGTGTAAAAACTGCTACAATACATGTAGTTCGAAAAGCTAATGAGAAAAGCTATCGAGAAATACATGATGAAATTCGCAGAGCACAAGGAGCAAAGGGTTATTCCACAATGGAAGTTTCTGCAAGACAACAAAGAAGATATCGGAACAGGCAGAAACGGTTAATTGCTATGCCAAAAATTGCAAGAAGAGTAGTTTGGTGGAGACTGAAACATGACCCATTCTTTATTCAGAAGAATATGGGAACTGTTGGAGTAACTACTCTAGGAACGATGTTCAGGGATAGAACAGGATATGCAATTACTAGCAGTCCTCAGACATTAAGTGTAGCTTTAGGAGCCATTGTAGAAAAACCTGGAGTAGTTAATAAGAAAATCGAAATCCGGGAATACCTTTGCACAACAGTGATGTTCAATCATGATGTTGTAGATGGTGCTCCAGCAGCAAGATTCATGACCAGATTTGGAGATTTAATAGGAGAAGGATTTGGTTTAACTAATCTTGATTCTAAAAAGTGATGGGAATACCCCATACACTCTTTTTTCTTTAGTAGCTCATTTTAAGGACTAATTACTCTAATTGTAGGTGAAGGATGTCGTTTTCAACAAAGTGGATTATTTGTTGAAGAATTTCATCGTAAGAGAGAGTTTTCAACTCCTTGAAAGAACGATTAATTAGCTGATGAATATCTAAAGTTGTTTCGTCTCCATAATTCTCGATATAGTCTTCAAGAACAGAAACTAAGTGAACATCAGCTAAATCTGGATCAGCTAACTTTCGCTTGTTAATGAGCATAGGATACAAGTAGTGGGTATGCAAGTGCTCCTCCATCAATGGTATAGCTGAATTGAATTGCTCAACGAAACCAGTGAATTCGTCTAGTTGTCTTTCAAAGACAGTTTCAAATCTTTTGAGTAAGTCCCAATTAGGCATTTTGTTGAAATTGGAAATATATAGAACAATAAAATAGTAAAATTACAAATCCCGGCAATAGTAACATTTTCAATTGATCAGTTTTAAGAAATGTCAAAGTAATCCTCCTTTAGACAACTCATTAAGTTAACTTGGAATATTAAACATGTAGGATTAAAGGAAATAAAGCTAATTAATATTTTTATTTAGCTTGCTCATGCCTAATAAAATTGTTTAGTTAGAGCATTTAATAATCATACATCCAATACCAACAAATAAAATTTAACTGAATCGTTTATTGAATTTTTTTAATTAAAGAAATAGTTTTTTAAGGGGTTTTGATTTTTGTCGGTAAGTCAATAAGGTTTATAATCTGATGAAAAGATTCTCAATCTAAGAAATGAGGTGATATTAGTTTCAGTTTTAAATGATTACTACATATTCAGAGAACATGCTAAAAGGAGGAATGTATAATTAATCTTAAAAGTGTTATTATACTATGTGCAGGATTTGGGAAAAGATTTAAACCAACAACAAATTTTTGCCCTAAACCGTTAATTCCTATAAATGAGAGACCGATTATTTGTTATCTCATTGAAAATTATTTATGGAATGATTTCAAAGATTTTGTTTTTGTTATTGGGCATAAAAATAATATAATGCGAAAAAATCTTGAATCTTTGCAAAAGAAATATCAGAAGAAATATCCTGATAAAACTATCAACTTTCATTTTGCGTTAAATAACTACGTGTCTCGAGGAAATGGTTATAGTGGGTTCTTAGGATTGAAAAAAATCTACCAGGAAATGATTGATGATCGAATAGTGCTCTCCATGGGCGATCATCTCTATTCATATCGACTAATTGACCGTTTATGCAATCAAGAACCAATTGATTCAGACATCATAATTGCTACTGATCCAGATCTGAATAATAGTTATCTCGATATAGCTGGAGCTACAAAAATAATGGGAGATAAAAATGGGTTTGTAGTTGATATTGGGAAAGAGATTAACAAATTTAATAGAATTGATATGGGAGTGTTTATCCTCAAAACAGAAATATTGTCACTAATCAATGAGATTGAAAAAGAACAGGAAATTTTTGGTTGGACAGATGTTGTTAGAAGAGCACTAACAGATGGATTGTCAGTAAATTACTTTGATACATTAGAACAAGAATGGATAGACATTGACAATTATTATGATTATAAAATTGCTACAGGATTAATTGATACTATAACCCAAAATTACACTAGCGAATATGAATTTATGGAATAATTAATGCGAAATCAAATTCATATTTGATATTCTCTTAACTTATATCTATTCTTATCTTCGGTTGAAAATGCATTAAAGAAAAAGCCATGAGTGAAATAAATGAGTGAAAACGTTATTGAAGAACAGGAAAGAATTGATTATAGAAAACGAGTGTTGATTTGGTTTACCAAAAGAACAGCAATTCAAACAAAGAAAAAACATCAACCTATCTATCTTCAAAAAAAACTTGCTAGACAATCACTCATGGATCGTCAATTAAAAATACTCGAGGATAATGGATTCCTAGAGGTGGCATTTATCTCCAATGAGGTAGAGCTATTAGAATCACTTAAGGAAGAATTAAAAGCAAATCAATGGGAAAAGGAAGGTTTTACATTTGAGTTCACGAGTCAAAATGATCTTGCTAATTACCTAAACGGTTCGGAAAAACAAAAAACCAATGAAATAATTCTAAATTTATCAGATGAATGGTTATTTGATGAGAGAATAATTAGAAATTTGTCTGAAAAAATGCTCAAAGAAATGAAAAATGAAAACAATAAACAAGTAGAATTTATTTTTATTCAGGAAGATAGGAAGGAAATCCAAAGGGAAAAACAGCATGATTTAGTGTCTGAGGAATTTCTGCCATTAGTTGGAATTGTAACAGGAAGCCAAAATACCATTAGTAAGCAATTAATAAGAGAAGGAAATCAAGAAGAGGTAAATAAGCCACTTGAAAAGATAATTACTTTTGGTTTAAAGAAATCTCATAAAATAATAACAATGACAGAAATGCCAACATATATGACGTCAATGAGAAGGAAATTACCAATCCAATATTACCTAGTAAGAGAGAGAAAGGATTTAGCAAAAGTAAAATGGGCTTTAACAAAACAAACACAGAAAGGAACATTAGACTTCATAGCTTGGTACTTTAACAGACCATTAGAAAATCTAGTAGTTTATGTAATAGCAAATTTACCAGTAACACCAAACCAAATAACCATATTAGTAAATATTATTGCATTCCTAGTTGCAGGATGCTTTATAACCTCTCCCTATTTGCTGGAGAATTATGAATTAACCTCGAGAGTTCTTCCTTGGATAGGGTTCATTGGATTAATAGTTGTTAACATCCTTGATGGAGTGGATGGAAAGCTAGCTCGAATAAGAGGACGCTTAACATTGCTAGGGTACATAGAGCACAGTTTCGATCAATTATATGAGCAAACTGTGTATTTTGCTGCATGTTGGTATTGTTTAACAATAACAAGTCAACCACTTATTCCATGGTTATTACTAATTGTGGCTTTTCTAATAATTGACACATTCAATAGGCATGTGTCAATGCAATACTATAACGTAATGAGGATCTCATTGGCAGACAGTGGTAAAATAGATAGAGCATTTCGAAGAATAGATGGAAGAAGAAATACCTACACAATCCACATACTGATTTTCTTTCTTCTACCTTGGAAACAATTTCTTGTAATATCAATGTTAACTCATGCGACTATTACAGGAATAGTATATGCAACCAGAGCAATACAACATCTAAGAAAAGCTGACAAAGGGATTTTTCCTGAAATGAAAAAACAGGAAATATGATTTCAAAAATGAGATTATTGGATGATTTTGAGGATATTCTTATCCTCATAGGATATCGGATGATGGTCTATCTTGGTTAACGCTCTCTAAAAGAGCTTGTGTTAACTTTTGATTCTCTGCGAGTCCGCCCAACTCCATTGCTGGAGGAACTTTCGTTTGATGGTTGACTGTGTGTCGCTAAAAAACTTCTCTCGAAACTCTTTCAGGAGTCGTTGCCTGACCACAAGGCGTTTCTTTTGTGATACCGCTAGTAAAGCGAAGAATCTTTGCAGCAGAGTTGCTGCACTACTAGTATCTCTGTTTATTACTAACCCACAATCACAACTAATAGTTCGTTCGGAGAGCAATTTGTTCTCCTTATTCATACAGTAGCTGCATCGTTTGGTTGTTCTTCGTTCACTGATCCTTATTACTTTCTTACCTACTTTTTCTGCTTTGTAGGTTAAGAATCGAGCGAAGCGACCAATCGAACCACTGTTCTGCATACTTCTATGAAGACTTTTCTTGTTCTTCTTATCGTTCTTCTTGCTCTTACTCATTGCTTTAACATTCAAGTCACCAATGATTATAGTGTTTGCTTTGGTGTTCTCGACTATTTGTTTACTTATTTTGTGTTGGAAGTCTTTTCTTTGGTTTGCTTGTTTTGCAATCATTTTACTAAGTTTGTTATTATACCAGTGCCAGCGATTAGAATATTTTATGCAATGATCCCTTTTTTTTTGCACTTCCTCTATTTTTGGTTGCCAGTACTTGTCCACTCGCTTATTTTTGATGATTATTGTTTTTCCTTCGTGACTGTTCACAGCTGCAACCAAGTTGTTTATTCCCAGATCTATTGCCTGGTAAATATCATTGTTGTAGTACTCAGGGGTAGTTTGTTCGTATATGATCGATAGGAAGAATTCTTTGGTTTTATGTACTTGGTAAATGGTTACTTGCTTCACTTTTTTGTTTGCGAAGGTGAATTTTCCTTGCATCTCGAAAGTGAGATTTACTTTTTTCGTTTCTTTTGTAGGATAAAAATGAGTAAAGGTTATCTTGTTTCCTTGAATTTTGAATCCGCTTTGATTATAGTGTATAGTGGTAAAGTATTTCTTCCCTTTGAATCCAGGTGGTCGTGCATCTTCATCTCCGTTATCTCTTAGAGTGTAAAACGAACGGTAATCCGCTTCTAATTGCTTTAGGGTGTCTTGCAGTGTTTTCGAGTAATTTTGTTGGTATCGAGGATAGATTTCTTTTAGTTTTGGTAATTCTGCTGATTGCTTGTTATAGGTTGGTTTACTTTCTTTGTCTTGCTTCTTTTTTGGCAGGTGTTTATTTTTGTCCCACCATTCTTTTCTTTCTTTATTAGCGAAATAATGTATTAATCGACAGTTTTCTGCTAGTGCCCAGAGGATTTCTTTTTGTTCTATTGTTGGATGGATTTTTACTTTAGCGGTTAATTGTAGTGGTTTCTTCTTTGTAGGTTTGGTTATTTGTTGTACTTGCTGTAGTGCTTTTTCTAATTCGTCCTTCGGAAGATCAGCTATGAGTGTTTTGTAAGCTCTCTTTGTTAGTCTGTGATCTTTTGCGAACATTTTCTTCAATATTCTCTTTGTATGGTTAACTATATATTAAATTTATAAGGAGTTCACTGAAAGTAATAACATTTTAATTAAAAGAACAGTTAAACAATTAATTTTTCGTACAGCTTAACAAAGGGGTATTTAAGAAGAAATACCTACTACTATTACAGGAGCATGATGATGTCTGACTTTCTCAATTGGCGAATGGATCCTTTTCTTCTCGATCCTGTGCCAACAGCGAAAAATGAATGGTTAACAGCAAATAAGCTGATAGAACAGCAAAAGCAATCAAAGATATTTCTTAAATCAAATAACCTCAACCTTTATTCCATTATGGTTCGCAAACATGATTTTCTTGCAGGGGAAAGACTCCTTCAGCGGTTTCCTTATGTTTCTTTACCTTCTGAGCTAGCATTAAATGTTCGTAAACAGTCACTTAGCTTAGCTGAGAGGTGCCATCATTACTTTATAGAAACTGCCATTAATTATTCTATTAAGAAGTGGCAAGCAAAACTTATTGATTATCTAGAAAACCAGAAACGTTTACCTTTCCCTTTGTTCCGGATGAGTGATCATTGGCACGAGTTTCTTAAGCAAGAACGTGTGCAATTCCAATCATCGCGTGGTGAACACTTCCATCTACCAACTCTATTGACAGGTGATCTAGCTTATTTTTTAGGGGTAGTCATTGGCGATGGGCACTTGAATTATCACAATATAGAATTAGTTGATTTTTCACAAGAACATATGCTCATGCTTCAAGCACTAGCAAAAAGATTATTTGGTATTGAAGGAACGATTTCTGGAGAGAAAAAGATTTGGCTTCTGCATTTGAACAACAAATGGCTTGTGCGACTGGTTAATTTCCTAACAAACCAACCAATAACAGGGAAGAAGTACCATACATTACGGGAACCACTCATTTTTGTTCTTACAGAGAACTTACGGTGGGAGTTCTGGAGTGGAGTATTAGATGCCGATGGCTGTTATAAATCGCAGATCGATCTTTGTTCTTCATCTAAACAATTTATAGAAGAATTTGGTGAAGTTCTTGATTCTTACAATATCAAATATAAAATACGAGAAATTCGATCACAATCAAGTCTAGGGTTTTCATTGGGTGTTAAAGCTAAATATAAGAATAATCTTAGTCACTACTTACATCCAAGACACCCAATTAAACAAAAAGACTTTTCACATTATTTACACCAGAAGAAAGCACCATTATCTAATATTCAACCATTTGAGCGCTTGTATATCTACCAAATTAATCCACAGACACTTGTTAATATAAATGATACTACATTCTTTAATTTTGAACTTCTTCCTATGCTCAATGTCACAAATTGCTCAAATTATTTACGAATAGTTCGTAACACAAACCATTGGACTCAACAAGATTTAGCAGATTATTTAGAAATACCAAAAGGACGATTAGCATCATATGAATATCGATCAAACCTTCCAATTAATTCTCTTAGAAAACTTCTTCCACTACTTCCAGATTCCCCTCCTCACTTAATGTTTTTTCTTAAGCATTATAATCATCAATACTTTCGCTCTCGGAAAACGTTAGCTCGACTCGATTTAGAACCAGATTCTAGTTTGCTTTCTATCCTAAAATCATTAATAATTTGTCGAGATTACATCATAGTACAATGTGAAGAAGAGGAAAAGAAAAGGATTTATACTGAGCTTAGAAATCGTTTTAAATTAGCAATTGTTAAAACAAATACTATTCAAAATTCAGTCTTGTATCAATATATTAACACTTTCTTTTTGTTGACTACGGAACAAAAGTGATATTTAGAACCCTTTAAGATTTCTTCTGCTATTTTGAATAGAGAAGTTTTTTGGAGAACAGTCTCACAGAACAGAAGCAAGAGTGAATCACCTTGAATAAAAACTTCTATCGCTGAACGCTCCCCTCGTGCGACCTCATTCCTCCACTTCGTGGAGACCTCCTTTTATGATCGTCTTCGACACGAGAATCTGAGAAGATACAAAGAAGATGATTTTGCTGTGAAAATCTATTCAAGAAAATCATAAAATACATAAAAAAAGCAAAAAAAATGATTTTAGTATATTCTAAAGGGACATTATGGAATCTTCTTTTAGCAAAAAGAAGCCTTCTCCTACCTCCTTTTTTGTGCGATTTTTCGAGCCTTTCTGTTTTTTTGCGAATTCTAGATGTTTTATAAATTCTAGTTTCCGTTTTTTGGCGATTTTAAATCTCATTCATTGTTTTGGTTTCTGTTTTCTGACGAATTTAGTGTTTTTTAAACAAAATCTGACAGAATTAAAATGAAGATAATATACAAATCAATAACTGGTATGAGATACTACAAGATTACCAACAAGTATTCCGTAATAAAACTAAACGGTTAACGAATAGAACCCATAAAATCAAACTCTCTTCAATAAGAAAAAAGGGAAAAGTGCTGTTGAATACAGTTATTATCCACAATCACAGTCGCAACCACCAAGATCACAATCACCACAGTCACAGTCTCCGCAATCGCAATCTCCACAATCACAGCCGTTGCTACCACAACCAGTTAAGTCGCAACCAGAAGTATCACATGTACTATAAGAACGTCGACGACGACCACTGCTATCATAGGAGCAGCAACAACAACAAGAACCAAAACAGAACGATAATATTTCAAAAATGATGAAAAGTGGAAAAGTAAAACAATAGTACCATCTAAATTTTCGCATAGGTTCCCCTGGTTTAATCTGATAACTGCAATTAGCACATATTGTTGCGTTTACTGGATTTTGACGACTACAACTAGGACAGTAAATCACATTGGGTTTGGGGACAGCTTGTTGAGGAGGAGGTGTAGTAGCAGGAAGTTGTGAGCCACAATGTCTGCAATAAATATAATTAGAAGCATTCTCATTCCCACAATTTGGGCAAATTTTGCTCATAGCTAAAGCTCACATACCAACCCAAATATTATATTTAAAAGATTTAATCTTCTTTTAGCTTTTGGTTAGTAGATAATGAAATTAGGCTATAGATTTACAGTCACTTAAACTTTCATTTTTAAAAGCCATTTTTTATTGTATTCACCTATATACATGAAGCCAATAGCCTTCTCTCCAACATGGGTGCCAACAAGTGAACCAGCTTCTTGAACGATAATCCTTTTGTTCTGTGTGTTATGAGTTTCCATAAGTTCTAGAAGTTCCTGAGCAGTTCCTGGATTTCTCACGTGCCAAATAAAAATAATGTCAGTAATTGCTTTTTCAAGAATAATGGGAGCAATAAATTTAAGTCGTTTTACAACTTCTTTTCTTCCTATAAGAGTACCACCTGAAACAATAGAGCCATCATTGAAATAAACAACAGGTTTTATTCTAAGTGAGGAAACTAAGAATTTTTTTGCCCAACCAACCCTTCCACTACGATATACAGCATCAACACTATTTAAAACAACTACCAAACGTGCTTGAGGAATTAGCTCATCTAAACGCTTAAGAATTTCTTCTTTTGTTGCTCCATTCTTAGCCATTTTAGCTGCTTCGATAACAAGTACCCCCAAAGTTGAAGTAGCTACTCTTGAATCAACAATTGTAATGTCATCTCCTTTAAATGTACTACTAATTCTTAATGCATTTTGATACAATCCTGAGAAATTTTTTGACAAAACAATACATATAACTGTATCTGATTCAGCAAGAGCTTTTTGAAAGGTTTTTACAAAATCAATATTTGGAGGAATAGCAGAAGTAGGAGGTTCTACTGAAGTTTGAAGTTTAACATAAAATTCTTCTTTGGTAATTGTTCCCCAATCACCATAGGTTTTATAGACTTCTTCACCAAAAATCACTTGAAAGGGAATTACATGAATACTATATTCTTCAATCAACTTTTTAGGGATATCACAACTACCATCTGTTACAATTGCTATTTTTTTCATCAGGATTTCCTCCTTGAAGAAATAATCAGTAAAATCTTGCTTTTATTGGGATTATTATGCTTTTTGCGTCTGTTTACAAAATAAATAACAGTCACTCTCTCTTACTAAATCATTTAAAATTACAATAAATACAAAAGCATCTTTTGGAGAATTAGCTAACCTTTTGAGAAATTCTTCTCGAGGGATAGTTGTTTCATCATTATTACAAACTTGATAAATATCGTCAACAAAAATTACACGATATGGAACTATAGAAATATCATATTTCTCAATTAAGTTCTTAGGAAGATCATTAATTCCATCTGTAACAATTGTTACTTTTTTCATTGAACACACCTCAATCAGTAAAACTATGGAACAACAAAGGAATATTCTTCAAATCATATTTGTTTTAATTTATTTAAAATTGCTCTGATTTTACAGTCATAAGAAATTAAAGCTAACAAAATACTTTAGTGATGAAAAATCATGGTATAATAACAATAATTATTTCCATCTATGTGATAGCTATGACAGCAATAAAAATAATGATAGTTAGTTTAACGTGTATTGGATCATATCTTTTAGGATCAATACCTTTCTCTGTTTGGGGAGGACAACTAATAAAAGGAACAGACCTTCGGACGCAACATACCCATAACCCCGGAGGATTCAACGCCATAAGGACTTTTGGACCAGGAATTGGATTAATAATAATGTTCCTTGATTTACTTAAAGGAGTGCTAACAATAGCTCTTATAGATCATATATACTCGATACCATATTTTGTGACAGAAGATGCTTCAAATAACTATTACACCATAATGTGCATTCTAGGACCAGCTTTGTGTGTAATGGGGCACAACTATTCCATTTGGTTAAAATTCAGAGGAGGACAAGGATTAGGAGTTTTAATGGGTGTTTTAATGTACTTTAATCCATTAGTCTTAATGTTTTATCTCTTAGCATTTATGGTGTTTGTAGGGATTTTCAAAGCAATACCTCGAGTTGCAGGATTTGTTATAGTACTCCTATGCGTACCTGTTGCGCTCTTTATGCCAATCGGACCACCATGGAGTAACATACTGGTAAATTTGGTCGTTGGAGCAAATGGTTTAGTGCACTTAACAGCAGGATTAATCATCACAGGAATGAATTTAGCATTACTAATAAAATTAGTAGGAAATCTATTTACAGGTTCATCAATAGGAAAAAGAAAAATAATAGAAACTAGTTGAAATAATGACTAGTTTCTCATTTTTTTAGTAATCATTGTTGGTTATTTTTTACGCTTCTTTTTAGTAGTTTTCTTTCCTTTATTCCTAGTTGCTAAAAGAACGACTACTGTTAGGAGATATAATGCACCCATACCAACAATTATCCATAGTCCCCATTGAGCAAGGAAAGGAATTTCTCCTATACCTCCATTTCCATTTGGCAGTGTAGATGCAATTGTTATATTAAGATCTAAACAATAGAGAGTATTTTCTGGATGACCAACTGGCACTATTATCTCATATTCACTATCACTGTCAAGATTAACAACATTGGGTTTTCCATAGATATCACCGTCGAACGTGTAATTCCATAAGTGATTACCTTGATAGTCTACACAATAGAGGTGGTTATCATTAGCACCTACAAGAATCTCCTTGTAGTTATCACCATCTAAGTCAACTGTGGTAGACTTGCCAATACTATCACCAAAGTAAGTACTCCAGAGTAAACCTCCTGTACCATTAAAACAAAAGAGAAAACCATTGTGAGATGAGACAACTATCTCGAGATTAGAATCAGAGTCTAAATCAGAAATAATAGGATCTCTTAATGAACCTCCAGGAAAGAATAACCATTCTCGTATCCCAGGATCTCTATAGGCAGATAACATTCCACCGTTAGAAGGAACTACTACTTCTACAGTATTATCATTATCAATATCAGCAGCAACAGCATTAGTGCTAATACCAGCACCGATAGGATAACTCCAATCAAAAGAACCAGTATTGTCTAAACAGTAGAAATACTCGTCAGCTGAACCAAAAAGAATCTCTTCAACACCATCATCAGTAATATCAACTGCTAGAGGAGTAGGATACACACTGCCACCAGTAGAGTAATTCCATTCTTTAGTTCCAGTGTCTGAAATACAATAAACGTTATTGTCTAAACAACCAAACAAAACTTCCAAAGTACCATCATCATCAAGGTCAGATGCAGAGGGACTGCTTGTGATAGCTGTACCAGTATCATAATTCCAAAGATGGTTACCGTCATAAGAAATACAATAAGCATTATGATCTAAAGAAGTAAAAACGACTTCTTGGAAGCCATCATCATCAAGATCAGAGACTTGTGGATTACAATAAATCCCTGCTCCAACAGCATAACTCCATTTTTCTGTGATAGCCATTTCTGCGCTAACTGTGGGCAGAGGATTGAAATTGACTAGTACCAGAACGTTAGCAAACAAAAAGAGGATAATAAGATTAGTAGTGTAAAATTTTTTTCTCATTTAAAATAACCTCTATGAAAAGATTTAATCTATAATGATATTTAGCACCAGTTAATTAATAAGAATTTCACTCAACGGTTTGCTGAAGGTCAATCGAAAGTTTAGAAAAATGAATTAGAACTTCAATTAGAGTAAAAAAAAAGCACTAAAAATGACTATAATTTTGTTCTTTCTTAGGGTGAATTTCCCAAGTATATTGATAATCACTATCAAATTTACTGGGACCCAACTCCTCACTGGGAGCAAAAGCAATGCTATCAACTATTTGATCAACGAAAGCAGTAACAATTTTTTCTTCAGCTTCTACTCGAAAAGCAAAACGGAATTTGGGAATATATCTGATTTGCAATCTATGATGTTTTCCTTCAACGGAGGTTACTTTAACAGCAAAAGATCTAGCTCGTCCTTTGTTTCTCTTATCTCCAACAGCTTTACTTCTGTAAGTAAGAGTGAAGGATTGAATTTCGCTCCACTTGAAATTAGTGCTACCTTTTAGAGTAGTGAATTTAATACCGGAAGAGCTGATGACAATCATGTTCCAATTAATGGGCAAACCAATTAACAACAAAAGAGCAAGTACAACAAAAATTATGAGAACAATGAATATGTTCGGTATTTGTGCATCTACCTTTTGATTAAAGATAATAACTCCGAAAATAACAGTAAAGAAAAGGGAAACTCCTAGAGAGGTAGAAATGACATGATACCGTTGGGTTATACGAATCTTTCTGTCATGTGTGAAAATCTGTTCCATAGTAAACACTCTGATTTCCTTTTGTAAGTTTGAAACAACCATTGACCTTAGTTCATCTTTAATTAAATTTATCATCAGGTGATAGGATTGAGTTTGAAGAAAAAAATGAAGGATGAATCAGTCTATGAAGATTCAGATTCTTGATAGATTAATTCAGTAGTGTCGTCATGAGAATTTAGAATAATAACTTTTTCCACTTTACCATCACTCGAAAGTATGAACCTTACAGCTTTTAGATACTCACCTTCAAATTCTGTTTCATTGTAAGGAGTAAAGGGTTCTTCGTAATCGCCAATTTTAGCAAATAGCTGATCCTCTTTGAAAATGATTTCAACCACAGATTTATCCTTTGTATAGGTACCTACTAGCTTAGATAGATCTTCGGATTTAACTTTAGCTTGAGGGTTCTTGAAAAATTCAGTTACTTTCTTCTCTTTAGGATACTTGCCTACAGGATGAACAAGAACGACGAACTCATCTTTAGTATCAAGCTCAAGTAGCTTGTCGACTTTATTCTGTTCGTAATAACCAATAGCACAAGTTCCTAGTTTTATTGCTTCGCAAGCCATGTAGAGACTTTGACAAAGCAATCCGAGATCAATAGCAATGAATTTGTGAGCAAGTACGGTATAACGCCACTCAGTTCTATAAGGAACAGCAGTCCAATAAAAAATAACAGGTGCTTTTCCAACAAATTTCTGATTATAGGATAACTCACCAATAGTTTTCTCTACATCTTTTATTTCTTTGATGAAGAGTAACTTATGACTGAAAGAGATGTAGCGATATAAACCCGGATCAAGACCTTTAACTCGGTTAATCACAAGATACGTTTCAAAAGGACTTTTAGCACCAGAAGAAGGAACAGTTCTTCTAACACCAAGACCAGATTTTAATTCCTTTTTCAAGCCTTGTGTGCACCAAAGCAAGAAGGAAAGTTCTTCAAGAGTAAGGAGGTCATCGGTGTATTTTCTTCTACTTTTCCGGTTATTAACAATATTCAATAAAGGAGTTTTCCCTATCTTGAAATCCTCAGGAGAGACTAAATCAATGAGAATAGCATCTTTGGGATAAGGTCTTTCAAAAGGTGGAGGAGGAATCTTCTTTTGTTCATCAGATTCTGGAACTTCTTTCTCATAATCTTCGTTATCGAAGAATTGCAAAAATTTTCTATTTTCTTTCATAATAGCTTAACAACAAACAATCACTATTAATTTTCTTAGAAATCTAGAAGATAAGAGGTAAAAAAGAAGGAAATAAATATTCTGTTGATAAAAATATAACTAGCAAAAAGGCTAATTTATTGTCAGTATTTTGATGGATTATTGTATTCTATAGTTTCAATGGGAAATTTCGCATAACTAAAATCACCTGATTTAAGGTTCCACTCCACTTCCATATAGAAAGGTATCTTCATACCATTAATTTCTCTATAATCTTTATAGTAGCCTGTCCAATCTTCTAAAGTATCATCTTTGTATCTTCTTGCCTTGAAATGAGTAATTTGTCCCAATTCATTGAAGTAGTAAGTTCCACTAATTGTTTGATTATAATCTGTGAAAATAATCTTAGCTGAATTTTCATCTATAGGTTCCCATCTTAGTTTATCTGAAGGTAATAGTGCTGTTGGAAAGATTGGTGTTTCAGCTAACCAACGTAGTAGTTCACCTTGATCAATTTCCTTGCCTTTAGCATCAACGACCTTAAACAATGATAGTAATTTAATCACAAGATTTCCTTTACCTTTAATGTACATATCTTTCGCTGAAATAAAAGGAACTTTTGCATGCCAGTAAAAACCAGGTTGTTCAGTGGTAAAATACTCTTTTCCTTTGATAGGCATCCATTTTTCAGTTGGTCTAAATTGACCTCTGTGTTTTAATCTAATATAACTAATGTATGACTGGTTCTCTTGCAGTGTGTAACTGAAATATCTCTTCACAGGATTGGGTAGATCCTTAATCTGCTCAGAAGAGTAGGTCTTATCCGAGATATTTTTTGATGCTGAAAATAAGTCTTTAATCTGTTTTTTTGGTTTTGCCATAATTGTATCAAGAAATTATAAGGTTCAAATCATCAATAAAATCATTGCTATGTATTTCATTATTAATTGTAATAAAAATTCTAATCCTTTTCTTATTTCTAAAAATAGACCTTTTCAAAAATGTCGCAAATAGATGTTAATAAAGGATATGTGTTCAATGAAGTTACGTTGAAAAAAGTATACGTATGAATACTATATTGTTTCAAACGCATTCCTTAATCTTTCAGCGATATTTCGTTTTAATATTAAAGTAGTAGTTACTAAAACTGTAAGCAGAGATGCTCCTAGCACTATAAATGATCTTGAAAGCATAGTGTCTGGAACTGGAATAGTATTTAGGGGAGAAATTAAATTCCTGAAAGTGAATGCAAACAAGTCAGAAAGTTGAATGGCTATAGGTATACTAAGAGAAATACCAAGCGATGAAAATAAAAGAATTTTCAGAAATTCATTCAAAAGAATAGTCCAATTAGAGAATCCTAATGTTTTCAAAATTACGAACTCCCATTCTCGTTCCATTGTTGATAGTAAAACAATAATTCCTACAAGCATTATAGTTAATATTATTGTCAAGAAATCCATGGGATAAGTCATTGCAGTATATTCAGTCATTAGTTGTAGCCAACCTTCACGATAATCATTTTTTAAGACCCAAGACTTGACAAATGGCATGTTTTTGAGGGACTCTTCTATTTGTAGGATTTGATCAGTATCTACTTTCAAGTATAGACCTGTGAAGTTTACAAGATTAGTAAGAATATACCCTTCAGAGGAACTAAATTCATGTAAGATAGCTGAGATGTTGATTTCCCTTCTCCCAGAAGGAGTTGCTAGTGAAACAGTGTCATTGATAGAAAGACCTAAGCGATAGACAACATCACCTGAAAGAATCACATTATCAGTTATAACAGCTCCTTCGGTAGATGAAAATTTACGCATTGTTGTGTTTTCTATTAGTTGATTTAACTGTATAACTATGCTCTTGTTTTCATAGCTAATCTCAGCACCACTTCCTAAGTATGGTTCAGCACTAAGAATATGAGGAGTTCCTGTAAAAACAGGAATAATAGAATTATTCTGTAGAGTATTAAAACTAACTTTAATATCCCACATTTCATACTCATCGAATCGCTGGTTTATTCCTTCATTAAAAGTGTTCATAGATAATGCAAAAGACATTCCAAGAGATAACAGCATAGCAATAGCAATAACTGTGCTGATACTTCTAGCTTTATGACCAAAAATATCCCTAAGAAAAAGCTTTCTGGTAACTGAAATAGAGGATTTGTTTAATATCCGAGCACTTTTTTTAGAGGTAATATAAGATTTCATTGCAATAACTGGTGTTAATGAGGATGCATGAAAGGCAGGGAAAAAAGCTCCAATAATTGTGAAAACCACTGCGAAAATAACTCCATAACCAAAATAGGCAAAATGTAGGTTATAGGTTATGAATTGGCTTGGAATACCAAGGATATTATTACCCCAGTAGTTCATAATAAGTGAGAGAAATCCATAAGCTAGTGGAATTGACAAAAGAATGCCAATAGAAGAAGCAATACTAGCGAAGAGGAGATAATAGAAGAAAATAGATCGTTTTGTGAAACCCATTGCTCTAAGGATACCAATTTCTTGGCGCTTCTTTTCAACTAGTCTTGCTAAAACTACAAAGATGATAAAGGCAGAGATAGCAAGAAGGATAATAGTAAAAATATTAGCTAAGGAACTAACTGCTTTCAAGTCTTCTCTAAAAGCAAGATAAATGAAGGATTGATTGACTTGCTTAACTACAGCGCTTATTCCTTGAGCAGTGAAAAATGATTCGAGATCAGAAACAACAGCACTAATTTTACTCATGTCTGATACTTTGCAGTAGAAGGTATTTACAAAAGGAATAATGGTTTCTTCGCAAACAAAAAAAATCCCAAAATCTAATTCAACTGATCCTTCAGGAGAAATTAAGTAAATATATTCTGGGGAAAAACAAATACCACTTACATTAAAAGTGGTAGCATTACCAAAAATGTAAAGAGCAAGCTCTTGACCGATTTCTATGTTATGCTGGCTAGCATAATGATGCTCAACAACAATAGCATTAGTTGCATTAAGATCATCTCCTGAAAGAATTTCATAGTTATTAACTCGAACACCAATAGGAACACTAGTAACTACCCCTCTAATTCTTGTTGCATTATCATAGGAATAACATTCAGTCATAAAACCTGCAGAAACCTCGGAAATGCCTGGGAAAAGCTCAAGATCAGATGAATAATCAATAGTTGGCATTGTTGAGATAATAATATCTGCTGAGTTAAGATCATCATTAGCAGATTCAAGGACCGTTAAACCGGAATCATAAACACTCCGGAAAGAAGAATAAAATGCTGTACTGAGAGCAATAAGAATGACAATGGCAATTACCCAACCAAGATGAGACTTTAGATCACGGAGTAATCGCTTAATCAACCAATCTCCCCCGCAAGAGATGATTCAGTTGTGTTTTTAGTGTCGTCAATAATTTCACCATCTCTCAAAGTAATAACTCGTTCAGCCATCTTCATAAATGTTAAATCATGAGTAACAAAGATAGTTGTCATATCAAGTTTTTTCGCAGCACTATATAAAACAGAAATGACTTTTTCACCACTTTTTGTATCGAGGTTACCAGTTGGTTCATCGGCTAATAAAATAGAAGGATTTTTAGCTAAAGCGCGAGCAATCGCTACTCGTTGCTGTTCGCCACCAGATAATTCAGAAGGAAAACGATTCTTTAATTCTACAAGAGAGACTAAATCAAGGAAACGAGCAGCTTCCTCTCGAGCAGTTTCACCAGTTATTTTACGAAATTTTAAAGAAAGTTCAACATTTTCAGAAGCAGTGAGAGTGGAAATAAGATTGAAGAATTGGAAGACAAAACCCACATTATATCTTCGAAACATGGTGAGTGATCTGTCATTGAAAGCAGAAAGATCCTTTCCACCAACTATAACTTTCCCTTTTGTTGGAACATCTATCCCACCAATAAGATTTAATAAAGTACTCTTACCACAACCAGAAGGACCAACAACAACAACAAACTCACCTTTAGCAATTACAAGATTAAGGTCTTTTAATCCGTAAACTTCTTCCTCACCAGATTTGTATATTTTAGTTAATCCTCTTAGATCAATCATAAATATCAATTTCTTAGTTTTTAAGCCTTAAAATATAATATTCGAAGTTTAATAAATATAGTTTGGAATTGAAGAAAGAAGGTTATACAACAAAGTACAGAGCAGTTCAACAATTCTTACTCTTTCGCAAGGTATTGAGCAATGACAGCAAAAAATATGATTCACAAAGTGATAATAAAAGCAATACGAAATAATTGATTATTAAATTTCGCTGCTCTTTTTTATGAAAAAATAGTGAGATTAAGATTTAAAGGAGAGATATTTAAAATTTATTTATCGGGATAAGATTTATTGGTTAATGTGTGTACTAAAACCAAGTGTTGCAAAGCAACAAAATTACTAGCTATGGAAACTATATGGTGTAAATTCTATGTCTAAAGTAACTATCGTTACAGATGGTCTTTCCGAGTTGACTAAGGACCAAGTTGAAGAATATAATGTGGTGACTATCCCTTACAGGATTATTTTTGGAGATGAAGTATATTATATCAAGAATAATACTGAAGGGGAATTAACAACACAGGAATTCTGTGAAAAATTAAAAACAGTAAATAAAGAAACTTTTCCAAGAACGTCTGTTCCATCACCGGGTGATTTAGTAAAAGCGTATGATGAAGCGTTTAAGAAATTAGATAGTGTGATTGCCTTCACTATCACCTCCGGCATGTCTGGGACATATCAAGCAGCGAAGGGAGTAGTAGCTAATGGCTACCAAGATAAAGATATCACAGTCTTTGATTCCTTACATACCATGACTGGAATTGGGAGTCAAGCAATTGAAGCAGCTAAAATGGCTTACAAAGGGGAAAGTAAAGAACAAATCCTCAAAAGGCTTGAAGCAATCAGACCAAAAACAAGATACATACTCGCAATGAGAGATTTGGATTTCCTGGAAAAGCAAGGGCGACTTGGACCAATTGAAAAAATCTGAGATAAAAATCCAGAGGTCATTCCAGTGATTCATGAAGTAGATGGTATCTTGCAACCACTATCAATGTTCAACAATGAACAAAACCTCATTGATAGAATGAGTGCTTTTGCGAAGAAGATATGTGAAGTAACTGAAACAGATGATATCTTTCTAAGTCATATAAATAACCAGAAAGCAGGCGATGTCATATACAAAGTATTAATGGAAAATAAAAAAGAGAGCACAGAAATACACTATCATGAAGCATGTCCAATTCTAGGAGCTTATTCTGGACCTGATAGTATTTCTCTTAGTTATGTTGGAGGTTTTGAAAAAGATTGGTTATGAGTGAATCAATAACCATTATTACCAAAAGAAGAGAAAGGAAATCTCTTCTAGGTTATTTTTTCTTTTGCAAAATACTGAGCTATTACAGCAAGTAAAGCTAAACTTGG
>JAHLVW010000076.1 GCA_019058275.1 Candidatus Heimdallarchaeota archaeon
AAAACCCAGCTAAAATGAATGCCTGGGAAACAGCGAATACACTCATAGAACAGGAAAGACTAAAACGTGTTATTAATGAAGACCTATCATTCACAAATCTGTATGGTATTATGGTTCGTAAGATTGATTTTGTCCGGAAAAAAAAGAGTGATCGTATCATAACAAGATTTCCTTTTCTCGTAATATCTGATGAACAGAAAGACCAGATTCATGCAAAAATCCTCCTTATTGCTGAAGCTGCTCAAGATTATTTTTATCGTTCGATCAATAAGTCAATTCTTGCTTGGCGAGATGTACTTGCTGATTATCTTGAACGAGGAGCCATTCCTTTCCCACTATTTCGCTGTGCCCAAGAAGTTATTCCAGATTTACAGTTACCTGTAAGAAATAGCCGAATCCCTTTCACTAGTGCTCGAGGGGAAGCATTCAGTTTTCCGCCATGTATAACGAAACCTTTAGCTTACCTTTGTGGTATCTGCAACGGTGATGGAAACCTTCGGAACTACTGGGTGATCATTATTGATGAAACGAAAGAGCATATAGAAAATATCTCAAAAATGCTAGGTGATATATTCGGTAAAAAAGGTCATATTATGCAAGACAAAGGAGCTTGGGTAGTAAAGCTTAATCTTTTATGGGCAACCAGGTTGTTTAATTTCATAACCAATCAATCGATAAATAAACCAAAATACCAGTCACTTAGGGAACCATCTATTTATAGAACAATAGGTAAACCATATCGGAATCTCTATTGGCGTGGAGTATTTGATGCTGATGGTTCATTTAAGAATCAAATAGTCTTTTGTTCTATCAGTAAGCTATTTTGTAGCAACTTTCAATCCTTTCTTACCGAACATAATTTATCCAGTAAGATTTTTGATAAGAGTGGTAAAGGTTATCAAGTAAATCTATCTGCTGGTGATAAATTTGCTTTTGCAAACTTGATCGGTACATCCCATCCGAAAAAAATTTCTGATTTATTTGCATTTCTTGAAAAATCATACCCACGCATTGTCTTTACAGGTATTAATGAGCACCATCTTACTCCTTTAGGTTATTTCAACTTCCAACTCTTGCCTACCATGTCAGTTCTGGGATTAGCAGACTATTTCGATTCTCGTAATAATTTACCTTCAAATATTATTACATCTAAAGAAATAAAACGATACAAAGAAGGAAAAGGGATAACCATGAGGAAACTTTCAAAATTACTTTCATTTCATAATCAAGACTTAATGCCCTTTCTGCAAAGTTGGGATAGAAAGCTTTACTATCGCTCTTCTACTTCAGAAAAAATCACCCTCAGCTTAAAACCCACAAAAAAATTGCTTCAAATTATGAACCATCTTGTTCCTACTGTAAGAGGTGTAACTATTAATGGTGAATTACAAACTCACATACAAACAATTGAGGTGATATTTGGGGTAGTAACAACGGGTAATATAATTAAAAACAGCCTGCTTAGCAGATATCTTGAGAAATTTGGCAACTATCAAAAAACAAAAGATAGACTACCTGAAAAATTACGAAAATCATTGCAGGAAAGGATGAGACTATAAAGATTTAACGAGAGCGATGTTTTAAAACAAACTGTAGAAAACCAAGAGATATAACACCAAGGAAACTCAAAAGCTCCAATGAAAAAAGTCACAGCGAATGATATATTTATGGGAGAAAAAAGTTATACCAAAGACACGAAAACCAACGACAGAACCCCACAAAGCATCAGAGTGGTTTTGGAGATACTGAAGCCAACAAGCAGAAGGTAAAGAATAATCAATAATATAAGGAAGGAAAAGTAGTAAGGAAAGAATAAAACGAGAAGAATGCATGAATGCAAGGGTGTAAGAGAGAGAAAAAAAAAACAACTGATATTCAATTAACCCTTGAAGAAATCAGTGAATAACTATTAGTTTATTTCTAAATCTCAAAATTACTCACAGGAAATTCTTTTTGTAATCTCTGACGCAAGGTTTCAAGAATCTTCGGATTTTTTTTAATATACGATTGATAAATATCAGGAACAGTTGATTTTTTTGGAAGAAATTTGAATAATGTATAATACATTAATTGTTTATTTAAGGACAATTTTTCGATAGTATCAAGTTCATTAAAAATTGTCCTAATGAATTTACTTACAGGTTTAAGCTCAGCTAATAAAGCTAAAATATGAACACCTCCTAAACGTAGTATTGTATCAGGGAGGATTGAGCCAGATAACAGCTCATCATTCAGATACGAGAGGTAATTCACAGTAAATTTTATAGCTGTTCCCATATTTCTTCCATAGTATCTTTCGCTTTTGATTACCTTGGGGTGTTTAAACAAATTTGAAAACATTGTAGTTACTTCTCTTTCAGGTAATTCCCAAATCCAATTACACACAGCGTTTGCACAAATATTAGCAAGGGTGTAAAAAGCATCATTAAATGTAAGTGAAAAATCCAATCGCAATTTTTTGTTCATGTAAATGATATCATAGATTAAAACAGGTAATTTTTTACCGGGTTCAATTTGTATCGAGAAATTAAGGCAGTAAGTATTTTTCTGATCTTCAAGGTCACCAATAATACAATCATGGATGGGATTAATAGCCAATTTTGATTTATCTACAAAATGCTTATGAAAAATTTGAGGAACATGCTTTCTAAACTCTTGATGAGAAAACAATTCAAATAGTAAATTAAGAGTTCGATAAGGTAGATGGTTTTTGCCATAATACAGTGTACATCCTAATAATGTATTATTAACAACATATACTGCGATAGGTTCTTCTAAGTTGAGGAATAATGGCAAATTATCATCTATCAAATTGCTCACAAGAATTTATTGCAAATAAGTAATTTATAGTTTTAGTATAGCAATAATTATTGCAGAATGTATCAATACCAACAAGACTGCATGAAAGTAAGAGTGCAAGGAAAAAGAGAGAGAAAAAAGGAAACGAAGCCATGCAGAGAAGAAGGGAGAAGTAAAAAAAGAGTCGAAAAAAAGTCTTATCAAACAAGAAATAGGAAAACAATGTAATTATTCTATACAAATCTATCAGAGGGGACTGATCGAAGATTTCAGCAGTGAGAAACAAGTCTAATAGTTGTGTCGGTTTGATATATGGTTGTTTTGCTGAGCTGGGCTTTAGGAATCGTTCTTTCCTTGAAAGAGGTTATCTCCTTCCCTGTTTCTGTGTTCTTTTTTGCCTTCGTTTTTCCTATCATCCGATTTCTTGTGATTTGAACTTTTTATTCTTTTTTTCGTCCGATTTTTTGTGTGGTTTTTCTTGTTTTATAATTTTTAATTCAAAAAAAAGTTCTCTTTTCCTTTTTTTCGCTATATACTATTTTTTTTACAAATGTTTTGCAAATAAAAACTAAATTTAGTATTAATAATTCTCGAATGATATAATTTCACTTGGATCTATGAATGACCAGCTAGAAAAGATCTCTCAAAAGAATAACCTGGTTATAGATAAAATTGTTGATGGTCAGATAGTAGATGCTTTTCCATCTTGAGTATCACAAAGCTATTTTGCAGCTCTAGTACGTCCGTTCGATTATGGGGCAGATAGTAGTGCTTCTATTAATAAACTCATAGAATCTCTCTCCGCTAACCCCCCTATTTCTTCTGTTAAAAGTTTTGCTGAGGCTCCTGGTTTAGCCTTCTTCTTTCTCTGGTTAGGGGGGACGAGTGCAGTTGATTTTGTTCTTCTGGCTCCTGGTTCAGGATCTCTTTGGGTTTTCGATGCCAAGGTCAACCATCAGACCTACCTTAAGCATGGTCCTCA
>JAHLVW010000077.1 GCA_019058275.1 Candidatus Heimdallarchaeota archaeon
AAATAACAACTGTGTATTATTACCTTATCATACCGATTTTAGCTTTTCATTTAGCGTTCGCTCTATTTATTTTTATATTGAAATTTAAAGAAATAAACATCAAATCACTTTTTAGATTACCAAAAATTACCAAAAACATCTTGCTTTATGCTTTGCTAATTGGCTTAGGTGGATTATTAGCATTTGGTTTGTCTAAAGTACAAATAATAATAACTGATCTTTATTTGAAAGATGAATTTGAACTTGGAGTCTTAAGCTTCTGGGATTCAGGAATAGCTGCGATAACTGTTTTCACAGTTGCTTTAAGTGGGATATTAGTACCTCGAGTAACAAATTTACAAAAAGTCTCGAATAATGAAGAGAGTAATCATGCAGCTAAATTTGTTAATTCCTTAAATTGGGCTATTACAATGATTGTCTCATCAATTACTGGTTTACTTGTTCTTTTAATAGGAGCATATCCAGTAATTCTGGAGGTATTAACCCTCTATAAATACAATATGAGTTCTTATTGGTTAGTAGTTGTTTTGTTGGTTTTTAAGGAGATTAATTTTCTAATGCTTACTCCCTCTTTATCTTATATACTCTCCTCCGAAAAACACGTGAAAATAAATCCCATATCATCTCTTATAGCATCAATTTTTATTATTATTTCTTGGATATTTCTAGTTCCTAGATTTGGGATTATTGGTTTAGCTGGAGGAATTGCTATTGGTGGTTTGATACAAAGTATAATTATCCTAACCTTAACATTGATTATTTCCAGAAGAAAAATCGGGATGCATCTCCCACTGATGTTAGGCTTTTATTCTTTTAATAGTGTTTTTTTGTTACTTCTAGTTTATACATCACTTGATATTTTATTCATAGCATTATGGGTAATTCTTTCTTCAATATCACTTACAATTGGAACGATTATAATCATTAGATTATTACGAAAGCAAGAATATTCCAAGTCCTTTGATGCTAAATCTTTTAAAGAAGATATATTTGAAACTAAAAATGATAAACTTAAATCCATTTTTTATGAAAAGCCATTAATATACACTGTATTAGCTAAAAGCTATTTTACTGATCCTAGAGTTAAACAAGAAGTAGAAAGTTTAAATAAATATGGTTTTTCGGTTTATGTTCTATCTTGGGATAGGGAGGTTAGTTTTTCAAATTATCTCTCAGGTGAATTAGTTGTAGATAATAGGAAACTAATACAATCAAAAGCTTTCAGCAAAATATTATTCTTTATCTCTGCATTGCTTTTTCAGATATCAATTTTCTTTACAGGTTTAAAGCTTTTAAAAAGAAAAAAGAAAATAATACTTCATATTAATGACTTCAATACTATTATAGGATCTGTACTTCTCAAAATACTATTCCCCAGAAAAATCAAGCTAGTATATGATTCACATGAATTAACACATGCAGTTTATAGTGAATGGTATTGTAATCAAATCGGTTCTTTAACAGGTCAAATTGAAAAAATCCTTTTGTCCTTTATGGATGAAATCATAACAGTCAGTCCTCCAATTAAAACTTATTTAGAAAGGATTTCAAGTAAAAAAGTAAATATTATCTGGAATTATCCTTTAAAGAAATTTATTCCGAAAATATCAAAAAAAGATGCTAAAACCAAATTAGGTTTTAATAAAGAAGATTTTCTTATAACTTACGTGGGGAGTTTAAGAAATGATGTAGCACTTATAGAATTAGTAGATGCAATTGACAATATAAACAAAAAAAAGAAGAGGATTTTAGATATATTTCGATTGAAAGTAGTCATTGTAGGAGATGGTCCTTTATTATCAACACTTCTTACTAGGGTTAAAAATTACAAATTAGAAAAATATATTTCAGTTATTGGTAGGGTAGACAGAGAGAAATCATTCTTTTATATTAAAGCATCTGATTTATCTTATGTCCTTTTTTCGATAAAAGGAATGAATACAAAGATTGGTATGCCTTGGAAATTATTTGAAAGTGTATCTTGTAAAACGAAAGTCTTGGTAATGGAAAATACATATGCATCCAAATTTGTTACTCAGCATAATTTTGGTTATACTATAGATAGCATAGAAACAAATGATTTAGTTAACAATCTTCTAACAATTATTGAAAATTATGACCATATCAGAGAAAATGAGTTAAATTCCTATTGGGAAATCCAAGAAAATCAATTTGTTTCTATATATAAGAATTTAAGACAAAAATGAATGTAAAGATTCTTCTTTATTAGTTAAATTCCAAACTTCTTACAAGTTAGACAAGTAACAAAAGCTATTTAAGTTCTCAATCTTCAAAACACTTTATTAATAAAGGTTAGATTTTATACATAAAAGGTTGAATTCCATGATAAATACAATGGAACTGATATTTGATGAGGAAATGTTAAATGCAGCGATAAATGCTCTAAAAAATGAATTTTTCTTGAAAGGCGAATCTGTTAAAAAATTTGAAGAAGATTTCAAGAATTATATCGGTACCAAACATGCTCTTGCATTAAACAGTGGTACTACAGCTTTACATTTATCATTACTTGCTTTTGGCATAGGTAAAAATAACTATGTTATTACAACACCTGCTACATTTATTGCAACTGCTAATGCTATAACCTATACTGGTGCTTATCCGTTATTTGTAGACATCACTTTAAATGATTATAACATAAATCCCGTAAAAATTGAAGAAGCTATCAAGCAGCATAAAGACAAAGTAAAAGCAATAATGCCTGTTCATCTTTATGGTTATCCATCAAAGATGGATGAAATTAATGAATTAGCTTCCGAACATGATTTGTGTGTTATTGAAGATTCATGCCAAAGCCATGGTGGATCTTACAAAGGTAAAAAACTAGGATCAATTGGCGATACCGGAACTTTCTCTTTTTATCCCTCTAAAAATATGACTGTTGCTGGAGATGGCGGTATGTTAACTACTAATAGTGATGAAGTTGCTGATCATGTTTCTCAACTACGTGATTGTGGTAGATCTAAAACTAAAGCTGGTATTCATGACTATATTGGTTATACTGCACGTTTAAACACAGTTAACGCTGCTATTGGTCGTGTACAACTAAAGCATCTAGATAAATGGGTCCAACAAAGAAAAAAAACAGTTAAGCGATATCATGAGGAATTAGATGATATTGAGGGATTAGTATTACCACCAAAAGATAATAACGATTGTCAATCTGCTTGGCATTTGTTTGTGGTAAGAGTTAAGGATCGAATGAAACTTAAGGAATTTCTTTTCAAAGAAGGTATTAGAACTAGCATTCATTACGATCTACCTGTTCATTTGCATCCTCCTTATCTTAAAATGGATTATAAAGAAACTATGTTCCCAAATGCTGAAATATGGGCTAAAGAAGTATTAACCATTCCACTTCATTCAAAACTTACAGAAGAAAATATAACATTCATTACCCAAAAGATTAAAAAATTCTTTAAGACGTGAACAAAAGATGAAATTAGGTATTATTGGTCTTGGTAATTGGGGTAGAAGAGTAGCTGAAGAAGCAAACATACTTTTGAATGAGGGTGTGATAGATGATCTCTATCTTTGTGATATAGATGATAGTTTGCTAAAGAAATTCAAAGACAATAAAACTACGAACAAAACTAGTGAGCTTCTTTCTAAGGTGGATGCAGTTCACATCTGTTCCCCTAACAAATTTCATTTTCAAAATGGGAAGGAAGCATTAGAAAACAATGTTCATACTTTGATTGAAAAACCTATGACAATAAATCAATATGATGCCTTTGAATTACTAGAATTGGCATTAGAGAAAGGTTTAGTCTTACAAGTAGGTCATATCTTCAGATTTGCTAATGTTGTAAAGAAGTTATGTGAATATTATCAGAACAATGAATTTGGAAAAGTTAACTACTTGAATCTTGAATGGACACATTACATGGAACCATTGACCAATACAAATGTTGTTTGGGATTTAGCACCACATCCCATTGATATCCTAAATTTTATTACATCTGACTGGCCTGTAAAGATTTATGGGATTGCTAAATGCTTAAGACAGAATGATTTCTTTGAAATGGCTATTTTGCAAACTACTTATAAATCAGATTTAAACGCATCTATTCACATTTCTTGGGCTAATCCAATCAAAAGACGAAGAATAGAACTCGTAGGTTCTAAAGCTTCCGCAATTGTTGAAAGTGTTAAACAAACATTCACAATCTATCGTAATGATGGTAGTAAAGAAGAAATACCAGTCGAAAAGAATAACACAATAAGAGATGAACTTGTCAATTTTGTTGATTCAATTAAAACACGCAAAAATGCTAATAATTCTGGTGTTATTGGTTTACGTACAGTTGAGCTTATTGAAAGAGCAATTATGAATTTGATGGTGGTTCAATGAAACGTGAACAAAGATTTTCCATAATGAAAGACACTACAATTGGAGAAGATTCAGTCATCTACGATCAAGTTAATCTCTATAAATGTAAAATTGGTAAGAATACCAAAATTGATTCATTTGTTTACATAGAGGAAGACGTAGTAATAGGTGATAATTGCAAAATTCGTCCATTTTGTTTTATTCCTTCAGGTGTAACAATTGGAAATTCTGTTTTTATAGCTCCTAATGTAACTTTTACAAATGACAAATACCCGAGATCTGAGGAAGATTGGGAGTTACTCGAAACTATTGTTGAAGATGGAGTTTCAATTGGTGCAGGAGCAGTTATCCTACCAGGAATATGCATATGTAAGAATTCTTTAGTTGGTGCAGGGGCTGTTGTTACAAAAGACATTCCTGCTAATTCTGTTGTAGCTGGAAATCCAGCAAAGGTTGTCGGTAAAAGATAATTACTATAAGGTCATATTTGTACTGAATTTACTGGAGATATCTAGCTAATGGATACATTCATTCCTGATTTTCGAGTTGCAGCTATAATTCCTGTCTGGAAAAATGAGGAAATATTCTCCGTTCTAGAGAAATTCGATCAAAAGTATGTTCACGAAGTTATTATTGTCCTTGATGAACCTGATGATTATTATCTCACTAAACTGAAGGAAATCGCCAAAGGAATTCCTCCTTCTGTTAAAGTAATTGAAAACCCAGAAAGAATGGGAATTGGTTTTGCTATCTCAAAAGGTTTATATTATGCTCACAAATCTGGTTATGAAGCAATTATCGTCATGGCAGGCAACGGTAAAGATGACCCCAGAGAAATCCCAAGATTAACTCAAGAATTAGCTAATGGTTATGATTACATTCAAGGTTCGCGTTTTCTTAAAGGAGGAAAATCGGTTGGCTTACCTATTATAAGAAGAATCTTCAATAGATTATGGCCTGCTTTTTGGACAATAATTACATTTAGAAAACAAACGGAAGTAACAAATGGTTTTAGAGCTTATAGATTGGAAATTCTTTCAGACCCAAAAATAAACATTGATCAAGAATGGTTGAAAGGTTATGCGCTCGAGTATTATATTCACTATAAGATTATTACATCAAAAGAGTACAAATTCAAAGAAGTTCCTGTAAGCAAAATCTATACAAAACGAAAAGATTACACCAAAATCCAACCTATGAATCATTGGAATCAGATTATAATGCCACCTATCCTTCTTTTTTTTCGAATTAAAAAATAGTCCTTTCTCTAATTCATTTTCAATAGCTTGCCAAGTATTTGAACTTCTATTAATAGATTTCATTTGTAATTATTGAATAATCACCAACTTTGAGAGAGTTAGATTTAATCCCTATTACTTTACTTTGGGTTCCAACTATTGAATTTGCCATCAATGTATGATCTATCTCTGAATTCTCAAGAATTACTGTATCTCTAATTTCACAACTATTTATTGTGACACCATTTTCTATCATAACATAGGGACCAATTGTTGAAGATGTAATTTTACAATTTTTAGAAATATATACTGGTGGAATAATAGTTGAGTCTTTTACATCACCTAAAATTCGATGAGTTGTATCATTCAAATAAAGTCTATTAACTGATATGAGATCCTCAGGATAACCAATATCCAAGCGCCAACCATCAATTCTTGCAGCTTTAACAGAATAACCATTCACAACAAGGCGTTGTATCGCATCAGTAAGTTCATATTCACCTCTTGTTGATGGTTTCAATCCTTTAATCATTTTAAATATCGCTGGTGAAAAAACATAAAACCCAGTAATAACAAAATTGCTTTTTGGATTTACTGGTTTTTCTTCAAGTGAAACAACATTATCATCATCATCTAATTCCACAACACCATACCTTTGAGGAAATTCATTCTCTTCAATATGGATAGTTGCTGATGCATTATTAGAAAAATGTAAATCCACACATTTGCTTAGATCTGCTTGAAAAAGATTATCCCCTAAAAGCAAAACAAAATCATTCGAAACATCATGTTCTACTAAATTAACTGCTGCAGCCAAACCATGAGCTTGTGACATGTGTTGAACTACATAAGAAATATTCATTCCCAATTCTTCCCCATCTTTGAAATAGTCCATAATAATATTTCTTTGATGTCCAACAACAATAACAACATCATCAATTTTCAAAATATCTCTAAGATATTCCATAGATCGATGTAGAATTGGTTTTCCAGCTACTGGAAGCAAATGCTTTGGTCGATAACTAGTAAATGGTAATAATCTACTTCCATGTCCCGCTGCAAGAATGACTCCTTTCATCATTAAACCCTCATAATGGATATAGTGTTTTATTTATATTATTGGAACATAAAAATGTTTATTATAAAATCTTACTAATTACCTCATTATTACGATGAAATTCCAAAAACGAAATAATCCCTTCC
>JAHLVW010000078.1 GCA_019058275.1 Candidatus Heimdallarchaeota archaeon
CTACTGGACTTGCTGGTAGTGTTATGTCAATAATTGTCACACCTAAATTACTACTTCTTACTACAAAAGCATAGTTCTCCTTAAGATCTACTTTCAATACCTCTTCTCCATTATACACTTGACTTAGATAATTAGGTGTCATTGGATTACTAATGTCCACCACTACTAACCCACTCTCTTCACATGCAAGAAGTGCTAAATCATTGTAAACAACAAAATCATTCACTACATCACTACTACTAAGACTATAATTCCCAATTATAGTTGGTGCGAGATAATTGTCACTTATATTGGTGATTATTAACCCTTCTCCCTCAGCTGTAAAAAATAATAATTCAGTACTTTTGTTAAGGGACATTCCAGTTATTTTCTCTTCCGGAAAAACAATATTAACTTGTTCTAATTGATATGGATTACTGCTATTAAAAACAATTATTCCACCACTTTGATTAGCAACATAGGTTACATCGTTTATACCCACAACATCAACAAATTCACCACTTTTGTGAGAATTGTACTTACTGCTAATTGTAGGTGTAATAATCTCACTAACATTGACAACAACCATTCCTTCTGTTTCAGCAGCAAGATATACTAAATTATTTTTTATTGCAGAACTCTCTACAGACAACAGATTTGTAAAATTAACAATCGAAACTGGATTTTCTGGATTAGCTATATTAATAATTTCTAACCCATTCTCCTTTTTTGCCAAAAATGCAAGCGAATCATTCACTGTTGTTCTGTAAACTTTATCCGTGCTGCGATGACTGATTTGACTGATTACAGTTGGAGTAGTAATGTCCAAAATACTGACACCTGTACTTGTAGAAACAAAAGCATAATTTCCGGCAATTGTTAAATCCAAGAATAGCCCTGTCATTGGGAATCTTGCAATTTCATGGACATAGTATGGGTTTGAAATATTAAGCAGAACTAATCCCTCATAGGTACTTAATAGATAAGCGATCTCTCCTTTTATTTCAAAAGATCTTAGTAATGAGGTATTTGGTCTATAATCATTTACTAATATCGGATAGAACGCATTTCGGATATCGATAATTTCAAACGAGTAATCATAACTACCTAAACTGTACACAAAATTATCATTAATTTCAAGCTCTACTGGAGCGGATATTGGACTATCAATTGTTAATTTCGAGATTGTCTTTGGGATTATTGGATTTGATATATTTGCTATTGTTGTATCTGCAATAAGATAATCGTCTTGAACATCTACCCCATATCTAACAGTAGTTCCTACTTCTTCTCTGAGAAAATCTACCCGTCCTAAAGGTTCTGACATCATTGGATTACTAATATTGATTATTTGTAACCCATCTGTACATTTCAGTAGTGCTAAGTCATTTTCAATTATGATATCTATTGCTTCTCCTCTTATGTCATCATAAGCAGCAATTTGCATTATATTTGCTGGATAATTATCTTTCTCTTCCAACATCTTTTGTTCTAATGTGCTTTGTGATGGAAACGTAATCGCTCCACCCAGGATTTTCACTTCATTACTCAATCTATTTTCCTTTGCTTGTAGCTTTTGACCTTGTGGTGAATTGTTCGTCTGTATAAAAAAGCAACCACTAATAAGTAAAACTACCACTATTACTGAATATTTCTTACTCACATCTATCCCTCGTCTATTTCCATATTATTCCAAGTATATTTGTGATTGTTCCTTAAAAACTTTTAATGATACAATCACTTTCCTACTATCTCTATAGGATGAGGTTCTATGTTTCTTTTTTTTGTTACGTTCAGATTTTTCCCCAAGTATAAGCAAAAGAAACAGCTCTTGTTATTCCAGAAGCTTCAGCAAATTTTGCAGATTTTACCATGTGTTTTCTTTGAGCTACTAATTTATTGATAAACTCATTGTAATCTGCTTTTGTTATATTTAGCCAAAGCTTACCATTCTCAGTTTTTAAGACCATGTCTTGGTCAAATGAAACTGTCAATGTTTTCTCCAAAAGAAATCGTTTTAGTACAACTATCTGCATCAATTGTTTTTCTGGTGTACTTTTTTTGTGCCTTTTAATTTCTTTTATTTTCCCTATCCTTTTTCCAGTTTTATCACACGCAATCTTCGAATTAATTATTTCCTTTTTCATTCCTTATTCCCTTACATTATGTTTCTGTATTACTATAGGTCGTCTCTTTATTTAAATTAGACTTAATTCTTTTAGTTTCATTAACGACGTTGTACCTTTTTCTTCTGATTTAATATCTACTAAAATTGGCATGTGAATAAACTTAGACAAACAAGTTCATTTTAAATAGCAAATTATTGGTGGTCGAACATACAAAGAAGCCTGGATAGAGAAACTTTGAGTTTTTCTTTTTTCATTAAAAAAGCTTCGTTCTGTTTTTTGTGATACTTTTATAACTCCTAAAAAACAGAATAGTGAGAAGAAGACTACCATTTCTATGATAAAGCTACTTACCCAAATCGAAAATGGAAATATAATAACAAATATTCTCAATACCAATCATTGTAAATATATAAATTAAACATTTAAATTAACTAATGATATTATAAAGTTTAAGGGGTAGTATCAGATTTGAGTGATAAGAAGTTACCAGATAAAGAACACAATGAATCCTTAGCTGATTATGCATAAAGATTAGCTATAAATTACTCAGAGAAATATACCTCAAATTATAGAAAAGGAAAAGCACAGATTTTCACACCAACAGAGATTTCTTCCTTTATGGTGGATTTAGTAGAAAAAATCGATGAAGATGAAATAAGTATTCTGGATCCTAAAGCTGGAACAGGTGTATTGGTTGCATCAATTATCAATAAGATACTATTGTCAAATTCTATACCAAAGAAGATCATTCTTGATTGTTATGAAATTGATTCCAATTTGATACCCTATTTGACAAAAGTAGTTGCTACTTGTAAACCGGAAGTCAATAAAAAAGGCATTGGGTTTGAGTTTAATATTAGCAAAAGTGATTTCATAATTGAAAATTTTAAAGTATTGAGTACGAATGAAACTTTATTTCCAGAAAATGGTTTGAAATTTTATGATATAATCATTTCAAATTCTCCCTATTATAAAATAAACAAATCCAAATACCTTGCAATTTCAAAAAACTTGATTGATGATCATCCAAATATTTATACTCTATTTATGGCTGTCTCTTCGAAATTATTAAATAATAATGGTCAGTTAATATTTATAACTCCAAGAAGTTTCTGTTCTGAAGTTTATTGCCGATTGTTTAGAGCAATTAGGAAATCATTCTGAAATGTCGCTCAATGAAAAAAGGGTTACTTACTTTTTCATTCAAACCTTCTATTATCAACAACCGCACATACCAACAATTCTAACAGAATTCTTTGAAAAGAATAAGAGCTTAATGGTTGATATCTGGCATTCAATTAGGAAAGAATTTCAATAGACAAATTTGTTTAGAAAAGCTTTTTTTGAAGTAAAAGAATTATGAAATGTTCATGAGCTATTAAATGAAAAGAAGATTCATTATAAAGAGTGAAAAATAAGCAAACAAAAAGTGAAGTAGTATGGTCCTCATGTAGATAATTAGAGGGCTTAGATTTGAATAACGTAACAACAATGGACTATTATAACCCATATTGTTGAAACCAGATTTCTTCTTTCTTTTCTTCTACTAAAAAACCTTTATCCCTTCCTTCGGTTAAAATAAAGAATCATGCATTTAGTTAGTTACTAGTAAAAAATACTAAAGTGAATGGGATTTTTGTCTGTCCATTCCTACTTAATCTTTTTTTTGGATTTCTCTCTTATTGAAATAACAATCATTATAACAAGAACGCTCATTGTAAACGGTATACCATACGCAAAAGCTAAAATTGTCTTATATTCTTCATTAAATAAGATATTTTCAATAATATAGTAATATTGCTTCAAATAACTTTCAGAATATTCTCTACTAAATATCACAAATATTGTGTTTTCTTCTGGTATGATGAATAATTGGTCATTAGAAAATCCCCCTGCTGAATAGCAACCTAGTTGATCATTTATTAACCAAGAGTAACCAAAATAGAGGGAGTCATTTACAGCTATCTGCTTATCCAATGATTCATCTATCCATTCTTCTGTGATTAGTTTCTTCTTATTCCAAGTTCCGTTATTTAGATACAGGTATCCAATTTTAGCAACATCATCAATCCCCATCGTCATTCCTCTACTTCCTAAAATTAGTCCATCAATTGTTATTGACATCAATTCAACAAAAATTGATAGAGTAGCTAAAATCTTGCTATAATAATACCTATCAAATTCTTTTACATACTGTAAAATGTAAGCTAACAAAACATAGAGGGAACTATCATAAGTGAATTTGGCACCAGGTTTAGCAATAATGGATCCACCTAATAACATTTCAAGATAACAACTTTTAGAATAATCTATACTCTCTGATGTATTAAATCCTGCACTCATTGTTAGAAGATGCTTTATTTTAACTTCTTCTATAAGAGGATCTAAACTTGATCTATTCACCTCCGGAAAAAAATCTAAAACTCTCTATGATAAATTAAACTCATTCTAAGTTAATGCTATGCCAATAACTGTTGCTGTAATAGTTGATACAATATACCCAACTGTAAAACCATTACCACTCCAAACATCAATGTAAAAATCTCTCTCAGCAATAATATATCCATTTTTCAGTAAAAGTAAATGATCTATATCTAATTCTTCATCTTGGATATAATTATACATTTTAAGGATGTTTATTTGACTACTTCCTTGTTTCCAAGGTTTTGAAGTTTCCCATCCATAAAATGCCCAATCATTTAATGAAACCTCATCAGTATACTCTGAACCTATGCTAATTGATTTCGCACTATATGTCGTTTGTAGTACTATGATAATCATTATTGACTTTATTTTGAAATCTTTCCCCTTATTCTCATATAGCTCAATGATATTATGGTTTTGCGATATATATCCTTTTCTTTAAAATCTTTTTAAATTAAGAATGTATAATATAATTGATAAGAAATTGGTGATTTAAATTTGCAGAGAAAATGCTCAGCATGTGGAGCGAAGAATGATAAAGATGCTGAATTTTGTATTGTTTGTGGTCAAAAGATTAAGGTACTATTACTTGGAGCCTTTACCTCAAAACATGTTCATCCTTTTTCAATCGTTTCCTTATTTCTTGGTGGTCTTGGTGTAGGTATTCTTACTTGGTTATCCATGCCTATTACAAATCACATGAATGGCCTTACTAGTTATGGTGCACTTGGGATTTTTTGTAGTTTTCAACTTATTGCTATCATTGGGATAATTTTCGGAGTAGTTGGAGTGAAAAAAGGAAAAGAACGAGTATCGATTATAGGTCTCATCTTAAATATCGTTCATTTGCTTCTTGAACTTGCACCTATATTGAATCTTATTATCAATTTTCTATGAGTATCTAGCTTTCTAGTGATTAACTATATTTACAAGTACCTTACTTATTATTGATGAATAACTCATGCCAAAAGATCCAACGAAGCGATTTACTGATAGGGTTGAGAATTATGTTAAATATCGACCTAGCTATCCAAAGAAATTAATTACTGTATTAAAGGATAAGAGGATAATTTCTGATAATTCAATAATTGCTGATATAGGTTCTGGAACAGGGATTTTTACTAGGATTTTGTTAGATACAGGTTGTAAAGTATTTGCAGTTGAACCTAATGATAAGATGAGAAACAAAGCAGAAGCTAGTTTGTTACATTTTTCAAATTTCATTAGTATAAATGGTCAAGCTGAACAAACGACATTAGATAGCAATTCTATTGATGTTTTAACTGTTGCCCAAGCTTTTCATTGGTTTGATTTAGAAAAAACAAGAAAGGAATTTTTATGGATATTGAAACCGGAAGGATACTTGGTACTTATATGGAATGAGCGATTAATTGATGAGGTACTATTTCAGAAGGAATATGATTCTTTGTTGCGACAGTACTGTCCTGAGTATGTGAAAGTAAGTTATCACAAAGTTACTGATGAGCAAATAAATCGATTTTATGGTTCCTCTCAAATAGAGATCTTCACTTGTGAAAATTATCAGTATTTTGATTTTCAAGGTTTACAAGGAAGAGTAGAATCTTCCTCCTATTCCCCACAGAAAGGTAGCTCTAATTATCAATTGTTAATAACTGCACTAAAAGATCTATACAATAAATTTCAAGTAAATAATCAAGTGAAATTTGAGTATAAAACTCAGATGTATTATGGCAGAATATTTAACGATGCCAAAAAATAGTTTCGTTTATCTCCCATGCTGAAATTTATTTTATAATTTGTTACTTTTATCATATAAAATACCCAAAGCAGGCATTCTAATGGTTATTTATCAACAAGAACATTCCACACCAATTGAGACAACTGATACCCGACAATTTATTTTTCATGTTGATTTAGACGCTTTTTTCGCTGCTGTTGAAATGCGAGAGGATCCATCCCTTGTTGGTAAACCAATAATGGTTGGTGGTGATAAAGACACTAAAAGAGGGATTGTAACTACTTGTAATTACGAAGCTCGAAAATATGGCATACATTCAGGTATGTCAGCAAAAGAAGCTATTGAACGTTGCCCTGAAATTATCTGTGTACGAAGAGGTCATTATGATCTTTATAGAGAAGTTTCTGATAATATTCTGAATATACTAAATTCTTATACAGATCATTTTCGGTCTGCATCAATTGATGAAGCGTATCTTAATCTTACTGATGAGGTAGAAAAAGAACATAATGGCTATCCAATTCCTTTAGCAGAAGAAATTAAAAATGAAATCTTTGAAGAAGAAAAAATCACTTGCTCAATAGGTATTGGTCCTAATACTACAATTGCTAAAATAGCAACTAGTCGAAATAAGCCAAATGGTATAACCTATGTACCTAAAGCATCGATTAAACGATTTCTTTATCCATTACCTGTAAAAGCTATAAGTGGTATAGGTACAAAATCAGCTGAAAGTTTAAAGAGAATACATGGAATAGAAAATATAGGTCAAATTATTGAAATTGGATCAGAACATGAAATGATCCGTAAATTTGGCCGGTTAGGGTCCTTTTTCTATCGTGTTGTTTCTGGAAAGGGAAGAACAACAATTCAACCAAGTAGTTCATTTGGAGTAAAGTCCATTAGTAAGGGTAGAACATTTCATGGACATATGTTTGATGGAGAACAAATACCTATTGAAATGGTACTGCCAAAATTAATAGATAGTGTCCATGAACGGTTAACAAAAAAATCTTTCAGATACAAAACAGTTACTTTAGATGTTCGTTTTCAAGATAATTTTCAAAATATTACTCGCAGTAGGTCTTTTCAAGCTGCTAATGATGATAAAGAACGAATACGAACAACAGTATATGAACTATTAGCTGAAATAAATAGTGATTTCAATAAAGCTAAAATTAGAAAAGCAGCAGTAAGAGTGTCGAATCTAGTAAAGTATGATTCAATGCAAAAAACCATCACAGATTATTTCTCATAACTATTTTTCTTTCTCAAGTTTCTTAATCCCATGACGAACTTTAATTGCAGTTCCTTTTTGAAACGCAAGCATATATTCTGCTGATAGTTTAGCTCTACCAACAGCTAACAATTTATCTTCTTCAGAAACAACAATAACCTCATCTTCTGGACGAATATCTGGATCGACTTTTACAACATGCTTGGCAAAAACATTCCTTCCATCTGCTATAAACTCAGATACATCTGATTGAACCATAACACGTCTTTTTGGAGCTTTTGTATGCTTGATAATTCTCTTTGCCCCTGCTAAGCCAATAGAATATAATCCATCTTTTGCTCTAATCGTTGCTAAACGTTTTCCTTTGAATAATACCTCTCTAACTTTTTTAGTTGCTCTTGAGAAGGTTACTAGTATTTCATCAGGTGCAAGAATATCTGCAAATTCATTACCAAATTGATATTGTGCTACAACCTTTAATTGACGTAGAGTCCATAAATCTGGTTTCATTGCATTTTTCTTCTCCATTAACAGGTTCTCCAATTACTTCATTATTTGTCTGTCATTTTAGTGTTTGTGTTCAGATTAAATCAGTATTATTAAATTTGAATGTCATAAACTATATGCTCTACTCCTGGGGAATATTTCTTAACTCTTCTTTTAGTAATTTGTTTCCTATCTTTACCTACCTTATCCAGAATTCTATTAATCTTAATTATTGGATTTTCCTTATCTGCTAATGGAACTGCTTCATGATAATGAATAACACCATTATCTTTACACAAACGAATAGCTAATTCTAGTTGTTCATCGTCACTATTTAGATAACCAGAAAGAACACGATTTGCTTCTCCTTCAAATTCCTTCAGTATCACTCGATTATCTCCTAAGACAGCCTTCATTACAGATTCAACATTATTTAGGATGATATTTTCCGTCAAATATTTGTAAGCTAAAGGATTTATCTCTGCTGCTATTATTTTCTCAGGTGCTTTATGTACTGCTAAAGGTAATGATAAATTCCCTACACAGCTGTACATATCAATAATGAATTCATTTTCTTTAGAAATTTTCAGTAAATGTTCCCTCTCACCATGATTTCCTGGTGAAAAGGTTAGCTTTGCAGCATCAATTTTAAACTTACATCCTAACTCTTTATGGATTGTTTCCGTATTCACATCACCAGCAAGATACTCAAAGGATGGAGTTCTAACGATTCCTTTTGTTGGACCAACCTTTCCTAGAACTGTTCTAAGAGGTTTTTGCTCAAGAGTTAAAAGAGCTTCTCCAATATCCTCTTTAAATTTCATCAATTGTTGAGGAATGGTCAGAATAAGAATGTCCCCGATTTTCCACCAATGCTGTGGAACGAAGGAAAGCAAATCTTCTGGGATTTTACTTTGAAGTTTTTGAAGAAGTTCATTCCTTTTGCTTTCTTTACCTCTATGCAACTTCCTTCCTCAACATATCTTCTAAATACTGTACCAAGTAGTCTATGCTCTCTTTTACACTCTCTGCCATTTCTACGTCATAAGTTAAAGACTTCGGTTGGATGCCAATAAACAGTGCCTTTAGATCTTCTAAAAAGAATCGTAGATATTTCGTATACATTGTCATTGTCACTTTATGAGGGGTTACCATATATGCTGTATTGATATCCTTCCCTGTAAAAACTCTTAATGTTCCTGGTTCCTCATCCATGTTAGCAGCATCGATAATTATCAAGTAATCAGGTTCAAATCGCTTTATTATTCCAGTAAAAGATTCTGGTACAGGTCCAGCATTTATGATTTTAATGTTGTCAGGAAAAGTAACCTTCTCAAGTTGCTCAACAGTAGCTACTCCTGCGTAATCATCAGCACGATCAAAACTACCAATACCCATTATACAGATTTTCTTTGTTACATCAATTTTCTTTAAATGCTTAGAACCTTTAATCCTCTTACTCATGATTTCCACCTTTATTGAACTATAGCTTATAGCGTTTCACAGAAAAGTTGGTCCCGAGGGAATTTCATCTATGTACTTTAAGACTTTTTCAGGCCAATTCTTAGGATCAGTTCCTTTTTGAGCAATGAAACCAGAAATGAATCGTTCAAAGCTTCCACCACCACAACCAGACCATAGTTCTTTACCTGTTTGCGATTTGACAGTGAAACTCTTAGTGTATTTAGTTCCTAAAATAGATACGTTCTGTGTTTCCAACCAATAACTTGTTTCTCGAGAACCTCGGTAGGGCATATAGATTTCCATATCTAAAGTGCCAATTTGATCAAAATTTTTTATCTCAATTTGCTGTGAATCTTCTTCTGTACTTCCTTCTTGTGCAGTCCACCAAGGAGTAACCCAAGCTTCACGATACTCTAAATCAAGAATATCGCCTATAATCTTGCGAAAACCTATCCTCAAGTCTTGTGCTACTTTCTTAATTTGATCAGGGAAACCTATGTAAAGAGTCTCAATTCTATGCAACTCATCTACTCTTTCAAAACCATGTGCTGCACCACTTTCATACCTATAAGTTGGTCCAGACCAATCGTAAACGAAAATTGGGAAACTATCATCAGAGATAGTCTTACCTTGTATATAAGACCAGAATGGTGGGCATTGAGCAAAACTGAGTCCTCCTATTGGTGGGCGTAGTTTTTCCATTATTTTTTCAGGTTCAACATCAAGAGTTATCCTATAATAATCAGCAATATCCTCCCAATAGGTTGGATCTGCAGTTTTTGGCGTACAAACAAAATATGGTTCAAATCCTCCTTGATAAATCCCTGAGAGATGACCACTCTTCTTCCAAACATCCCAAGGAACAACTTTAGGAAAGATCATATTTTTGAACCTTAAAGGCTTATACAAATTATCTTCGATTATTTTCTTTAAGGCTTCAGTAAAGGTAGTGATAGCTGGTCCCAAAATCCATTGATTTCGATAGTTTGTTCTTTGAATCCATCCTTCCTTAATCATTAAATCAGTTGGATTTTCCTTTGTAAAAGCTTTCTTCTGTACACTACTCCAGATTACAAGATGGTGTTCATCTTTTCCTCTAATAACCTCTTCAACTATCTTATTTTTAACAAGCTTAACAATTCGATCAATAGCACCCTTCTCGATAAAATCTATGGGAATATCCTTTGCAAGAGTTACTTTTGCAATATTCTCATCAAACTTGATTGAAGAAACAAATGGTAATGTAAACTCTTTTTCAGGCTTTTTAGGAATATCAACATCAATTTTGTAAGATTTAATATCTACACTACTTATACCAACTCTAAATTCCTTGCCAAATTTACCACTGAAGAATTTCCTCATTCGTAATAAAGCTTGATGGGGCGGTAAAGCTCTACCACTTGTTACATTTAAAACAAATTCATCTTCTTTCTTAGATACTGGAATGATCTTCCATTTCTTAACAACTGAAATTTCTTTAATGTCATTCTCTTGAATTCCCTTTTCTAACATCTGCTTAAGTTCAGCAAGCCATTCTTTAATCTTTTCAGGAGCATCAGCAGGTAATTTGCCTCGTAGTTTAAAACTAAATTTCAGATTATACTTCATTCTTCTATCCTCAGCTTCCTAGAAAAAAATCACTAAAAATAAAGTTTTCTAGTATTTCTAACCTATTCAAGCAAATACTGTAATCAATGGATAAACGAAGTATAATACAGCCATGGTAAAGAGTATAATTCGATAATAAGCTCTTCTTCTTCGTTTAATATCAAAGTATAAAGCATTTTGACGCATTTCTGCTACCTTATCAAAGGAGAAGGAAACGAACTTATCATCAGAACTTTTTTCTGGAAAGAAAACATTTGTAGATCGTTCTTCATTGATCTTTACATATTCAATTACTCCTTTTTCTCTTCTTTTTGGATCAAAGATTCCTTTTATTTTATCAGCAAAATCCTTGTAAATTGCCGGGAAGAAATAAACACTTCCAATTTTCAAACCTTCCCTAGCGATATTTAGTTTCTCGTATTTTTTTTCTCTAACAGCAAACTTGATTTTCTTTGAATTTAATGAAACCATCCAGATTTCAATGAATATATGCTCAGACTTTTTCTTGTCCTCAAAATGTTCAATAACCTCTGTATAAAACAAGCCATCCTCTTTAATTGGTACAAGCTCTTCATGGATGACCTCTTTATCCTTTCCATAAATCGTTAACTCGACTTCATTATCCATGCATTCTTCGATTACATAACCTGTAACCATAACTCCTTTACCTATTACAGAAGAATCAGTAGGGCTAACCATCCTAATTGGAATATTTCTTTGCCCTCCCCAAACTCCAGTGATAGATGCTGCGAAAATAGCTCCACCACCGAGAACCATAAACATGAGAACTATCCATTCAGAGAAGTTTCGAAGCTCATCAGAAGAATTGGCATCAATGATTTTAGCAATACCAATAGCCAAACTTGCTGATACAATAAGGACGCAAGCAAAGATCAAGATAAGTCTGCTCATTGTCATAGGTGCTTTAGTTTTCTTTTCCTCTTTGTGAAGCTCAAGTTGGAGTACATCTACTTTGCCTTCTTCTGCATCAGCGAAAACATCATCCTCTTCTAGGTTAGACATCATTATTCACCGTAACTAAATGGGGTTTTTCCTTGTTTTAACCCTTTTTTAATTTTGGAAAAACACATGTAAAATATTAAACTCACATTATATTAACTATTAGAAATATTCGAATAAATAAAAAACTGATGAAAAGAAACTATTTTCCCATTTCCTTGTTAATTAACCTGTGAGCAATACGTGATAGCTCCATTGCCGTTTTGTAATCTTCAAGTCTAAGAAAAACAACTGCCAACTTGTTCCACACTCTCGCATTCTGGGGTTCGAATGATAGCAATTTAAGATAACAGCTTAATGCACGATGATAATTCCCTTCCTTATAATGATTGTCTGCTAATTCTTTGATTAGTGATTTACAGTTGCTTTTAGATTGGATTTTTGTTTCGAGTTCAACAATCTGGGAATTATAGCTATATTCCCGATAGATTTCTTCATTTTCATTCTTTATATTAAGCATTAATATTTACACCTCATATTAACATTCAAACTTTAATTTCACAGTGTATGTGCGATAAGACCTTCTGGAAATTCGATGCACCATTGCTTCTTAGAAATGAAATTAATTCAGCCAATCTTAACCAACCTGCACCTTCTCTTTGTTCATTCAGACCATCGTTATCTATTATTCTTCTACCAATAAATTCAGATAATTGTTTAAAAGGACCCTCCTCCTTTTCATAGCAGGCAGAAATGACTACTTTCTTATTAGCCCATGCAATAGCATTATCCAAAAGCTTCTGATGGTTTGGAGTTACATGATGTAGAACATCGGATAGAATTACTGTATCAGCTTTAAATTCAGACAAATCGTTTAGTATATCTCTTTTGTAAAAAGCTCCTTTACCTTTCTTCTCTGCATAGACTAAAAAGTCTTCATTCAAATCAATGCCAATATAATTTATATTATTAGGAAGAAATTTCTGAAAAGTTCCTGTACCACAACCAAGATCTAAGACAGAATTGCCTTCAACACTCTTAGCCAATGTTTTAGGAATTAGCTGGTTTGGATCATTCATCCAAATAGCAAAGATGTATAGTTTTGGATGTTGATACATAATGCCAAAATTTAACCTTTCTTTGATTGTTTTTCTTTTACGATTCTTGTATGATCTTGCACAGATTTTTCCACCAATATCTAGCTTTACACTTCTCATTTCTGAAAGGTTAACATTAATTTCCTTCATTTTAAATATCATACCAATCTAAAGCATAATTCTCATTAGGATAGACCTTAAATAGTTTCTAATTTCAAACTCATAGCTTTTCTTTAAATAGCTACAAATTATAGAAAACAAAAGAAATATCAAATACCAGTTGGTTTTGTATATTTAAAAGATAAATAATCAGAGTGTAGATTGCCATGAACTCAGAAATTAGAATAACGGTTTCAGGAACAGGTTATGTGGGACTTATTACAGCTGGTATTTTTGCAGATAGAAGCTTCAAAGTAACAGCGTTAGATGTAGATCAACAGAAAGTTGATGCTGTTAATAAAGGGGAAACATTCTTTTTTGAACCAAATTTAGCTCCACTAATTGATCGAGTTGTTTTAAAGAAAAAAAATCTCATAGCAAGTTTGAATATTGTTGAGTCGATTAAAGACAGTGATGTTACCTTCATTTGTGTAGGCACTCCATCAAGAGAAGATGGAAGTTGTGATCTGAAATACATTGAACAAAGTGCAAGAGACATAGGTAAAGCAATCAGTCAAAAGGACAAGTATCACTTGGTTGTTGCTAAATCAACAATAGTTCCGGGAACAACAAGAGATCTAATTAAAGAAACAATAGAGAAAGAATCAGGTAAAAAAGTAGGAGAAGATTTTGGTTTATGCATGAGTCCTGAATTCCTAAGAGAAGGACAAAGTGTTCATGACACAATATTCCCTGATAGAATTATTATTGGTCAATTTGATGAAAAATCTGGTGAAAAACTTGAATCTCTCTTTAGAAACTTATACTCAGATAAAGACGATGACTTCAGTAAAAATTGGGAAAAAATTTATGGCAAAAAAGTTTCATGTCCCGAAGTCTTAAGGGTTTCAATTGAAACTGCTGAATGTACAAAGTATGCAAATAACTCTTTTCTAGCAACAAAAATATCTTTCATAAATGAAATTGCCAATATTTGTGAGCGTGTAAAGGGCATTGATGTCAGTGATGTTGCAAAAGGCATAGGTCTCGATTTCAGAATAAATCCTAAATTTCTCAGAGCAGGAGCAGGTTTTGGTGGATCTTGTTTTCCAAAAGATGTTAAAGCTATTTCACATTTTGCCAGTTCTAAAGGTTACACTCTAAAAATACTAGCAAGTGTAATGGAAGTTAATACTCATCAAGCAAAAAGAATGGTTGAACTCGCAGAAGAAAAACTAGGTGATTTGGATAGAAAGCGAATTAGCATTTTAGGCTTATCATTTAAACCAGAAACAGATGATATGCGATATGCCCCGTCAATTAGGATAATTGACTTTTTGCTCTCAAAAGGAGCTTCTGTCATTGGTTGGGATCCACAAGCAATTAATGAAGCTAAGAAAGAACAATGGATAGGCGATAAAATTACCTATGCAGAAAGATTAGAAGATGCAATAAAAGATGCTGATGCTTGCATGATAGTAACTGAATGGGATGCAATAAAAGCCCTCAAACCTGAAGATTTCAAATCAATGAAGAAACAAATACTTATTGATGGCCGAAGAATTTACAAACCAAAAGAATTCTTGAACGAAGGGATAGATTATTCTGGAATTGGCCTTGGCTTATAAATTGACTAAAATTAACTAGTAGGATGGATTTGATATGAATATTTCTTTGACAAAAGAAGCATTACCTATTGTAAATGAATTGATAGAAAATGCTGAAAAATTAAAAGTAAAAGTTGCTAAGGTTAATGAAGCAACTATAATAGATTGTGGAATAAAGACAGAAGGGAGTCTTGAAGCTGGTTTATTATTCACAAGAATAAGTTTAGGTGGTCTAGCAGATGTTCAGCTAAATTTTCCTGTAGCTGGGTCTTCATTTCCAGCAGTTCAAGTAGCTACCTCATTCCCAGTTTTAGCAACTTTGGGATGTCAAGCAGCCAGCTGGAATATAAATAAGGGTGACTTCTTTGGCATGACTTGTGGACCTGGAAGAGCATTAGCTCAAAAACCTTCCAAAATTTACAAACTAATAGAATACAAAGATGAAAGTGACACTGCGATTTTGTGCATTGAATCAGACAAACTTCCAACAGATGAGATTGTTGAGTATATTGCTAAAAAATGTCAAGTCGAAAAGAAGTATCTAATAATTCTTATGATTCAAACTGCTTGCTTAGTAGAATATGTTCAGATGGCTGGAAGAGCAATCGAGTTAGGTATCTTTAAACTAGTAGAACAGATGGGTTATTCCAAAGAGCGAATCTTACATGCAATTGGTACAGGTTTTGTTCCACCAATTTCTGCTGATACAGATGTTTCTAATGATCGTGTAAATAATGCTCTTATTTATGGTACAAAACTTTTCTTGATAGTTAAATCTGAACCTGCTGATAATTTACAAAAGTTAATTACTAAACTACCTTCAAAATCATCTCCGAATTATGGTAAAAAGTTCTTGGTAATGTTTAATGAAGCAGGAAAGGATTTTGCTAATTTTGATTTAACTATTTTAGCTCCATCTGAAGTTATCATTAATGATATTAGAACCGGTAAAGTTTACCATGAAGGAGAGCTAAATCTGAAATTATTGAACGATTAGGTTCCACTATAAACTCAGTGGAAGTTTTCTTATTTTTATATCTAGAAATGAAAAAGGAAAGTAATTGATACTATTTTGTTAAACAATTTATGTTTCTTCATCTATCTCTTCTTCAACTACTTCATCACTAACAATATGCTTAGGATGAGTTTCTGTAACTTTGTCAACGGTTTCTATACCATGTGCTAAAGAGTAAGATGACATATCGAATTGTTTCAATCCTTCGTTTGTAAGAATTAGCAATGACTTGATTCTCTTTAGTGCTCCTCGATCGTTTCTTGCTTCAATCTCATTTTCTCTGCCAATAGATATGACTTCTGACCAACTAATTCTTTTCCAAATGAAACGGTCTCTATAACAAATTTCCTCAGAGTTCACATAGAGTTTTACTGTAGCAATAACAAGAATTCTCCATAGTGAAAAGAAGATAAAAAGAGCTCCAATAAAGAGAGTTACAAATTTAACAATATCACTTAGAAATTCTACAACAAGTGCACCCACGACTGCTATAACTCCGAGAGTAAAGCCAATTAATGCTAATATTGATTTAAGAATTCGTTCTTTGAGATGTGGTGAGAGTTCTAAAATCCTGGGTTTATTATTTGCCATTCTATTTTCTCCTGTTAAGGTCTGAATCCTATCTTTAGTAAATAAATTTTAGCTTCCACTGGTAAAAATCTTTCGGAAACAATCGTAAATGTAGAGAAAATTTATTTCGATGTAATCATCACTTAACTAGTATTAATAAAATAACAGCTTTCATAATGCTGTTCATAAAATCATTCCGAGTTGAAAAACATCATGCCATCTGTTGTCTTTTACTTTCAAGTACATCAACCATATCGTTTAAATGAGAATTTTCGAAGAGATCGGTTCTTCCAAGATTCATCAATAGAAAATCTCGAGAATCTGTATTTTACTGAGGAATTGAATCGAGATGTTTTACAAAGGGTGGCAAAAAAATGTTATTTGCCTGCGAATAAAAGATGGTTAGATACAATTGATAAATATAAAAAAGAAAAAAGAAAAGTGAAAATTGCTTTTAGTGTAACTGGAACTGTTTTAGAACAAGCTGAAAGATACCAACCAGATGTTGTTGATAGCTTTAAACAACTAGCTGAAACAAACTGTGTAGAATTTATTGCTGAAACATACTACCACTCATTGTCTTCCATTTATAGCGTTGATCGTTCAGAATTTAAAGAACAAGTAAAGATGCATACGCAACTGATGAAAGACCTTCTAGGAATGAAACCCGTTACTTTCAGGAATACTGAATTAATTCTGAATGATTCAATAATGAAAACAGTAGCAAATATGGGTTTTAAAACAATAATGGGTGAAGGCATTGAAAAGGTATTGCCAAAGAAGAAAACTTCAAACTATGTTTTCAAGAGTAAAGCAGTCCCAGAACTAAAAATTCTCTTAAGAAATTACAAATTGAGTGATGATATTGCTTTTAGGTTTGGTTCTGGCAGATGGGAGGAGTATCCGTTATATGCTGATAAATACGCTTCTTGGATTGCTGCAACTCCAGGCGATTGCATTAACATTTTTATGGACTATGAGTCCCTTGGTGAGCATTTGTGGGCAGAAAGTGGTATATTCAAATTTTTAGAACATTTACCTGCTGAGTTGTTCAAATATAAAAATGTAGATTTCAAAACACCCTCTGAAGCTACAAAAGCGTTTACAGCTGATGATTCCATAAGCATAGATGATTTTTCAACTATTAGCTGGGCTGATGATCGTGATGTCGGAGCTTGGTTAAGAAATCCACTTCAAAGCATTTCTTTTGATGATCAGAAATTTCTAGAAAAACCAATTAAGGATCTAAAAAATCCAACTCTACTGAAAATATGGAGAATGTTAACTACTTCAGATCATCTCTACTATATTTCACAAGCAGATGCAGGTCCAGGAGAAGTGCATTCATACTTTTCACATTATGATACTCCCATTGAAGCATTTGCCAATTATAATGAAATAATTAGCGACTTGACAGCTCGAACACTTATGCTTCTTAATAAATAATGATTCGGAAGCTTTTCTTCCTATATTTATTACATAATAAGATTTATTAAGTTCGGCATTCCTAACTTCTACAAACACTTTTCAAAAAAATAAAGTATTTGAGGTAAAGAAAATGGTCGAAACAGAAATTGATGATGCTATTCGCGTTCTCGATAGCGAAATAGCAAACAGGCCATCTAAACCATTACTAACGCTTCAAATAGGTAGAAAAGGAATTGTTGGGAAGATAGTAGGTGGACGTACAGCCTGTAAACGATTGAATGAACTTGGACTTATACCTGGTGTAGAAGTTGAAATGATAAATAAGATAGTTAGTGGACCTGTTATGATTAAAGTTAAAGGGTCAAAATTAGCTTTAGGAAGAGGTTTAGCAAGCAAAGTTTATATCATAATTAAATAGGATAATAGATTTTAGTTTGTTTTATATGTTAGACATATTTGAATGTACCAGGTATTGGTTCGAAAATATCACCATCATTTTGTAAAGCTCTTAATTCAGGCTCAAGCTCTTTTGTAGTTAAACCTAAAGCACGCTTAATATCATCAAAAGAACATCCCTCTTCAAGGTTTTCAGGTTTTCTTAATAGATCAAGAATCTGATCTTTTATTTCATCACTTTCCACAAGTTTTACTTGATCCTTTATTGCGCTTTCGATACCAGCTGTCGCTTCTGAACCTAATCCTTTACGATTATAGTATTTAGATATTTCAAGTTCTCTTAGTACCTTTACTGCTTGATCAGTCACTGGAATACATAATTCACAATCAAGGTACACTTCACTATCTGCAGACTCTCGGATCAATCCAACAATATCTACAAGCATACCTTCCTTAAGATCTTTCATATCTAAGAAGACTTGCCCTGACCACTGAGAACCTCCACCTTTGACTTTGATAGTTCCAGTTGTATCTCCAACATCGAATATTACAATTTCATCACTATCAATGACCTTTTTGCTAGTAATTTCTCCTAGAATTCTTGCTCTTCGTAGATGGTCATCTGTTTTTACATGAAGAGTTTTTGAACCATCTTGATTAGTGACAAATTCACCTGCTAATAAATCACCAATTTTAATTTTAATTGCTGCTGCTCGACGCCTGCTAGTATATGACATTCGTAAATCCTCACACAAATATTTAGAATATTTTTAATACAAATTAACTCCTAATTAGTTCTTACCAATATGAAATTCTTACTTCATCTCTTAAGGTTACCTCTAAAAATTTAAACTGAGGAAAAAAATTCCTCAATTAAATTTAATTATTACTTGGTATTTGGTTTGAATGATTCCACAGTTTTTAGTTTTTGGCAAAACTTGAAGGCCTTCTTAACAATATTTTCGTTTCCAATAAGCAACAAAATTACTGAGCCTTCTGCTCCACCAACTCCACCACTTGCAACATGAATAACTTCATCTAACTCAAATAAAGTCTCGAGAGCTTCAATCTCGGTAAAGACATCACCAAAGAGTGGGAATAATCCTGTTTTATACCCATCAGATATATCAATTTCCTCAATACCCATGTCTAATGAGCTATAAAGTATTGAATGAGCAACTAATTTCTCTAGACCAATTGGTACTAACAATCGCAATCCTTTGGCAACTAAAGACCCCCAGAATGCTCCTGTAGTTCCCCCTTTAGGATGAGCGAGTAAAACACCAGCTACACCATCAGGATCCAAAGCATTTGCACCTTTAATGATTATATCTCCTTTTTTCATTTCTTCAACTGCTTCATGAACTGGCACTTCACCAGACTTACCATCGGTAAAAAGAATCTCAGGTAATCTTTTATTACTAGGATTTGCTGTAAGTCTTTCACCTTCAGGTAAAATTTGTCCAGCAACATATTTGCTTTTATCAAAATCTGCAATAGCCAACATTTCTTCTAAAACATATGAATTTGTTGTTCCTCGAGAAACAAAGATTTTCCCTTTCTTCATTTTTTCTCTAACCCAATCAAGGGCAGTAATTCCAACAGCAATGAGTTTTTTTGACTCATGAGGTAAAAGTGTTATAAGACCTTTATAAACTGACATCTCATTATCCATCCAATTATTTTATGATATTCTTACTAAATTTTATTAGATAATATTAAGCAATTTTAAATGGTTTTAATTATTTCTCTTATAATTATAAGAAAAAACTAGAAGTGATGTAAAATTGAGTGAAGAACACAAATATCATGTTATAATCGAAATGCTTGAGGATAGAGTTGGAAACTATCTTTTAGATGATAAAGACAAACCAACAATCAAAATTGCTACTCCTCCTGAATTTCCTGGAGGAAAACCAGGCATTCATTCCCCTGAAGATCTATTTGTTGGTGCAGTTGCTGGATGTAAATTGACAACTTTTTGTGCTATGGCTGAAAAACTTGACATTGGTTTAAAGACATTAAAAATAGATGCTGTAGGTTATTTAGGTCAAGCTGAAACCCAAGGTATGATGTTTACAAAGGTTGATGTACATCTCGAGATAGGGATAGATGATGAGGAGAATATGAAATCAGCAGAAAAATGTGTAGACCTAACAAAGAAGTACTGCTTGATTACAAATTCTATAAAAAGTGAATCGAATTTCACTTTTGAAATCACAGTAGTTTAGTGATTATAAAAGAAAAGTGACTAAAGGAATGTTTAGATTTTTACATTCCTTCTCTTAATTTTAATACTTCTTAAAACGATAAATGTGGTAAATGTAAGTGCTACACATGGCCAACAAAAGTTTACTGGAGTTTCTTCTGTCGGAGTAGTTATATTTATTGAGAAATAAAATTCTCTAGTAGTAGGTTCTTGTATATTATCGTAACCAAGAAAATCTGTTGAATCAGGAGCAACAAACTCACCTTTTGTATGTTGTATTTTTAGCTCATAACCTATTACTCCTTCTTCTTCAAGCACCTCAAAAGATCCAGACCAAGTATTTTCACTTTTCTTTACCATTTGATAATTACCAATATGACAAGCAAATACTGGTTCTAGAGAACAATATTGAATTTGTATACTAGTAATATTTGTATCATCTGCAAAAGTCACTGTAACTGTTACGTTTGACATATGTGTGACACTTGTTGGTACATGTGAGACAGATAGAATTTCAGGATTTGTAGACATTACTTCTACAGGTTGTTTTGCTAGTAAGAAAACTAGTATTAATAGAATAAATACTAAACCAAATTTTCTTCTTTGCATTAGTATTTTTCACCTTGATTTTTTTCTATTGTTCGCATTATTAAACTTTATAACGGTTCCAAAGGAACCACCCAATGAGGAATCCTCCTGCTAAAATGAGTAGTACCCCACTTAAGATTTTTACAAATTTTGTTGAAGATTGTAATTTGTCTATTAATGCATCTTTAGATAAACCAACTAGAATGGTTATAAAGATCATTAGTAATGCCATGGAGACTGAGTAAATAAGAAAAATAATAATGGCTTGAAAGAACGCACCAGCACCTATGGCACCAACTACTAATGATAGTAGTATAGGTAAGTTACATCCTAACGAAGCAAGTGCATAGGTAATGCCATAAAGGAATAATTGCAGTAATCGTCGCATTTCATTTGGTTGTTTTTGAGCTTCATCTTCTTCTGAAACTACTATAGAGCTTTCATCTTCACCTTCGAGTTTCTTTTTCCTTCTCCTTCTTTTGGATCCGAGATTTGATATAGCATTAACAGCTTTACTCATATCCAAAGTTAATGGTGTTAAAGATATTATACCAAAGATAATCAATAGAGCACCAACAGCAGGTGTGATGTATTCTACCCAATCACTAACAATTTCCCCTACAAATGCTGTGATTAGTCCAATAATCATATAGAAAAGTGCTACTCCAAATGCAGCTGCACTACCCCAAAGAAATGACTTCCAGAGTCTCTTTCGTATCACTGATTTTTTATCTTTCTCTTCCTCATCTTTTTGAACTTCTTTGCTTTCTGTTCTAACCAACAAATCCAAATTGTATGCCATGTAACCTGGTAATAATGGAAATGCGCATGGCGAGAAGAATGAAAGAATACCTGCTCCTATCGCAAGTACATATAATGAAACATCTTTACCTGTATTGATTCTTCCTGCAGTACCTTCGATGGTTTTTTGAATAGTTTCTTGTAAATTATTTTCAGCTGACAAACCAACTTCAGCAAATGTAATGTAACCTTCAGTATCAATTACTATAGTTTTAGGTATTGTGAGAACTGAGTATTTTCCAATTAAATCATCAGTATCAAATGCAAATTGCCAAGTAGCATTGTAACTTTCCTTAAATGCTTGAAGATTTGTTGCATTATCCGATGAGTCAACATCAACGGAGAGTATAATCAAACTATCATTGAATTCTTCAGAAATTGAAACTAATTCAGGCATGAGTTCTTTACATGGTTGGCATGTTAAACTCATAAAATCTAGCAGCACAACCCTTCCACTATAATCCGAAAGAGTGAAATTACCACCTGATAAAGTAGTGACTGTGAAGTCAGATGCTGGTTCTAAATTTCTTTTAGACAATAAATAGTAGCTACCATATCCTATACCTGCAACAGCAACTGCAACTACCAGAACAATGCTTGTAATTTTGATCCACTTTTTATTTTTCAGACCTTTTGTTTCATTAGAGTCTTCCATTAGCATTCACACGTCCAGTGAGTCTTTCATGTAAGCGTTTGGTAGTAAATTGAGATAAAGTATAAACAATACACAACATATGTGTATTGTTTCTTCATCATCCATACTATTTATTTTGTTTACGAGTTTTGAATTTCCTTATTGGAATAATAACCAAATTTCCTAGAAATAGCATTGACAATATTACAGGTATTGTTAATCCAGCATTACCAGTTACCTTGTATACTAATTCATCAGTTGCAGTATTTCCTGCGACATCTTTAGCTATAAGTTTCACTGAGACTTTTTGTTTTGCTTCATAGATTCTTTTTGGAAAAGCTGCACTATAGTTACCATCTGATTTTTCGATCATTTCCATACTTGTTATTAATTCATCATCAATCCAGATTTCTGCTACAACGGAATAAACTTTCAAATCATCGTCTGCAGAACCAGTAACTGTAATAACCGTTTTCTCATCAATTAATACATCTATTACTGATTCAATATTGACTATAGGATCTTCAGTATCATCGAGATCTGTAATTGTTAAAGCAATTTGATCCGAAACCGAATTGTCAGAGAAATCTTTAATGGTTACATCAAGTGTTGCACTTGTAATAGCATCCTGGGTAGCATCCCAGATAGCTCTAGGATCAATCTCTATTTTTTCAGAAATTACTCCATTTTCCAAAGACCATACATTTGCTGATTGTTCGTAACTACCCATTGTTATAGTAAATGTTGCTTCTCGTAAGTAATCATCTACAATATTGGCTGAAACTGTTATAGTAGAGTCTACAACAGATATGGCATTCAGATCAGAACTAATACTATCTAGTGTTGGATTTGTACTATCGCTCATGGCTAATATTTCATCTATAATATCAAACAATCCTTGAGAAGATTCAACTCCAACTTCAGTATAGTAAATATATTGTTCTGGTGTAAAAATAACTAAAGTAGGAATAAACAAAATTTCATAATAATTACCAAGACCCACAGTATCCCGGAATATTTTCCAGTTCATATTGTAGGTTGCAGCAAAATTCTCGAGAGCACTTTCACTTGCTTCTTCTTCACTTTCAAGATCAATACTCATAACTACTAATTCACTACTTGAAAAATGATCATTTACTTCTCTAAGTAAAGGCCTTGCTTTTTGGCAAGGGACACACCAAGTTGTGAAGAAATCCATCAAAACGACTTTACCTACAAAATCAGAAAAGGACATATTGGTATCACTCATTATATCCTCAAGATTCCAATCCATAGCTACTTTGCCAACATCAAGTTGAGCTGAAAGGTCATTTGGTAATGGTGAATCATAAACACTATTTACATTAACATTTGACCAAATTAGAGGTGCTAATAGCAAAATAACCAAGATATTGAATCCAAGTCTTCTTTTTTTCATAATACCTCACATCATAGCAAAATGAAACATTATATTTTCACTAATTTCCATCTTAAAAAATTCTGCGCTTAAAAATGTAAGCCGTATATTGTTTCTTATTTTTCTTCTATACTTTCAGATTCAGTTTCCTCTTTTTTCTTCTTAAGTTTAAGAGTTGTATCAACAATTGGAAAAACGAAAGCAACAGCACCTATTACAGCAAAAGAAAGACCAAATGAGAATTCTAGTGTTCGTTTAATATGAAGAGTACTTACAGTTTGTGTTTCAATATTAAAATCAACTGAAGAATCCCAATCGAAAAGTGTTATAACAGCATAAATTGTCATTTTCTCATCAAGTGTATAGGTAATACCTTCGGTTGTATTTTGGGTAATAAAGTAATAATCAAGCGAATTTATCATTATGAAAGTCTCAACAATGACTTTGTAGTTTGACACCAACCAATTATAATCATAAATCGTTTTATTATTATACTGCTCAAATAAATCTGATAAAGATTCATCTACATTTGTAAATTGCTCCTCTGTTGCTAGGACAGCTGCAATTTCACAAGCAGAATTATTTCCAGCAAAAATTGCATTGAAATTTAAAGCATCATTCTTGTCAAGCTCATATTTTTGATAGAAACCAAAATTAGCAGTTTCTTCGGAAAAACTCAAATCTCTTGTGTATACTCGATCTTCTATTCTGTTAAGACCAAAACCTGGACCAAGAGTTAGTCCTAGCGTAAGTAAAATTATGCCACTAGCAAGTAAAGGATTCTTGAATTTTTTTAGGGTTTTAAAGAAGTTTTGTGGTTTATCATACCTTCTTACAAGTTGTATTAAGGACATTACTGGGAAAACAATAAACCATCCTAAAACTACTAGTAAATGAATTGGAAAATCTCTGATGAATAATTCCACAAATTCAGCACCAAAATAATCAATTCTTTGTTGTGGAGTCAAGTTGAATAGTGAATGCTCTATACCTTCATTAAATGATAAGCTAGTCCAATTAAATTTCAGCTCTTTAAAGATGAAAATTGAATCAAGATCCCAAACCATCGAAACATTCCATTCATATAACCTGTTGTCAAAAGGATAGAATAACAGCACAGGTCCAGGATTTAAATCTAAGAAACTGTGTAAAATCAAAAAAACACTTGCGATTATTATGCTACGACAAATTAGATCTGCTCTAACACCTACAGTTTCTTTCTTTATTAGCTTCTTAAAACTCAACCAACCAAGAACACCAAGTATTATTGCAATAGGCCAAATAATTGAATGTAAATATGTTCTATGAATATAGAATATATAATCCAAATCAGGGAAGAATGCAAATAAGGTTAACAACGTAAATAGCCATAATTTTTCTCTGAATATCTTACGATTCTTCTTTCCCATCATAACCCAAACAAAAATGGATTCTAAACCAATATGAGTTGTCGTAAGCGTCATTTCATAACAAACATCCTATACTAAAGTAAATAGACAATTAGCTTTTTTATCTTTCAGTCGTTTCATAAAAATAATACACTATTTTAAAAAGAAATGTTGTTATAAAAAAGTAGAACTAACATTCAGATGGATGCAAATGAATTTTGAAGCAGTAATCTTTGACGCTGATGAAACTATATTCAATAATCAAGGAATACATATAATTGTAACAGGAAAGGTCTTAGCTAACTTGGGATTGTCAAAGGACTTAGTAGAAGAAGTGCATTCAAAATGGGATGAATACTACTTTTCAGAACAAAGTAGAGTTGTAGACGAGGATGGATTTTGCATAGATAGAGAAAATGCTGCTCGTTCACTAGTTTTAGCATTAAAGGAATTTGACATAGAGATAACTCAAGAAAAAGCAGGAAAATATTGGGAGTATATGATAGAGGAATATGAGCATAGATCAAAACCATATCCTGATGCCTTGAGTTTGATAGAATATTTGCCTGAAAAAGGGATAAAGATGGCAATAGTATCAAATGGTGATACTGATATTATTGTGAAACGCTTAGAGAATGCTAAAATAAAACATCACTTTGAATTTGTAATTGCTCCTTGTAATGAATATCCATTAACCAAACCAGATGTGAAAATTTTCCAAGAATCGCTTTCTAAATTACAGATTAGTGCTGAAAAAACTGTTTTCGTTGGAGACAATCCTCATTCTGATGTTATGGGTGCAAATCGTGCTGGAATGTTCTCAGTTCTTATTGATCGATATGCTGTTTTTGATGAGCTAGATGGATTAATGGTTCCGGATTTGAAAATTAGCTCATTTGAAGAAATGAAGTATATTTTTGAAAAGTAAATTCACATTAAAGTTTTTAATCCTAAATGCAGAATTGATTTAGGAGTGTTACGACAATAAAAGGAGTAATTTTCTATTTTAGTGGTACAGGGAATACTTGGTGGGTAGCAAATAAGTTAGAAGAGCAATTGAATCAGAGGAACATCGAAATAAAGAAGTATTCCATTGAATCAACTGAAATAGCAAAACCTGAAATTCATAATGAGCTGATTAGAAACGTAGACATTGTCGGTTTCGGTTATCCTATCTACGGATCAGATATCCCAAAGAATTTTATGGATTTTATAGATAATCTTCAGAAAGTGGATAAAAAACAAGCATTTGTATTCACAACAATGTTGTTGTTTAGTGGTGATGGAGCAGTCGTTGCCAAAAGACGATTAAGAAAACGAGGATTCAAAGTAAAACAGGCTATCAATATTAGAATGCCAAACAATGTAAAATTACCATATCCAATTTTCAAATCATTAGCTATTCGCAATGCTGAGGAAAATGATAAGGTAAAACAAAAAGCATTTGTAAAACTGTCAAAATTAGCAGATCGTATTGCTTCGGGGAAAAACTGGGTTCAAGGTTGGGATCCTTTAAACATCGCTGGTGGATTAATGCAAAGAGTGGAAATGAGACTTTTTGATTTATCCATTTATGCTCGAAATTATTTTGTGGACGATGAAACATGTACCCAGTGCATGCAATGCGTTGAATACTGCCCATCAAATAATATTGAATTTAAAGATGAGAAATTCAGCTGGAAGGATAAATGTATCCTTTGTTTAAGGTGCTACAACTTATGTCCTGAAGATGCCATCCAGTATAAGGAAGCTACGTTAAATAGAGACAAATACACTAGATATAAAGGTCCAACGGATGGTTTTACATTAAACAAATTAAAAGAATGAGCAAATTGTTTTCAAAGAAACCACTTGAAGGGATAATATTTTCTTGAATCTAGATCGGTGATTATAATGAAGCAAATTAAAGAAGAAATCGAAGAAATTGTGAATCGTGAAACAAGAGCTTGGGACACTCAAGATGCAGAATTATTGTTAACAATTTTTCATCCAGATATGGTTTGGCCTTGGCCAAGAACACCAGATTCTCATGATCCAATGGATTGGGTTATACCATGGGGAAAATACAATTATGACCGATGGAGAAAGGGATGGCAGGAATTATTCGATACACACAAACTAGTACATAATAGGCGAGAAATTAAAAAGATAAAGCTATCAAAAGAAGAGGATGGAGCTTTTGCAGTTGTGGATATAGATACTTTGTGGGTAGATAATTCCGGTAAAGAGAATCACTGGAAAGGACGCGTTTGTAAAGTATACGCAAAATGTGGCAATGAATGGAAGATGACCATGCACACAGGTGTTTTGAATTATTCAATAATTGATGAGATCTGAATTTTGGCATACATCTTTCCAAAAAACTGTGTTGAAAATATATAACTGATAAGCTAGTTTAATCCTTTCATTCAATTTTCTTTGAGTTCTTTTTGTTTATCTTCACAATACAAACACTTTTAAGGAATTTTCACAATTCGCCGTTTAGTCTCTTCGGAGGGAAATGTGAAATTACAAAACTATGTCCAAATTGTCTTAATTCATTAGATTTAAGTGATATTTGTAATAATTGTAAAAAACCACATCCAAGAAGTGATGTTGTTTACTACTGTCCAATATGCAGGAAAGCATCATGTTGGCAACAATTACTAGAAGAAAATTCTCACCAAAATATTCAAGCTAAACCCTATATTTGATTAATTGAAGAATATAATGGGATGGAAAAATAATCTCACAATAACTTTTTAGATGAGACAAATATTGGAACAACCAAAACATGACCTCATAAAAATATAGGTCTTAGTTTACAATGATGAGGGAAGTTTATGAAACTACAATCAATAATAACATGTCCTGAATGTGGATTTGAAAAAGAAGAAACAATGCCCACAAATTATTGTCAATTGAAGTACAAATGTACAAAATGTGGTTATATAATGAAACCAAAAAATAGTGACTGTTGTATATATTGCTCCTATGGTACAGAAAAATGTCCTCCTCTTCAGGTAAAATGAAAAGCTAATTCTAACTCAAATAGATGACATATTAACTAAAATGGATATTTTTAAAAACTAACAGAAAGGAATTGTTACTACAATAAACAGGGTGTGTGGTAAAGCCTGGATAGGCTCTTTTAGTTTTTAGCATTCGTTTATCGTTCTGTCTTTTTCTTCTTTTTTCCGCTCTTCTTGTTCCTTCTTTTCTTTAACCGTTGTTTCTCCTGCTTAAGAAGTATTATTTTTTAGCTCTTTTGGGTGTGTTTTTCCGGTTCTCTTCTTAATCCTTTTTCGCGTCTTAAGAAGAGTTTTTTTCAACTCTTTTTCTTTTTCCTCACAATTAGTATAGAACCCACAATTACAATCGGCAATCCAATACCAATTACCAATCCAAAATTCCGTCCTAAAGAGTTCTCAACGTACGAGTAGATTCTGATACTACTGGGAAAGGTTAAGTACATGTAATTATTTGCTACTGTTATTTGACTAAGATTTTGGTCTCCGACCTTTAACCGTGCCATCCTTTTCAGTTTTTGTGGTTTGCTGATGTCGAAAACATAGAGTTCATTTCCACCAGCGAATACTCTGTCTCCTACAATCTCCATATCCTGAATATTCCCTTCAATATAGAGTTGCCAGTTTGGAAAGCTGTAATCCCCACAGATAGTTGGTTGAGTAGGATCTGTGCAGTCATAGACTTGTATCCCAGCGTCCCGAAAAGCACTTATGACGTAGTTCCCGTACACTCCACTCCTAACTGAAAACCCTTTCGTACTCTCTACTGCTCCCAGAAACACAGGATTCACAGGATCAGCTAAACTATAGATTGTTACGCCATTAGACACCAGGTACAAGTAATCATTCTCGACATGTACATCTCCCAGATCATTCTCGACATGTACATCTCCCAGAGATGACGGATAACTCCCCACTCTCACAGGTAACGTCCGATTACTGCAATCGAAGATTAGTAATTCCCAAGAGCTCACATATGTATAATTTTTGTATATACCTATTCGATCTGTTCTGTTCACTCTATAATATCTTATGCTTTCCGGAGTTGAACTTCCTATTCGAACTGGATTTGTTGGGTCAGTAATGTCAAGAAGTGCTACTGAACCCCACTGACCAATAATGTACCATAACTCTGTCAGCATGTACGCTATGTTCTCCCTGATTTTGAAATCTAACAGATATTCATAAACCCCTAATTCATAACTTCCAACAACAACAGGATTCTCTGGTTGGTGTACATCAATTATCTGTATTATGTTCGAATAGCCCTCTCCTTCCGTGTAATTTATCAAACTGACATAAAGTAAATCGTCCTGGATACATAAAACTGTGCCAGGCTCACCTTCGTTTATTAAAATAGAATTTACTTCGTCAACGATGAAAAATCCATCACCCATAATAGTGGCATTATACATTAAAACGAAAAGAAAGAGAGAAGAAATAAATAGCAACTTAAGCAGTGTGCTGATTGAATCCCTTCTTCCTTTGCATCTTTTTTCATTTCTTTTCAAAACTCCCATCACCACAAGTAACCTAATAATATAATATATGACCTTTATCTTATTCTATTTTTCCATTTTATTTTTTAACTAAAACCTATAGTTTTATAAATTCTTTACTTGGAATTAAAAATCAGACCTTTGGGTGTGTAGTAAAGTCCGGACATGCTCTTTTAGTTATTCTTATCCTTTTCTCTTCTCTTTTCCTTCAAACCAGTCTTCAAGACTCTTCTTTTACTTTTTGATAGCTTCTTATCGACTTGATGACTGACTTTTTGGTTTTTTTTACTCATTTTTCTTTCAGTCATCAAGTTTTCAAGAGATGCTTCTTCGTTCTCTTCCTTGAAGACTTATTGACTTAACAGCCCAATTTTTCTTTCATTTTCTGATGTAAAGGCATTTTATCTTGATGAAGTTATTGTTTACGAATTACCTTGAAATGATGATTTAATGTATAAATACATGTCAAGAAAAATTGATTCATATGTATTCAATTTACTCCAAGCTTCTAATATTTCCTCTTTTTCAATCTTAGTTCCATGAGTTAATTTGTATCTAACACCTGTAATTACATCAAAATTTTCAATTAGGAAACTTAAATCCTTATCTGGATATTTCTTTTTAAAGGGAGCTGTCTTGATTAATTTAAGCAGATTCTGCATATATTTTCTTGTTTCCTTTATATCTAATCCTAACAATTCCATACATAATTCTCTCATAGTTTTCATTACCGCACTAAATTTCCTTATATATGCAATTTCTATTTCCCCAACATAATAAGCATTATTTGCTTCATCAAAATATAATTGCATTGGATCTTTTTGCAATCCTACTCCTGATAAATAATCTTCTAAAGTATCACATTCATAATCAAAAATAACCTTGAGAAAAGCATTTATGGATTCCAATGCTTTTGGTATTATTTCTAATATTTGTTCTTCTTTTGTTATACTTCCTATATGTTGAGCATCATTTCTAAATTTATGAATAAATGTCACTTCATTTAGGTTTATAATATCATTCAAGTGATTCTCAGTTTCACTCGCTTTTTTGATTTCTTTCTTCATTTCATCTAAACAATCTAAAACACCAATTGTGTTTCCATATTTCTTAATTACATCTACTCCCTTATGGATTAGTGATTTTTTTATGATAAGCTCAAATGCTCCATCAAGATGAATTAAAACAAATCGTAAATGTTGATGGTCTTTACTTTTTTTATATTCCTCTAATTGATGCAATGCTTCTATTAGTGAGCTTATACCCGAGTCAAACATAAATGAAGTCATTTTCCCATATTCCTTATTCTTAACATATAATTATAATTGTTATTTATATCTTATTAAAACTCAATGCTCTTGCTCGGAGCAGACCCACGCAGTCGCTGTTCATCACTTACAGTGATTCACAACGCTCCACGTGGGACACTATTGATTCTCTTATCTATTCATCTATTTTCTCACAGACGAATTTTCCGTTCTCAAAAGTTATGCCTATCGTATCTCCTTTCTCTAATCCTATGGCTTTCACTATTTCTACAGGTATTGAGACTTTGTACACTCCCGCATTATAGATGACTTTTCTTTCGAAGACAATTTTTCCCGACATTTACTTCTACCTTATCTTTATCTTCTTGTACGGAATATTTAAATATTATTGTTTCTATACATAATATGTATTGTTTATGTATGGCGATGAAAATGTTAAAACTATTGTTCTCGCAAGAAAAGAAAGAAAGAGGTTCAAAATTAATCATATACGCAAATGGAACTATAGCTTTGCAAAGTAAAACTTCAAAATATGGCATACATATTTCATCAGGATTGTTTAGATGGAAGAAATTACCGAAAAGGAGAAGTGATTCCGAGTTAAATGTTCTTGTTGATTTTTGGTATAAAGAAGACAAATTTGAGAAAGTGCACTGCGTTATTTATCATAATAATTACGAATGCTACATACGACCTTCTGGCGATGAGCATCAAGAAGAAAGCATTTTACAACTAATGAAAAAGAATGCTACTCTTAAATGTGTAATACCAGAAAAAGTAGATAACATTCAGCAACTAACTTCAACTAAATATTTTAATCGTGCATTAAGTATAACAGAACAAATAATTCTGCCTGATATAGAGATCTTAAATTTAATCACGTTAGGTGGTATGCAAAAAACAAAATATGAAATTTTTTCAGATAATGAAATGAATCTTTTCTTTAGGTGTAGTGGAAAAGTAGACAAAAAAGGAGTATTAGTTTTATCTTCAGAAATCGCCAGATTTATTCAAGATTGGTTCAAGAAAGAAAACCTTTGCTTATGCTCAATTAATAGTCAACCACCATTAGTTTTACCATTAACAAATCGAAGGAGAAATTCTACTGTAAAAGTCTACAAAGAATTAAACACTCCCTATTATGGAGATCCAAAAAGGGTTACAGTATTTTTCTCAGATTTGAATTCTCAGTTAACTGAGCAAGTAATGAAGGATTTTAAATTGAAATCCCTTCTTAGTGGAAAAGGATACAACATTCTTGCTCTTAAATCCAATTTACGAGTCGGTAACCACTATAACAAGGAATTTGAGAATCAAGTAAGAGATTTCATTGAGAAAGCATTTAGGAATGAAAAGGATTCAATGGTTTTATCTGAGGTTGAACTCATTCTCACCAATAATGAAATTCAGTTAACTGGTTGGGATAAAAATCGATTTGATTCATTAATATATCATCAAGGAGGTATCTCTGATTATTTAGCATTAATTGAAATCAAAACCTCTATTGAATCATCAAATAAAAGTGGAATCATAGAAAGCGCGATTGCTAAGCTTTACCAACTCAGAAAACGTATAAGCAAGAAAACTATAATTCCTATACTCGTTATCAATGAAGAGGTATTCTATAAAGGTAATTTGGTTACTAAAGATTATGGGAACTTGTGCAATATCATTTTAATTGGTCAGAATGATTTAGCTGAATTGATAAAGAATCCCTCTAAGCTTCATGAGAGATTAAAACAATATCTTAATAGTCAAAACTTTAAGCAATCACCAATACCAACTAAATTACGAACAGTTAATGCTATCTCTGAAGGTTCTGATTTTGAAAACAAAATAAAACAACAACTACTAATTGCTGGTTACAAAGTACAATCAAATGTAATTTATAGAATTCAGAATAAGCATATGGAAATTGACCATGTAGCAACTACACAAAGTGAGAAAATCCTTGTTAGTTGTAAAGACCACTGGAAAATAAAATCAGAATGGAAAATTCTTTCTAAACTATCTGAAATTTTGAATCTTATTGTTTTAAGAAAAGAACTACTTGGATTCACAAAAGCTCGATTATATGTGAGAATTCATCCTAATTTAAAAGATAAAATCACAAGGATTTTGAATAGCAAAGGAATTACAGAAGTAGATGTTTTCATAGAATGAATTGGCGGGTACGGCCAGATTTGAACTGGCGACCTCCTCTTAATGAACTACAAGACTCATCTTGTAGTTTCTCCGCAGGGAGGTGCATTATCCAAGCTATACTACGTACCCTACTTTTCTTCATTTTCCTATGTTTATAAAAATATGTATTTTGGTTATTAATTTATAGTGGGAGATCAGCGGTTCCAATCCGCTCACGTCCGTCACTTATTTTTTAAGAAATGCTTATTTTAATTAATGATATTGTTTTTTCGAGGAAAAGGAAATGAATAAGAAAAACAATCAAATAAAACTATTTGTAGACAAGTTAAATGAAGATCTATTAGATGATCAGACTCTCTTTAATCATTTCAAAACTAAACCTGGTAAACAATTCCAAAAAGATTTTAGCAGTCTAACAAAATTTGCTGAATTCACAAATATCATACCAAATATATTTTCTATAATATCTCCTATTTTAGAGGATTTTAAAAAAAGGATTTCTGAGACAGAAGCTAATATTCCAAAAAAAGTGTCTATAGAATTTATTGATGAGAATAATGAAGTTATAGGTAAGGAGATTATTGAAGTTAAGGATTTATTATTGGATTTTGTTGAACCTATAAAGATTCCTCAGGAATTCGAAACTAAGATTATTGATATGACAAAACGTGTAAATTCATATTACTTTCTTGCTTTACATGCACATATTGATAATTACACAAATACCATCCTTGATTTATTAGTAAGAAAATATTGTAAACCTATTTCCGTTAGTTACTTTAGTAAATTGGAATTAAAAGGAAATCCAAAAGATAAACTAAAATCAATAAAGAATAATCTTATACAATTTTCACCTGATGATTTCAATAGAATTCTTAATGGTATAACTTGGAGTGAAAACTTAAGCAAACTATTTGATATAAGAAATATCTTTGCTCATGTTGAACCTAAAGCTGGATTGAAAATTTTAGCAGAATATTTTCCATTAATTGTAGAAAATACCAAAAAGAAAATCCAAAAAGAAATTAAAATTTCAATTGAACCAAATTCAAATCTTGATACTAAATTAAGCAATGAAATTCTAACAATAATAATACCTATATTTCATATTTTAGCAGTTCTATTAAAGATCGGTAAGGAATGCTATGGATATTTGGCTTTGATAGATTATTTGATTTATAGGTTTCTAAAGAAAAACTAACTAATAAAATATTGAGAGATCAACCCACACCCGTCAATTCTTCTAATCTTTCTTGAATAAGAAATGCTTATTTTAATTAGAAACATTGTTTTTTGAGGAAAAGGAAATGAGTAGAGGTGATAAAGTAAAACCAAAAACTAAAAAGAAAACAGAACAACTTCAACAACAAAATAATTCAGAACAACTAACAAAAAAGGATTTACTTCTATTAGAAGAATATAAAATTCTTAACAATTATATAGCACGAGGAGCATCTGTTTTTTGGTCAAGATTTAGTATAATTTTTTCAATCAATTTATTTCTTTTTTCAGTTTGTTCATTTTTAATTAAATTAATTGTAGAACTTGAATTACCAAAAGAAATTGATGTATTTAGGATATATATTTCTGTAATAATACTTTGTATTATTATTGGTATAGTTGTAACAATAATTTGGTATTTTATCATTGAAAAAAGTTCAGCAATGAATGCATTATGGAATGATAGAATGCGTATAATAGAAAATGATTTGGATTCAATGCAAATCCAAAATTTACATTTCAAAATTTTTAATGTAAAAAGGAAATCATTGATTAATATCATGGAAGGGGATACGGATAATACTTCAGACTTGAAAAAGAAAACAAAAAATAACGATGTCGAAAAAAGTGATTCTATAAAATTTATTGAGCGATTACGTTTTGGTCAAAGAGGTTCTATAGGTTCTTTAATCAGATATATTATTTTTACAATATCTACATTATGGATTTCATTATCAATTATATTAGGAATATTGGTTAAATTTGCTTTAAGTTCCGGAGATATTGAAATAGGCAAATTTTTCTATTTCTTATTCATTCCTGGTGTATTGATTGTTGTTTATGTAATATGGTCAATTATTGAATGGCGTAGAACACAAAAAAATCTAATTAATCAAATTTTATCCAAATATGGAAAAACAGTAGAAACGTAAATGATTTCTTAATATAAATTATGAAAGTTCGGCGGTTCGAATCCGCCCACACCCGCCATTTTTCTCTCTCTTAATTTTATTTCAAAAAAGTATATTGAAATACTAAACTATTTTATTTATGAGGAAAAGGATTTGACTAAAATTAATACATTAAAACTTTATAATATTATTTTATAAATTGCATTGGGTTTTAAAACTGTATTTTCAACTAATTTCTGATATAATATTACATTTAAAAACCCTTTAATCCTCGTAAGTTTTATTTAGAACTTACATATATAGTTTAAACCGTTTGCTGAACGTTTAGAAAGGAGTAGAAAGGATTGAAAGAAAAAATTGAAAAAATTGATAAACTCATAAAAAAATACAGCAGTAGTTTATTAGATAACGGAAGTCAGATATTTTATGATTTCTATATTCAACCAGATTATGAGAATTTTTTAATTAAATTAATGATTGGACCAATTAGTATTGATGGTAATATTGGTAAAATGGCTACAAAAATAATTGAAGAAAAATATAAAGTTAAAACTAGTCGTTTTGATTCTTCATGGGGACAATGGTACAAACCAACTAAATTGCAAAGTGTTTTTTCAGTTATTATTCCTGAAGATGAGAGTTTATATGATGATATATTTGAAAGATTACGTAAAGCAGCAAATGAGTATTCAAAGGAAATTAAGAGATTAGAGGATGCTATGACAAAATTAATCGTATCAGCTCAATAAAGCACCTTATTTACCAATTTTACCTTTTTCTAAAGTAAAATACCATATTGTCCAAAAAGTTGTTCCAATAATATTCATAACCTGTTTTATTGAAACAGATTCATCAATATGACAAACATTGTGTAAGTTAATTGATTCATCAATTCCTTTTATTTCAATTGGATTATCTATAGGTCCATTTGACCAGTCTATAAAACAGATCATTGGAAAATCATCCATAATCTTTGGGTCGAATGATCTACTAACATAGTCAGTTGTAGTAATAGCTCCAAAACCATGTTTTTCACAAATGGGTATTATTTTATCTCTAAATAATGCAAACAAACCCGGATCGCCTGCTCCTCTACCTTTACTTCTATACGGTACTATTAATGCTTGATCCATATATTCTCCTTTTTTATCCCTAAATTCTTTTAGTTGATTTCCATCAAATCCATCACATATTATAATGATATTTTCAGGAATACAGTACTTTCTAAAAATTGGTCTAGCCAATTTTGCCCAAGCAACATCTTTAGTTATACCTTCTTCATCACCAACAATAATAGCCTTAGCTTTTATCCCATTCTTATTTAGTTCTTTTATAGTATATAAATGGGCAAGTACTCCAACTCTATCATCCATTCCTTTTGAATTAATTATTGTTTTACCGTTATGATTAATTAGTGCCCTATTTCTAATTGATTCATCAGTATCATATTTTCCTAACTTAAATGGATATTTCTGGATAACTAAATCTCCTTCTTTCAAACCTCTTGATTTAGTTTTTTTATCTTGGAAAGAAACATGTTCAAGTTTGAAAATTGGTTCTGCTTCTTCATTATCGCTCTTCTTTAATTCTATTTTTATTTTCCCAAATCCAATTTTTTTAAATTCACATTCTTTTTTGTTATCATAAATAAAACCAAATATATCCACATATGAATGCATAAAGATGATTTCTTCATTTTTCACATAAGGTTTCCAATTAAAAATAGGAAGTAGATGGATTAAATCTTTCTTTAATAAATATGTTATTTCATCTCCATGTGAAGCTATTGTTACTGGAATTTTCTTAATCTCATCAATTGATGGAATTTGTTGATAACCACTGATTAAAACAATACTACCAAACTCTTGGAATATAGAAACCTTATTTTCTGAATCATGAAAATAAGTTCTATTCATTTCATTTACAATCCCTTGTATTTTTTCAAATAATGGGAATTCATATTTTTTATCCAATCTTGGATCATCATTAGACATTTTAGCTATACATCTTGTCGGTCCTGGAGTTTGAGAAAGTTCAATTAGTAAATTACATAAATTACTTTCATCTTCTTCTAAATCACTAATTGAGAACTTTGGTTCCCTCATCATTTCACCCAATATTCCTTTTTTCAATAATTTCAAAATAGATTTACTTCATAAATCAACTTTTCATTTATTATTAATGTTTCTGAAATAAATCTCGAAACTGTTCTCTTAATAATATTAGTAAATCGAATCCGTCCACACCTGCCATTTTAATTTTCCATTTTCAGTCCTTTTTTCTGATGTCGTATTTGTCTTTCTATCTTCTCTTTTTGTTGGTCTGTTAGTTTTCCCTTTTCTTTCATTCGATTTATTTCTTTCATTGCATTTCCCTCTACTCCTTCAATCATCATTAATGTAAAGGCCATTTCAAACTTTATTCCTTCATTTTTCTCGAGAATCATCGCTTTATCAAGATTAGGGATAACACTTCTTACATACTTCTTCCTCATTCTTCTTAATGCTTTGATACCCCTTAGGCGAATTTCGATATCTTCCTCCTCGAGTAGTTCTAATATCGCTTGAATGTATTCTTTATTGCTTCTTGCTTGTAATAATCGATAAAACATATTTAATTTCTTTATTTCCTTTAATTTGATAACTTGAATTAAATGATTTGTTGTTAAAATATTCAATAAATTCTTGTATAACGTTCTATAAATTTCATCATATTACATAGCTATTAGAAAATTCAAAAAAACAATTGGGATTTCGTCTGTTTCTTGCAAAATCAAATCTAAAGTCTGAATTGTTTTGTTAACGATATACGCTCGTTATTTTTTAATTCATTCAGTAAAAATGGAATAACCTCTTCTGCTTGTTTTCCCATCCTACCAAATGTTCCAATTATTGCTGTACGAACCCAAATATTTCTTTCTTTTTGTAAGGCTTTTACTAATTTTGGTACACTTTTACTTCCTATCATTCCTAGCGCTCTTATTATAAAACATTTTTGATTGAAATCATCTGTGGTATTCAATGTAGACTCAAGAGCAGGCAATGCAGGTTTGCTTATTTTTCCCAAAGCCCATATTACACTCTCTCTTGCTTTTTCATCTTCTAAAGCTTTAATTAATTCGGAAATTCTATCCTCTTCAGAACTCATAAAATCCCTAGTGTTTTTCTACTTTCAAAGCGTTTTAATTTTTATGGAAATGGACGATTCAAATTACCCCGCATCCGCATTCATTTCTATTCTTTAATTATGTTAATAGTATATATTATCAGTTACAACTTTTCCATTATCTGAAAATTTTATTCCTTCTAACTCCAATAGTGCACGTTTCATAGTAAGACCGCCTTGAAATCCACCAAGTTCACCATTGGTTCTAATTGCCCTGTGACAAGGATTGAAGATGGGGAATGGGTTCTTAGCTAATGAGTTTCCAACTACTCTCGCTCCATTGATTATTCCTATCTGATTTGCAATTCGTTTATAGGTGCTAATCCACCCTCTTGGAATATTGTACTCAGCTAAAAGTACTCTCTTTTGTATTTCAGAACATCTACTAAAATCTAGTAATTTTAGATCAAATTTTATATCTTCTCCATTAAGAAATTGCTGGATTTTTTTACCAAGATTGTTAATCACTAGAGATGATTTTGGTTTCATTTGATCGAAAGATTCCCACGCTTTAGCTTCAGACTTTAATTTATGCTCACTAAGGAATAAACGCTGTATTTGTACATTTGAATCAACTTCTTTCCAGACAATAGTAAAATAATCAAATGTAGATGGAAACGTGGCATATAATGTTAAAGACATAGTTTTTCACTATAGTTAATAAATATAAGATTTTTCTAAAAATCAACCCCATCAGCAAAAAACATTAATGCCAAATCTTTTGTGGTAAAGCAACCTGCGAATTGGAAGATTGACGATTTTAATCTCCCACATCCACCATTTCTCATTTAGCTATCTTTTAAATATCTATTAACTAATATAACTATAAGAAACACTAATGTGGGAGATATTATTTTTGAGTTATTCAAACTTGTTTGTACAAACTGCTTGTGATAAGAATGGGAAAAAAATCAGGAAGATAGTTAGCATACATGCTACTACTGACCAAATAACTGTTGCAAAAAGAAGCCTGTTTAGTAGAACAATTACAATAGTTTTTTCACAGAATGATGTTTTAAAACATGATAAAAAGAAACTGTGGTTGAATGTTGATAAGGCTGAATTTGATCTTTTTGTTAAACAGAAGCAAGCTCAGATAAATCAAATGGTAAAATCAGCTAAATTTGCTGAAGCTTCTGGAACGACAAAAGCTGTTTCTTATACTTTTACTTGGGGGAAAGTGTAAACAAAGAGGTTTTGGTAAAATAAAGGTTATATCTTAGTATTCAAATCATTTAGCTTCTGCGATTAATTTTCTTTACAAATCAGCATTTATTTCTTCTTTTGCTTTTTTACGTTTTTTCTCTCGTTCCAAACGTTCTTGTATTTCTTCAACATCAATTTATCTAGTTGTTCATCTGACAACTCTGGTGGTTTTAGTAGCGGTTCAGGATTTTCAATAAGTTCCTTTAGTAAATGTATTGTTGGTCCAGTGTAGCTTCCTGGAGCCATTCGATCATCAATACTGAATCGCAATTCCATCACCTTTCGAATTTCTATTTTTTTACTTTCTTTATTGACTACAGGAGCATCGTGCATTTTTCCAATTGTTACGAGTAATCCTGCAGTTCCTAAATCGAATAGATGATGATACACTGCATCTATCCCTATTGATCCTAAATGAGCAATAAATGCTGTACACCATAGTGGCATATCTTTTGTTATGGAATAGATAGGACGATTATGTTCATCCATCCATCGCACAAACCAGAAAATGAATCTTATGAGCCATCGAGGTAAAGCACCAAAAAATTTGATGTCTTTTTCATTTTTATTTTCACCATGACGAGCTTCATATATGTGTTCATAAACCCTTTTTTGAACAGTTTCCAAAGTATCAAATGGATCGAATTCAATCATAGCATTCACTTCCTCTCCCTCCTCAGTTTTTTCATTCTTAACTACAAAGGAAAAAATAATCTGATTTCTTTGCTATAATCGACGACCAGATACATATCGGTTGACTTTTGGGCGTAGAGTTACTGTTCTTGTAGCAGCTGCCAAATAAATCTGGAATAATGTTAATTTATCCTTCTCTTCCCGACCTTTATTATATTCTTCTAAAAATTCATAGGTATGAGTTAGGTCTATTTGTGTATCGTAATAAATTGCACTCTCATTTCTCTTATGCATGATATGAAATTCTAACTCACGGAATTTCGAGGTTTTAACCAACTCAGCATCAGGTCTTCTGGGCATTTTGTTCACTTCACTTATTAAGTATAACTAACGTGGTTTTTGTTCATTTATGAGATTAAAATACTTTCTTGCAATCTTCAGCTTTAAACAAATTATATAGTATTAGAATTTAAAACGTAATATCTTAAAGTATTAACTAATAATGTACTATAACTTGAATTGTATATTTTAGATGATTTTTACAGACAAAAAGGGAAAATCATTACTCATAGGTCTATGTACCAAGGGAAATTAAAAAATACTATTACAGAGAATTTGAGATTGTAAAACTATTATTAGTTAAATACTAATGTTTTTGATAGCAAACAACAGCTTGCAATTTAGGAGATGACTTTCATGGTAAGATTCCTAGCAAAAGTAATCCTCACTCTTGAACCAATCATTACTAAGGATAAGTTTCATGAAAGCATTCGAGAGATTTCTGCACATCACAAAGGCAATCTTTTAAACATGATTGGTGTTGATCCAGTTGTTTTCCGAACCGAATCCTCTCGAGGAGAAGTTGATCTCCAAATATGGGTTACCACTATTACTGGTAGTCCTCTTAATCGTTTAGTCATACCATTTTACTATGTTGGTGCTAGAAAATACATTTTTATGTGTGGTTCAAAAAATAGTGTAACCTTCGTATCAGATGCCTTACAACTTGTTAAGGATAAAATCAATGCTTTATATGAGATTATGATTTTATGCCCCATAAATGGAGATAAGAAAACGCATTCTCGATTGAAAACAAAATTCAGAAAGCTTTTTGCTGATAATAATCTCGAGAACTTTTCATTTCACAATTGGTCTGAACCAAATGATTTAGCAGCTATCTTCAAAGATGTTGTTGAGGACATTGTTGTTAATATGCCTCAAGATGTAGGTTATGTTCCTGTTGGTTTTGATCTATCAACAGTTGAGAATATTGCAAGACAACAAGGGTTTGAAGTTACAGATAATCATGAAGTTTTAGCAAAACTAGATGATATTCTATTCCGAATAAATCTACAAAAGAACATCGTTTATGCTGAAAAAAGTGATTGCATTAATTGTCCTAAAGAATGCAAAGTGTCCAAGAAGCTTTGCATTGAAATAGCTGATAAAGGATTTTCAACTATGAAAGGTCTTGGCGACCTTCGAATGGTTTCTATTCTCTTGGCAATCAAAGACGGAACAATTTTGACCATCAAAGGCGGAAAACCACAAGAGGATATAGAAGTTCAAATAGCTCATCTAAGAGAAACATTTGAGAAGACTTGTAAAAATAAGAAAAAATGATGGTAAGAGAGTTCTTAACCATCTCTAAAAAAAAGATTATTTTAGTAAACCTTTCTCTTTCAAGAGTGGTTTGATAACATCCATGAGATCTGGACGACCGATTTCTTGTAAATCGTATTTCACTCTAATAGTTTCATGTTTGATATTGACGATACGTGTTAGATCAATTGGTGTACCAATTAAAACTAAATCACAATCAATAGCATTGATAGTCTTTTCAAGTTCATTAATTTGTTTTTGACCATAACCCATAGCAGGAAGTATGATTCCTAAATGACTAAATTTTTCAAAAGTATCTTTAATAGAACCTACTGCTTTTGGTCTTGGATCAATAAGTTCCTTTGCACCAAATTTCCAAGCAGCAATTGCTCCAGCACCAAATTCCATATTACCGTGGGTTAGCGTTGGACCATCCTCTACAACAAGAACACGTTTACCTTTTATCTTTTCATAACCATCAACAGTTAAAGGTGAAGCACCATCTATTACTACAGCTTTCGGATTAAATTTAGCAATATTCTTTCTAACGATAGCAATGTTTTCCCTATCAGCTGTTTCCATTTTGTTTATGATAACTACATCAGCTGATCTTAAGTTAACTTCTCCAGGATAGTAGCTTACTTCGTGCCCTGGTCTGTGTGGATCAGTTATTACGATTTCTAAATCGGATTTGTAGAATGGAAAGTCGTTATTTCCGCCGTCCCAAATGATTATATCTGCTTCTTTTTCTGCTTCACGAAGAATTCTTTCGTAATCAATTCCAGCGTAAAGAATAATTCCATTTGTGATTAAAGGTTCATACTCTTCTCGTTCTTCAATTGTACATCTGTATTTGTCAAGATCTTCTAAGCTACCATATCTTTGACAAGCTTGGGAATTAAGGTCAGGGTCATAAGGCATTGGATGTCTTATAGCTACAACCTTTAATCCCATCTTTGAGAGGGATACAGCGAGCTTTCGAGTAGTTTGGCTTTTACCACAACCGGTTCTTACAGCACAAACTGAGATAACTGGTTTAGTTGATTTTACAGAAGTCTTTTTCTTACCTAGCATCCAGAAGTTTGGTCCTAAAGCCATTACCTTGGAAGCTAAATGCATGACATAATCATAAGGCAAATCACTATAAGAAAGAACACAAACATCAGCTTTTGTCTTTTCAATTACTTCAGCTAATTTCACTTCATCATAAATTGGTATACCCTTTGGATATAACTTACTTGCTAATTCTTTAGGATATGTTCGATCCTCGATATCTGGTATTTGGGTTGCTGTAAAGGCTACAACTTCATAATTCTCATTATCCCTAAAATAAGTGTTAAAATTATGAAAGTCTCTGCCCGCTGCACCCATAATAATAACGCGAGTTGGATTCATTGGTTTTTCTATCTCCTACCAAGATATTTTTTCTACAACAAAACTTGAATTTCAACCAAACTCTGATTTCTTACATATTTATTAAATGAGTGGTAAGGTTGTTTTTTCTTCTAATCCGTCTTTTCTCTCTGATTGTTTATTCATTTAGTTTATTATCTCACTTTTTTTCTTTTGATACCAATAAGTTGTAGTAAATTTCTCCGTTTTTTTTTGTGGATTTCTGATGAGGAAATTAAGCTTCAATCTCTCATTCCGACAAAAACATCAAAAATTTCTCTTAGAATCAGGAAAAATCCATTTTTTTCTTTTTCGTCGACACATCTACCTCTTTAGAAACTTAAATTACCACTTTTCGACAAATATAATTGTAGTTAATTTGCTGTCTCTCAACAGTTATTGAGTAATTCAGCTAATAACTAAGAAAAGGAAATTGGAAAATGGCTCTTATAGATTCACATGAGAAATTAAAGATATCATTCAATCGTGAGTTAGTTCCCCAACATCAATCTACTATGCAATACTATGAACGTCATAATTCTGATTTGTTTGTCTTCGCAAAAGAAGGCTACCTTTGCATCATTGATGCTGAAAAGAGTTGTGATTATAATTCCATTCGCATTACTGGTCAGAGTATTTTATCGGTAGTTAATACTTTGAATCAAGAAGGAGCTTTGGAGCTTGACATTGTTCAATGGGTTGTCAGGGAAAGTTTTGGCGCTTAATCCTAAAAAGCGTATCCTCATTCTATTCCCCATTTACTCTAATGATGAATTCTGTATAAGTTTATTATTCACTGAAAAAGATTGGTGAATCAAAGATGAATGAAAGAGAAGAAGCGAAAAGAAATCTCATAGTGCTGCTTTCAAATTCTGAGAATGAGATCCTCATCCAAGACTTGTTTTCCAGTTTACGTGAGGTTGCTGGTGAAGATCTTGCCACTTCTCTACTGACAATTATAAAAGACTCAGGGAGTGTTATAGTAAGAAATCAGGCTCTCGAGGTATTAAATGAACTATTACTATTGAATCTGATTGATCAAGAACTTCATTTCACTATTATAGATACTTTGATTGACATTCTTAAACGAAACGAACCTCTCTCATTGCGTCAGCAAGCGGCTTTTTATTTGGGATGGTCAAAAAATATTCCTGCCCGAACTCTTAAAGTAATCATACAGGTCTTGCAAACAGAAGATGATGCTGAGGTTCTAAGATGGATAACTGTTTCATTTAGTTCCTTTATGAAATGTTTCCATAAGAAAGCTTTGACAATGCTTACTGCTTCACTCGAGGATATGAAAGATATCGAACGTTTTTATTCGCATAGTTTCGCTTTAGGTTATCTCGGTGTACCAAAGAAGGATCTTCAGTTATTACAGGACATGGTTCAGAGAGGTGAACGGGAGGAATATGATGCAATATGGTTTACTCATTTGTTTTTAGGAACAAAACAATAGGAGAAGCTGAACGACTAACAAAGAAATTTGATTTCATTTTATAGTAATTGATTACAAGTTATTATTGTTCTCTATAACAACGAGGAGATAATCCCAAACTACTTTGGATGCACCTCATCTTAACTTATCTCTCTACTCCATATAGTCCTCTTTTACAGTCAATATACAAAACGTTGTTGGTTCACTTTCATAGCTTTAATTACCAACAAAGTTGTCACTTGTTTGAGAAACCCAAAATTTTCCGACACTTTGGACAGTAATAAATAACCTTATTTGTTTCCTTTTCATATTTCTTCAAAGAATTCCAACAGATATCTTCAAATCCTAACTCTTCATTACAATATGGACAGATGGTTTGTGTCATGTTTCCTATCACTTTTCAGTTTGTGCGTTATCTTTCGCTATGTACGTTTTAAAGCTTAGTATTTAGTCATTTTTTAATGAGAATAAAGGTTAAAGCAAATTGAGTTTTAATGTTTGGTAATCCTAATCTTTTGTGTATTCCATGATCATCATAAGTAGCATAGACTTTTGTTTCAATCCTTGCAAAAGTGATAGTTGGTGAGTAGTTACTCGTTTTTAACCGTTCCTTTTTTCATGGACAATTATTCCAATCAAGATTAAAATATTTATCCACACCCAGTCATCGTAACCAATTGGTTGGTACAGTTCATCTCTGAGCCCCCACTAAGAACAGTTGAGTGGGGGATTCCCGAGTCCATGTAGGGCACGGGGCTGGTTTGAGC
>JAHLVW010000079.1 GCA_019058275.1 Candidatus Heimdallarchaeota archaeon
AAGTCACTTTTGAAACATAAGAGAGAAATATTTTTGAAAAAGTTATTTCTACTCTCTCTTTCATATCAAATTCGTTTTTTCAAAAAATAGTTTGAAAAAGATTATACTGAAGATTTTTGTGATAGAAAAGAACTATTCATCTCCATGTGCCGGATTACTATCGTTAAAAAAAACCCTTCGATCAGTTCCTCTTCTTCCTCAGTTTCCTTATCCTCTTTTTTCTTTCCTCATGATTTAATCACCTAATTTTTTTCTCAATGAATATAATAACTAAGAAATGAGAATACCTTTTCCATTTTAAGAAAGCTATTGAAATACAATATTTAATCATTACATATTAATTACCAAAATATTTTTTATTTCACACAATTTCTAATAAATCGGGTTATAAGTGTGCCAAAAGTTAACATAGAAATTTCTCCACTAACTTTTGCTAAAATCATTGATTGGAGTTCTTCAAATACAGAAAGAGAAATAGGTGGTTATCTTATCGGTTTGGTTTCTGAGAATAAAGTAACTATCACTGATGCTATTTTTGCTACTGCACAATCAAATCCCACATTTGTATCTTTTGATAATATGATTCAATTTAAAATAATTAAGGAATTAGAGAAGAAAGGTAGCAGTGAGACTATTCTTGGTTGGTTTCACACCCATCCAGGTATGGGTTGTTTTCTTTCTGGAACTGACATAGCTACTCAGAAGGTTTATCAAGCGTTGCTTCCAGAAGCTGTTGCTATGGTTAATGATGGTAACCTTTTTGCTCAATCAAGAAATCAAAAAGATTTCAAAGCTCATTTCTATCGTGTTGGTAAAGAAAATAAGTATAATGAAGTAAGTTTCGGTGTGATTACAGATCCTAATGAACTTCTTGATTTGCTAACTGATTTTGTACAAGCTGAGGAGAGTGTAGAAAATATTGTTACAAGTACTGTTCAGCATATGTCAATGAATGTAAAGGATTTTATTGAAGTTATAGCTGAAGACAAATTGGTAGCCAAAAAGGCATTTGATAATGAATCTACATTGATTAAGAAAGCAATTGCTCAAACAAGGAAAGATATTGAATCTAAACATAACACTTTAGAAAAGCAATTGAAAGATGATTCATTAAAGCTAAAGAAGAATTCACGCATTTTTAGTTTAGTAACGATAATTTCGCTTGTATTTTCATTGTTAAGTTTGGCTGGTATAATTACACTGATTATTCTGAACTACCTTCCTTAATTCATCAGTCTTTCATTCTAATCTTCCCAATAGATCATTAATTCATGTTCTTCTGGATCGGTATACCCTAATTTTAGAGCTAAACCTACTGAGGGTTTATTTGCTGCATCCCATCTAGGATCATAATCATTTTCTAAACTATATTCAATTAGATGAGCACACATCACTGTTGCTAATCCTTTTCTACGATGATCTGGATGAATTTCAACATCTAATTCAAAGGCATTTTCATAAAGAAGACCACCATTTGTTACATCTGCAATTATCTTACCATCACTTATAGCACAATAGCCAAACCCATGTTTTTTGAAATATTCCAGTGAACCAACATAACGAATAATTTTCTTCTTTGTTTTTTCTTCAAACTTTTCAATTATTTCATCATTGATTTTTACTATTTCATAACTATCAGGAATATTTCTTTTCAGCTTTCTGATATGTTCGATATCTAAATTAGTTGAAGAGAATTTAGTTCTTGGTTTTGATTTTAATTTATCTCCAAATTGCTCATTAACTAATGCTTTCCATTTATCATTTGGACAGATAAAACCTGATTTATTTGGTATTTTTGATAGTAGTTTCTTAGCAGTTTCTCCTTCACCTAAACCACCAAAAACATTTATGTTGGTCTTTCTCCAAACATTAACATCGCATTTTTAGGATTATTTAAATCATCAACAAATACTTTTCCTAAATCACTTACAAGCAATCCCAAAGCAATTGCTTCCAAATACTTATGTTCCTTGAATAAGGGGAGAAGTTCATCTCTTTTATCCTGTGGATATTCGTATATCATCTTGAAAATAACTCCATTTATTAAGAAATAAAAATAATAAAAGTAAATTATGATTACTCTGTGATAATAATAGAAAAAATTACCTCTTAATTGCTTAAAAGGAAAGCTATTTGAAGGATTTCTGATGAAAGATATTTGAGGTAAGTGCTTTGGGGCAAAGTAAGAAGAATATCAAAGAATTGATTGAAGAACTTGAAGATTGGGATGTAGCCACTCGAGAGGAAGCAGCAAAAACCCTTGGTGATACAGGTGAGGAGAAAGCAATTGATGCTTTGCTAAAAGCTCTTTTGAAAGATCAATCTGAAGATGTACGAGCTGCTTCTGCACGTTCTTTAGGTAAATTTTATGAAAACAAAAAAATTGCGAAAGAACTAGGCGTTCTTTTTGAAGAAGAAATTTCTCCAATAGTTAGGATTGCTATAGCTTATTCAATTGGTAATTTAGAAAATATCTCAGCTGCAAAACTTATGATCCCAATTTTAGAGCGAGAAGAATCAATTTGGGTTAGAGAAGCCATTATCGAAGCATTTGGTAAAATGAAATCCAAGGAATTTACCCAGTATATTTTGAAACACCTAAAGGAAGATCCGTCTCAAGAAGTTCGAGTTCAAGCTGCTACATCTTTGCTTACAAATACAGATCCAACAATTTTAAATAATCTGTTATTAATTTTTCAAAGCGAAACTTCTGATGAAGTTAAAAGTCGTATAACAGAAGTGATTTCAACAATTCCTGATTTGAAATCTGTTGAAATATTAACTGCTGCACTTGAAGATGATGAATTTAAATTAACACGAGCTACAGCTTCTGAAGCCTTATTTAGAATTGCCAAAAAACTAGGTTTCAAAGATGAAAATGATATGATTGATTCTACCTGAGAATATGATTTCATTTGATAGTAGAAAAGTTTCTGATTCTTACAATTAAATTATAGGATAATAATTTAAAAATCATTAAAGAGTAATTCAGCTTACATTACAAGTATTATCTTGGTGCCTTGTATATGAATAATAGTGGGTCTACTGTTGGTGATTCTAAAGTGAAAGAGGAAAAACCTTCCAAAACAACTACAAATAGAAAAATTGACCATCTCGAAATTTGTTGTGATGATAACTATGATGTTGAAATGTCTAAAAGTACTGGATTTGAAGACATTCTATTCGTTCATAAAGCTGCTCCAGAAATAAATTTCGATGAAATAACATTAGATACTCAGTTCTTGAAACACAAATTTAACTTTCCAATTTTCATTTCACCAATAACTGGTGGTGCAAAAGAGGGAAAGAAAATCAATAAAATGCTTGGAAAAATAGCAGAAGAATACTCAATTGGAATTGGGGTCGGCAGTCAACGAGCAGCTCTAGAAGATAGCTCTCTAGAAAGTACTTTCAAGGTTGTCCGAGAGAACGCCCCAACGGCTTTTGTAGCAGCAAACCTTGGTGCAATTCAACTCAATAATGATTATGGTTTAGAAGAAGTAAACAATGCTATAGAGATGATTTCTGCAAACGCTCTTGTTCTTCACCTAAATCCATTGCAAGAAATTATCCAACCAGAGGGAGAAACAAATTTCCGCAACTTGATTCCTAAAATTGCTAAAATGAGCAAAGAACTCAAACAACCCGTAATAGTAAAGGAAATCGGTTCAGGAATTGCTCTTGAAGAAGCAAATAAGCTAGTAAGAGCTAATGTTGCAGCTATTGACATCGCCGGAGCAGGGGGGACAAGTTGGTCAAAGGTTGAAGCCATACGTGCAAATCAACAAGGTTATGATGTGAATAGTCGAGTAGGAGAGTTATTTGGTAATTGGGGAATACCTACTGCTTACAGTACATTAGAAGTTAGTCTACTGAAAGATAAAATCGAAATCATTTCATCTGGTGGAATACGTAACGGTTTGCAAGCTGCAAAAGCATTAGCAATTGGAGCAAAGTTAGTAGGCATAGCTCTACCAATAGTTCGATTAAGCTATACCTCAACAGAAAAACAATTAGTTAATTACATAGAACAGTTTATACAAGAATTGAAAACAACAATGTTTCTAGTCGGAGCTAAAAATCTAGATGAATTAAAACAGGTGCCTTTAGCTTTTGTTGGTAAAATTGCTCAATGGTTAACAGCAAGAGGTTTCAATTTACAAGAATAAAATATTCGAGGTTAAAATGATGAGTATATTTCCAGAGGATGACTCTCCAATAAAAGAAGATTTGGAACCACTAATTCAGACACTCGAAAATGATCCAGATTGGAATAAGCGTTTTGGATCTGCTAGTAAATTATTTAGATTAGGGAGAGAGAAAGCAGTAGATCCTTTGATAAAAGCATTGCAGAATGACAAACATAAAGAAATACGAAGATTTGCAGCAAATCTTCTTGGAAGGTTGGGTGATCCAAGAGCAACTTGGGCACTTATTGCTACATTAAGACAAGCATTAATTGAAAAAGATGCTACCATAACACACCAAGCAAGTAAATCACTATTGCTTATTGGTGGAAGCGATTTACCTTCGATTTTAGCAAGTACGATTGATGATCATGAAGAATTTTTTGAAATGAGAGCTAAAGCAATTGAACTACTAGGTAAAATTGGTGATTCAAAAAGTGTTGAATATCTCATAAAAGCGATTAATAATCCTGATACAGATGGAAAACTACGTGGAAGAGCAATAAAAGAGCTAGTTAATACCGGGCATCTTGCAGGTTTACAATTGATTCTTGATTTACTTGAAATATCTTCAAACAAAGCTTTTCAGAAGATTGTAGTTAGTTCACTAAGAAAAACACCATTCAAAAACAGAACAATAATTTTTCGAATTGGAGACTCACTATTAAAAATCTTGGAGCATGAAGAAAGTAAAAGAAAGGATAAAGATGAAGAACTCTCTAAACTAGTTGCAAATGCTTTAAAGCAATTTTCAGACAACATCAATCTTGAATTTAAAGCATTTCTTGATGAGATAATTGTTATTCGTAAGAAACAAAAAGGAAAATAGTCCTCCTTAAGGAAAAATTTAAAATACTGTTCTTATTTTTGCGAAGATAAGGTATTTACCTCAAGCGATGACCAGCCAATTAAATTATCAATGTTGATTGGCGATGAGGAAGCTCGAGGAGGAATAATAACAAATGAGCAAACCATTTTACGTTAATGTAGATGTACCAGCAGAATTGAAACTAGAAGCCTTAAAGGTTCTTGAGAAAGCCAGAGACACTGGCAAAACCAAAAAAGGTACAAATGAAACAACAAAAGCAATTGAAAGAAACACAGCTAAGCTTGTTCTTATTGCTGATGATGTTCAGCCTCAAGAAATTGTAATGCATTTACCACTTCTCTGTGAAGAGAAGAATATCCCTTACATTGTTTGTGGATCAAGAAAAGATCTTGGTAAAGCAATAGGTTTAGATCGTCCTTCTGCAAGTGCAGGTATCACTAATCCAGGCAATGCAAAGGATGCTTTAGATGCCCTTGTGAAGAAACTTGCAGCATTGAAGAAATAATTATCACTAAATAAGAAGGTTAAGAAATGAGCAGAAGAGCACCTAGAGATTCGGGTAGTGAATCTAAAGACAGATCCTATCCCGCTGAAATTGTTCAAGTCGTAGCTCGTACAGGAGTAACCGGTGAAGTTCTTCAGTGCAAAGTACGCGTTTTAGAAGGACCAGACAGAATGAGAATTATCACTCGTAATGTTAAAGGGCCCATTAGAGTTGGCGATATTTTAATCCTTCGTGAAACTGAGCGAGAAGCTCGACGAATGAGAGGAAGAAGATAACTTAACAAGTACAAGGAGAAATTGAAATGAAAGAACAAACTTGTGCTTTTTGTGCATCCCTTATAGAACCAGGAACTGGTACCATGTTTGTAAAAAATGATGGATCTATTTTGTGGTTCTGTTCTCGTAAGTGTCGAGTTTCAATGATGGATTTCAAGAGAAACCCAAGAAAACTCAAATGGACCGAGCGATACGAACAAAAGATTCTTACTGGTGGACGATCCAGGAGAAGAAGAAGAAGAAGCTAATAACCTTAGAGTTTTTAGTTTCATTTCTTTTATTTTTTATCTATTTTTTAATTTCCAACTTATTTTTGTTAAAAACAACAAATTATTATTAAAGAACACTCATAGAGTGTTAAATAATAAGAAAGAATTTCTGTTATAAGATAAGTAAAGGTGTTTAGAGATTATGAAGTATCAAGCTGATTTGGATAAAGCACAAAAACTAGAAGCAGAAGGTAAAAATGTTGAAGCAGCCAAAATATATGAGGAAATAGGTACCAAATGCTTGCGTGAGGAAGGAGAAGAAAGAAAAACGGCACCAAAAATTATTGCTAAAAGTATTGCAAGATATTTACTAGCTGAGAAGTTAATGAACGCTCAAGATCTTGCATTCCAAGTTATTTTTATGAAGGATGAAGATCCGTTCCTATCTCTACAAATTGAAGCAGCAATTTCTGCAAAAACGAATTTAGTTAGAGCATTTTTTGTTGATAAACTTCCTGATGAATTGACAGATGATTATGAGGTTTTTCAAAGAATTCCTCAAAACAGAAAAGTATTGAAAATAGACAATGAAGTAACTATTAAGAAAATGTGGGAATATACTGTCTTCAGTGAATATAAGAAAAAATATGACCTTATCGAGCAAAAGTTTCCAAGCGCAAAAGAAATGATTAATTTCATTCTTTCAACTATGACAGGAATAACAATTATAGGCGCAGAAACCGCAAGTGGAAAGAAGATTTTTGTTCAAATTGCTGTTACTTTTAATCAAGACTCAATAGAAGTTATTGGAATGAATACAAGTTAACTGTATTTATTCTCTTTTTTAATGTAAAAATAAGTGGCAAGTCCCCAAGCTCGTTGACTAAACTAAAGCCCCGCTACCAGCAGTTACCTCCACGCCGCACCCCCAGAGGCATGCTTAACGAGACGGACGGACGCTCACTTCCGTGCCTAACCGATTTGATCTCTACACTTTCTTACCCTGCCCTCCGGCGAGGGTTTCCATGATTAAACATCTTCTAGGACGTCGTTTCGACGGCTTCCATTGGGCGCTTGAATTAATCTCATCACCTCAAATGGGTCTTTGACCGGCTATAGAGCATTTACCGTTACAGAGTAGCCCTAGCACCCCGCCTAGACTTGCCAAGTTTTTTGTGAACGTTTAGCTTTAAAAATCATTCCGTTTGCAAGGATTTTTTAAATAAAGACTCATGGGAGATTCTTCCTAGATATTTACACGATAAGTTTTAAACCATCGATTTAATTAACAAGAATATATTCATTGTTATTGGCATAAGTTCAAACAGAGTTTTCCTTCATTTGCTAAAATATTGGTGAAGAGACTTTTGATATTCTGGGAATTGATGATATTTCCACAGACAAGGAATTAACAGTTATTGTAAAAGACAAACAAGGCTCTGAAAAGAAGTTCAAAGTACTTGCAAGATTAGATTCATAAGTAGAGGTCGAATATTACAAAAACAGTGGCATATTACATAAAGTATTAAGAACTATGATAAGTGAATGATTTATTCAATCATTTACTTGCATTTTTTGAAGAGCGTTTCCAACATCTGACAACCTTTGCAAATTTTACTGCTTGATGGTTCAGAGCATATCTTACATAGTTGAATGGTTTCCTTTTCGTTGTCATTGTTTTTAGTAGTCAATAATTCTTCTGAACATTTTTTACTAATAGTTTCCATGCTATTTCTAATTGAGTTCAAAGTACCTGGGTATTTCGCTTCAATTTCAGTGACAAAATTTCTAACATCCAGACGCATTGCTTCTACTGCATAAGGACATTCAGTTGTGTGATAAGTTATCTCATTGTAGAAAGCATATAAAACAACATCACGTTCAGCAACATTTTGCAATGGTTTCACTCTAGGTACAAATAATTCATGAACCTTTTCGGGTTTAAGATCTCCTCTCAAGAGTTTATTTGCATCTCCACGTAACAGATTTAACATAATTGTTTGTGAGACATCATTCAGATTATGACCTGTAGCTACTTTATCACCATCTAATTTCCTTGCAGCAATATTTAATGCTTTTCTACGAAAAACTCCACAAAATGAACATGGTCGATGTTGGATCAATTTTGTTTGTCGTGTTGAAGGTAGTTTTGCTTGTAATTCTCTAGAACGAGTAACGATATCATCTAATGAATAACCAAACAAATCCTTGAATGAAAATAGATGAAATTCAATATCAAGCCTTTTTGCATTCATTTCAGCTATAGGTAAACCGTCTTCGCGATAATTGGATATACCTTCATCTATACAGACAGCAATCAATTCAGAAGGGAACTTGTGTTCAATTTTAGATAGAACATCTAGTAAAATAGTGCTATCTTTACCACCAGATAATCCAACAATGATTCGATCATTTCTTTTGAAAAATTTCTTTTGTCCAATCGTTTTTTTGACAGTAGCAATCACCCATTTTGAGAAGCAGTCCTTGCATAGGTATCTTCCATCAATTCTGCGATATGTTACTGCTGGTTTTTTATCGCATGCATAACATATTGGAGGTTGATTGCTCATAGATTTTGGACTCCAAATTTAGTTTAAGTTAAATTTCTTTAATAATTATCCGAAAGGAACAAAACCATACCTTGCAATTGGAATTATCAGAACAGCTAAGAATAAAGCTAGCGCAAGGAATCTGAAAACATCAAGGATTATTAATGCTGCTTTTTCATTTTTCATATATTGTAATAAAAAGGATGTAAGTAATTTATCACCATCTAATAGAAATGGTATGGGTAAAGCATTAAACAAAACTGATCCAAAAGCCACTACAGTAGTCCACATCAATTCTTGATTAAAGAAGTAAGGGAAAAATTTCGCTGCAAAGGAAAATTTTGGTTCTTGATATGCAGTAGTATAAACACCCAAATACCCTTGAGAATCATTTTGTGGACTCACACCTAAACGCACCTGTATAATTCCTTCTGTTGTATTTAGAACTAAAAGTTCATTTGGACTTCTCTGATCCATATAGTTTGAAAAATCACTAATGCTTGCTAAATGAGTACCATTAACATCAAATATTGCCATTCCACGTTTAAGACCGCTAAGAGCTGCAGGAGTATCATCCACAACTTCTTGGATAAGAATTCCATCAGGAGGATGATAAAATGGAGCTAGAATATTAGGTGAAAAAATCAACAAAGGTATTGTTATTAATCCAAGAATTAAATTTGGAAACATACCAGATGCATATGTTCGCATTCTTGTTTTATGTGATGATTTAATAATATCTTCTTCGTCTGGCTCAACAAAAGCACCGAAGAACACAGCGAAGAATGCAAGACCTGTAGATTTTAACTCGACTCCATCAGCATGACTTACAACGCCATGTGCAAACTCATGTGGAATCATAATTAATATTATTGGGATTATTAGATAAAGAGCAGTTTTAAATGAAATAGTAATACCAGGAATGATTAATCCTACAGTAGGTCCTTCTACTGGAATAACTGGTTTGAAGTAATTTGCTACACTGAAGACTAAAACTCCAATAGAAGCTAAAGTCATGAGTAAACCTACAACAATTGAAATATTGCCAAACGTTCGCCAAAATCTAGCGTATTTCTTAGCAATTCGTGTAATGAACTTATTGAAATGTTTTGTACGCATCAACAAGAATAAAGGACCAAGTGTCCAATCAAAACGTTCATCAACTTTCAATAAACGACCTAGAACATAGACTATGAACCAAACTGCTGCAAGTATAAGTAGTGAATATATCCAGTTCAAATCTAATTTCCTCAGAGTATAATCTTAGAATTACTAGGTAAGACGAAGATAATAGTAGATATTTTAAAAAAGCTGTCATAAGTTTATACTTAAACTCTCGAAAAAGAAATTAAGAAGGATATTTTACAGTATTTAGTAATTGTTCAAGGTGTAATAATGAAACATAAACCTTCTGGAGTAAAAACAAAAGGAATTGCAGATATTATAGATGTGAAGTATTCTAGTGAACACTGGCAATTACTTAGTAAACTAAGAGCTGATGCTCTAAGAATTATGGAAAAACTCGCACATCATAACATACAAGCAATTCTATATGGATCCATTACTCGAGGAGATGTTTCAGAAACTAGTGATATTGATTTATTCATTCCTTACCAACTTTCATCATTCAATGTAGAATTGGCTCTCCAGCAAGAAGGATTGTCAATTTATGGTAAGAAAATTGTTCAAGCAACACCAAAACATCTGGTAAAAGCTCATATTTATCTTAGTGAAGTAATTTGTGTAACATTTCCGTTAACATCAATAAGAGAACGTGAATTTGAGTTCATTCAATTCGGAGGTAGTGTGAATTTAGATGAACTGAAATCAGATAATCGTGTTCCTGGTGTAGATAAACGATTGCTACTAATTGAGCCAACAGATGAAGGTCATCGAGAATCACCAGTTACAGGATTTGAATCAATTGTTGCAAAGAAAGTTGGAGTAAGTGTAGGACTTGTAAGAGAAAGAGTACGAATCTTAACTACTCGAGATAAAGTAGGTAGAACTGGAGTTTATCTAGATTTTGAGTTATCACTAGATGAAAATATAGATGAAGCGTTCAAAGGTTTAAAAGACAAAGACCCAATAATTAGAAGAAGAGCCAATCAGTAAAAAACTCTTGAAAAATCGCAAGTGATTAATGTGAAAAAGAAAATTAGAGCGCTTGAAGGAGGTTCATTTGTAAAAGGACAATTACCTCCAGGATGCATTAATTGTCGAAAAGGTGCTGAGTTATTCTTTCTCGCAACAGGAAAATGTCATGAAAATTGCTATTATTGCTCTCTATCTAAAGCAAGGCGTGGTGGAGATATAATATTAGCAAATGAACGACCAATTACTAATTTTTCAGGAGTTATGTTAGAAACAACAAATATGAATGCTTTAGGAGCAGCTATTACTGGAGGAGATCCGCTACACTGCATTGATTTGACAGTTGACTACATTCAGAAAATGAAAAAGGAATTTGGTGAGAAATTCCATATTCATCTATATACACCTGGCAGATATGCATCTGAGGAAAATCTGAAAAAATTATATGATGTGGGTTTAGATGAGATACGTTTTCATCCTCAAAACAAAGAACAAGAAAAAGCAATCGAAAGAGCTTTGTTCTATCCATGGTTAGTAGGGGCAGAAATTCCTGTTATTCCAGGAAATAAAAAAGAAACAATAAAGTTCCTTCAACTTCTTGAAAACCTTGAGAGAGTAAAGTTCTGCAACATGAATGAACTGGAAGCAACAGAAGCAAATTTTGAAAAACTAAAAGAAAAAGGATTAGAATTAAAAAGTGAAGATTCTTCCTCAATTGCTGGCAGTGAAGAACTGACTTTAGAAATAATGGAAGAAACTGACTTTAATATTTCACTTCACTATTGTAGCGCATTAACAAAAGATGCAGTTCAATTTAGAAATAGATTAATTCGTACTGCAAAAATTGTACGAAAACCATATGAAGAAATCCAAGATGGTATGATTGTCAAAGCAGTGTTTGAACTGCCTGAATATTTTATAGCAGAGGAATTTATTGATATTTTAATTGAAGAATATGAAGTAGAGCAAGAAATGGTATTTTTGAGGGATGACAAGAAAATTGAAACAAGTTGGTACATGGCTGATGTTCTAAAGGAAATTCTATTTAACAGATTTGATATAGCAGATATTAGTATCATATACGAGTATCCAACTTATGGTAGAATTGTTATAGCAAAGACGTCACTACGTGAATTAGAACTTCTAGAAGGATTAACTTCAGGCGAACAAGAGGATTGAGCTAGCAAATACTTCCAATTTTTTATAAATAATACAAACATAGCTATTGGCATGAATCCTCAAAATAAAGATAAAATAACATTCATCATTGCTTTAATTTTAGGAACAATATTACTAGCGGGAATTATTCTTGCAGTAGATTTCCTTTATGCAGGGATTCAAGAGCGATTTTTCGAAAACATAAGTCCGAGTTATGAACCAAATATCGAATTAGCAAATAGAGTAATCATAGCAAGCTCATTATCGATTTTTTGTGGTTTTGTAATATATGTTGCAATTGTTTGGTTTATTACTCGTTCAGAAAAAATCAAATTACAACTCGAAAATGAAAGAGTCCTTGATCAAGAGGGAAGTATAAATTTCCGATTGTTCCAATATGAAATCTCTAGTTCAATAAAAGTTCTAAGAGATTTATTTGCTTATTTAGTGATAATAGTACTAATATCCGGATTGTTCAGTTTCTTAAGATTCATTTGGATATTTAGTAAATATCGATCTTATAATCAATTGTTTATTGAATATTATTTGGGCAATTTCACATCTATGGGTATCAGCATTACTCTATACCTTGCGTTAGGTTTTATGATTAATTATATTGTAATAACATCTCTCCAAAAATATACTCGACTGAAGCATATTTCGAAAAGCTATGATACTGCTATGGAAAAGGTTCTGGATAATTTTGATAGATTAATGAAAGAAGAGCAATGATGAAGAATTTTAGCAATGAACAGTTGAAAATATGATTCGGAGTTGATGAATAATTGAAACGCAGAAGCGATGATTTGGATAAATGGATAGCCATTCTATCTAAATTAGCTCAATGTGAGGATGGTTCATCCGATGACCATAAACTAGGTCTTAGTTTCTATGCTATACGTAGCTCTGCTGTAAGTGATTATCATAAACTCAATGAAATTTTGGATGATATGGAGAAGAAAGGTTTCATCCAAGTTATAGAAGAAAGTAAAACATCAACTGAATGGGAAGATACAACCCTCCGAAGATATAAAATTACTATTAAGGGAATGAAAACTCTTTTTGAGATATTAATTCCTGCTAGAGATGCATTAAGGAAAATTGAATACTAATTTCTACCTCGTCTATAAAGCGAAGTTTAAATAAGATTCAGTCGATGGTTAGGCGTTAGCAAATCTTGTGAATGAGATGACTGAAACAGGAGAAAATAACGAACAACAACCGTATGCAGAGGAAACTAAGGATTCCAACGGATTTAAAGTTCCTTTGTTTTCTATTGCTGCTTTAGGGCAAGCAGCTACTTTTATTGCTAGAACATTTACTGGTCTTTTTGCTGTATTCATTGGAGCAACTACAACTGCACTTTCACTAATAACCTCCATAAGAAATTTGATTCAAATGGCATTCCAAGCAACATTTGGACGGATTTCAGACAGTTTCGGTCGTAAAGTTATGATGTTTATAGGGCTTTTAGTGTCAGGTATATCGCTTGCTTTCTTTCCACTAATCCAAAATGGTTGGGTTTTGGTAATAGGAGTAGTTGGGTTTTCGGTGGGATTTGCTACTTATTATCCAGCATTCACAGCATTACAAGGAGATATAACAAACAAGAAGAATCGTGCAGGATTGATTAGCTTATTAACATTAATTGGTGCATTTGCAACTTTAATCTGGCTAGTAATTGTAGGATTCATGGGTGAGTTTGGACAAGATGAATCAAAGGAATTTCTTATCATATTCGAGATAACTGCAAGTCTCTTCATTATTGCAGCAATTACAAGCTTGTTTTTGCCAGAACCACAAACAGAAAAGCTAAAAGAACAAAAAGCCTTTTCTCTAAGACCTGTTATAGAAAATAAAACATTCAGAAATTTCGTAATAGCAAATAGTGTTGTTGCTTTTTTCATGTCTGTAGGTTGGCCAATATTCCCAATTGTTAGAGGTTACTTTGCTACTAATAAGGAAAATAGCTGGATTTGGGCGATATTCTGTTTGTTTCAAGTAATAATACTTTTGGCAACTAGAAAAATGATAAATAAAATGAACCGTAGATTACTCCTCTTTCTTGGTAGAATTGGTATGTTCTATGTTCCATTAAACCTTGCAATTACTATATACTGGGTACCTACTTGGTGGCACCTTGCAATTGCTGGTTCAATAAGTGGGTTGTGTAATGCATTTTACTTTGTTGGTCAGAACAGCTATATCTTAGATTGTGCTCCAGAAGCAGAAAAAGGAACATATACAGGCATTCATAACTTGTTTATTGGGTTATCAACATTTGCAGGATCATTAGTAATGGGATTAATAGCAGATCATATTATGATAGTTGATGAATGGTTTACAATCTTTGTTATTTTACTAATCATTGCTGTTGGAAGGATGTTATCATCACTAGGATTTCTATTCATTAAAGAACCAGCAGTTCGAAGAGTTTCAACTAAACAAATAAAAGATGTAAATTAAAGAAAAAAATAGAAAGAGGGAAAAGAACAGTTTTTTCCAATTTCAATTGATTTTAATGACGTTTTTTCTTGCATATGAAGACAATGATTACAGAGAGCATTGCAAGACCAGTGAAAATAGCAAATGGACCAATTGAAGGTAATCCTTTCGAGAGTGTTGGATTAGTTTGTAGAATTCTTGTACCATTGATATCTGCACCTAAGTAGATGTATCCATTATCAGCCCAAATGAAAGTATGATCTCTACCATCGCTATAATTACCAATTAACTTTGGATGACCAATAATAGTAGCATCAAAGACATCAAAACGTTGGCTATTATCTAGCATATAGATGTATGAGTCTTCTACAAAAATATCAACTGGATCAACCCAAGTAAAGAATTGACCAACTTTTACTGGTTCAAGCAAATCAGTTGTTATGTCAATGATATCAAATCCTTCACCAGCAGAAATTACATAAGCATATTCTTCTTCTAAATGAATGCTAATGTAGTCAGCACTAAGTCGTGTCCAATTACTGTATGGTTCAGGATTATATGGATTAGTCATGTCTACAACATGGAAGTATTCGCCAGCAGCTAGGTAGAGATAATTTTCAGCATAAGCTAAATCCCAAACATCAGGTATCTCATCAAAAGCTAAAGCAAATTGTGGATATTCTGGATAGAAGATATCAACTACACCAAAACCATCTACACCTAATCCCACGTAGGCATAGTCATCTGAAACACAAAGACCTTCTATAGGTCCGTTGTAAGATACATTACCTAGTTCAATTGGGTTCGTTGGATCAGAGACATCTATAATTTTCAAGTAAGTTGCTACAAACATGTCAACTTCTAGGATGTAAGCATAGTCATCTTTAACAACTACATCATAAATTGGGTAATCAAAATTATCAAAGAATTGCCCAACTTCGACAGGATTTTCTGGGTCAGAGATATCAACGATTTCAAGATTGTAAATATCAGCAATGTAAGCATAATCGTCATCAATGAAGAAACCCCAAGAAAAACCAGCAATTTGATCTAACCAAAGTCTGTTCATATTCATTGGGTCAGTTGCATTGATTGCTTCAATGGAATGTATGTTATAAACATAAACTTCATTGCCATTGACTAATAAATCGTCCATTTTTAGTGAATTGAGATATTGTGAGTAGTATAATACATTGGTTTTATTACTTACATCTACAACGATCAGTCGGTCGCCTTCTTCTACGTAAAGATAATCACCTTGTACAAAGATGTTGTTTGGACCAGTATTATTGAACGCATAGAGATCAGTTTGACTACCTACACCAGTTTTAGTTGTCCAATTCCAAACATAAACGAAGTCTTCACTATTGAAATAGATATAATTGTCAGCATAAAAGACATCTCTTGTATTAGCAAGAAGAATACTAAACAATTGCTGTGGAGCTACAGTAGTATCTGTAATATTAATAATTCGAACTCTATCAGAATCAACAACAAAAGAGTATCCGCTATCAACTTGGAATTCACGCAGACCACCATTAAAATATCCACCATTATACAATGGATTTTGATAAGTTGTTACATTGATACAATGGAATCCTAAATCATCTGTATAATAAACAAAATTACCTTGTCCATATATATCATAAATTGTAATGCCAATTGAATAGTTACAAACCATATTTATACTGCTGAAATTTGTTGCATCTAGTATTTTAAAACCAGTTGCATTTGCTACGTAAATCAGATTTCCACTAGCATAGATTCGATTACATTCATCTTCTTCCCAGGTTGTAATAACTTCTGGACCTTCAAGACTTGAAATGTTTAACACAAGGAATCCATCAAGACCAAGTGCTAAATAAGCAAGATCTCCGTCGAAAACTACTTCGCTAATTTCTCCGTAGTTATCATCCCAAAAACCTAATTCAGTTATATTTACTGAATCTAACGGTTTTTTAGCATTAGCTACCAAATCATTTTTGCTATCTTCATTTGTTGCACCAGCAAGTAACCTAATTTGGTCTGATATAAAAAAGGGAGAAACAAAAGCAAATACTAAAATGATAGCTATCAATTTATTTTTTCGGCTTCGCAATAGATTATTCCTATTCATAATAACTACCGCCTTAAATCATAATACCCTATTCCGCATTACGATTAAAAAACGCTAACTTCTACGAAGTTTGTTTCCGTTAAAAAAAATTATTCTTTGAGCAAGTAAAATCTGGATTTCTAAAAAGAAAAATAAGAGAGGAAAAGAAGAATCTTTACCAATTTTCTATTTTATTTAACGACACTTTTTCTTTCGTATAAAGATGATGAGCACTGAGAGCATTGTTAGACCAGCAAAGATTGCAAATGGTCCTAAGAATGGTAGTTTAGCACTTAATGTTGGATCAGTCATCAATATTCGAGTTCCATTAACACCTTCTGCTAAGTAGATGTAACTATTGTGTACACTGATGCCAAAGTGAGCATTGCCGTCATCAAAGTTTCCAATCAACTTTGGATGATTTATGTATGTTAAGTCAAAAACATCTAAACCTTCTGCAGCATCTAACATATAAACGAATCTTCCTTCAACAAAGATATCAATAGGAACCTTCCAAGTAAAGTATTGACCTATTTTAACAGGATTTTCTTTGTCAATTATATCAATGACATCGAATCCTTCCCAGGACATTACGAAAGCATAATCTTCTGTAACATGCATATCCATGTATACAGCATTTGGTCTTGTCCAGTTGCTTAGTTCTTCTGGATTGAATGGATTAGTTAAGTCAATAACATGGAAGTAATCCAAAGCTGCAAGTAAAAGATAAGTGTCAACCATTGCTGCACTGAATATTACTGGAACTTCGTGATAAATCATTGTCAATTGAGGATAGTCAGGGTAGTAAATGTCAATAATTGCTAAACCATCACCAGCAAGTGATACAAAAGCAAACTCTTCGGTTACAAAGAGATCCCACATACCAAATCCAATCAAAGATATATTACCCATTTCAGTTATATTTGTAGGATCAGAAACATCTAGGATTTTTAGACCAAATCCTGCTTCAAGAATGTAAGCATAATCATCCTTAACATTAACTTGGATGATATTTCCACCATCATCGAAGAATTTACCAATTTTTACTGGATTAGCAGGATCGCTTATGTCTAGAATTTCTAAGTTTGAAGTATCTGCAACGTAAGCGTAAGATCCATCGATAAAGAATCCAACAGTTTGACCATAAATTTGGTCGAACCACAGAATTACTAAGTTCATTGTATCTGCAGCATCTATAATCTCAAAAGTATAGGTATCATAAGCAAAAACAATATCTCCATCTACTATTATATCATTGATGAAGAAATTATTATCAAACATCGAGTGGTATTGTACATTAGTTTTATTACTAATATCAACTAGTACTATATCATCTCCTTCCTCAATGTAAAGATAGTTGCCAGCAACCTGGATGTCATTTATACCTGTATTATTAATATCATAAATATCAGTATTCACTGGTACTGCTAGTCTATCTGTAAAGTTGAAAAGCCATACGTTGTCAGCATTTGCCACATAAATGTAGTTATTGGCATAGTAGAAATCATTCATATTTGGTACTTGAATGAAGTACATATAATCGATATTTGTAGGATCAGTTACATTAAACACCTGACATTGATCATTATCTGTTTGAACGTAAGCCCATCTTTCATCTATTTTGACTTCTATTTGGAGTTCATAATAGTCAGTGTCTTGATAATGGTCTACATATGATGGATTTAGTAAATCGCTTATATTGTAGATATAAAATCTATCATTTCTTGTATAATAGACAAGATCACTTTGTCCGTAGATATCTCTTACTTGAGATGCTGACCAATTAGTAGCTAAATTAAGATTATTAATATCACTAGCATCTAAAACATAAATGGCTGAGTTATTTGAACAATAGATATAGTTTCCAGCAGCATAGATGTAATTGCAAGTGTAATCATCCCAAGAAGTTTCAATAACTGGGATAGATGCATTTGTTACATCATAGATTAACAATCCTTCAGCTCCTAAAGCAAGGTAAGCGTAGTTCCCGACAACCGAGACATCATTTATTTGTCCGTAATTGTCGTCCCAATAACCAATTTCAGTAATATTTACTGTGTCTAATGGTTTCTTGGCATTAATTGACAACCCATTATTATTTTCCTCTTCAGATATACCTGCTAGCATTCTAACTTGATCTGAAACTAAAAACGGTAGTAGAAAAGTAATAATGAATATGAAAGCAATTATTTTAGTTTTTCGGCTTCTTAATAGATTATTTTTTCTCATGGCTTATTCCGCCTTGTTTTATAACTCTCTATTCCGCATTAATATTAAAAAACGCTAACCTTTACAAAGATTGTTTCCTTTAAAAAACATTATTCTAGGAGCAAGAGTTAGAGTAAGGTAGAAGAAGAAAAAATTGCTGTATTGTTATTAGCTTCTTCTTTTATTTCTTTTGTGAGATTAAATCCAATGCAGTTTCTGGATTCATTATAGGTACAAAACTGAGTCTTAGCTCAGGTTGGTGATATAAATGCAGGTTTACTATTTGTTCATCACTTTCTGCATTACAGACTGTTATCCCTTTTGCTTCACCATTAAACATGAAAGGTCCAGATATAATTTCAGGATATTTTTTTCTTTCATTTTCCAGTTTTTGGAATTTCTTAATGACAACCACTATCTCATCAGCATTATACTCCCAAAATACTATGAATTTCATTAGTAATCGCACACGATTGACAAATACAAATTAAGATTTCAAGTAATTAGATGTTATACGTTTTTAAATTAGTTTTCCCTCTCCTTTTCATTGTAAAAAGAAATTGTAGTTTAATGCCGGCTTCTAATTTTAGGATAAGCTTGAAATGGTGTTCTTGGTTCAGTACTTATCCAATCACCAGACTCATCTATTTTTGATAGCGAATTCAACAGATCATATGTTATCCAACGAGTTGCTTGCGGTTTTGGTTGATACTCCCATAATCCATAATTACCTTGTAATTCAAGTATGAATTTTACTAATTCAGATACTCTTTCATCTTCTAAAGTTGCTCCTACTTTCCAACATAAATCTAACATAAAGGACAAGTCGTAACGAGCAAAGTACGTAATAAAACCAGTTGCTTGTTCTATACCCATTGTTCTGGCAACCTCAAATCCTATTGTATATTGTTCTTTGGTACCTCTACCAAGCAGTAGATCTAGTGCTTTTCTTGCTTCATCTGAATTTTGATGTTTTGGATGAAGTGCTAAACAGCTGAGAGCTCCAGATGTGTTTGAACGGCAACCCCATCTTGAATGGGCAATTTTCCTGTACCCAGCAACATAACCAAAATTACCCTTTACAATACCAGTTGGCCAAGCACCATCAGACATCCGTTGTACTAGAAGCCATTCAAAAGCTTTCTCAGCTCTTGAATCTGTAGCATAACCACACATGGCTACACCTCGCAAAGGTATCGCTGTTTGTAAGGTCATAATTTCGTAACCATCACGCTCTAATTGCTTCTCTCTAATTTTAGGTAATGCCCATGAACCATCATCTCTTTGCAAGGAAAACAAATATTCAGCTCCTTTCTTCACTGCTGGAAAATCAGATGTAAAACCAAGATAGCCTAACCTAACTAGCGCTTGTGCTGTTGCGAATACTTTAGTGCTATGAGCACCACCAACAAAATCACCCTTTTCCCAAATTCCCACTTTAGATTGCAATTTAAGAAGATTGGCAATAAAGGGATCTTCCTTGCGGATGTTTTGTAATTCCTTAACTTCAGAATCGTTTTCAGTATGATTAAGCAAATTCTTCATTACTAGATATCTAAGGTTTGGTGATTGGTCTGCAAGTAAAAGAGGAACCCAAGTCATTTGTAAAACTCCAATATTTCTTTAATAAAGGGAGCAGTTGGTGTCTTTCCATTAGCAATTTGCTCAGGAGTACCACTTGCAACAACTTTCCCTCCTTCAGGACCACCACCAGGTCCTAATTCAATTAACCAATCACATGAAGCTAAGAGCTCAGGACTGTGTTCGATAACTATAATAGAATGACCATCATCTACGAGTTTATGTAGTATTTTTGCAAAACGACTAATGTCATCTAAATGCTGACCTACAGTAGGTTCATCAAGAATGTACATTGTTTGTGGTTTTGTTTTCTTACTCAATTCTAAAGCTATTTTTAGTCTCTGAGCTTCACCACCAGATAATGAATAGCCTGGTTGACGCAACACAAGATATCCTAATCCAACATCTATTGCAATCTTTAATTTTCTAGCAATTTTTTCTTCATCTTTGAATAACTCATAGACTTGATTTATTGTTAATTGATATAATTCTGGGAGTGTATATCCTTTAAGTCGAATATCCCATACTTCAGCTATATGTCCAGAACCTTTACAAGTATCGCAAGGAGTTCGTATTGAAGGCAAGAAGCCCATATTAGTATAAATTCTTCCACGTCCTAGACAAACAGAACACCTTTTAGTTAGTTGACTTTCTTTTATACCTAATACTTGAGCATCCTCACTTTCAGCATACAACTTTGTAATTGGTTTTGTCAAACCCAAGTAATGTAATGGATTATAGATTCCGCGTCTTGATTGATCCAATATAATCATTCTTTCGGGCGCATCAACAATTTCTTTATGTTCTCCAGGTTCAATTGGTTCATAAGCAACAGAAGTTGTTTGTTTTCTTGGAACTAACTTACGACCAAGTGTATCAATTAGTAAAGTGCTTTTACCAGAACCAGATACACCACATAATCCTGTTAAAACACCAAGTGGGATTCTAACTTCCTCTCCTTTGAGGTTATATGCAACTGCCCCGAGAATTTTCATCCAATTTAGAGGCTTTCTTCTTATCTTTCTATAATTGAATTTTTTATCTCCTTGCAACCATTGAGTTGTTAATGTGGATTTTTCTAGAACATCTCTTAATGTACCTTGTGCTACAATTTTCCCTCCAGTAATTCCAGGTCCAGGACCCATATCTAACAAGTAATCAGCATTACGAATAATTATTGGATCATGTTCCACAATTATGACAGTGTTACCTTCCTGACACAATTCTTGAAGAGCTTCGATTAAGGAATTTACTTCTGAAGGATGAAGTCCTCGTGATGGCTCATCAAGAAGAATAGTTAGTGATGTTAAACCACTCACTAAAAGACCAGCTAGTTTCACTCTTTGTGCTTCACCAGCTGATAATGTTGCATAAATCCTATTCAAATGAATATAACCTAGTCCAACTTGTTTCAAAAAATCTAATCGTTTTAGAATAGTATCCAGATTAGCTTTTATCATCTTTGGAATTGCTGTTGGAATTTTTACTTTAACTAAAGTACTAGCTAATTTCTTCAAAGGCATTTCTTTAAAATCATGAATATTGAAGCCATTTATCCTAACGTTTAGATATTGTGGTTTAAGACGACCTCCCTTACAGTCAGGACATATTTCAGTCTCAGTATATGTTCCACCTACATCCCATTCACCCATCCAACCATAAAGCCCTCTAAATCTCATTTTGAAAGTTCGTCTATGCCCTTTTCTACCAATGGAGTGAACTTCTAGGGGTTCTGAATCACCGAAAAGAAAAGCTTGTTGTGCTTCACTTGGCATCTCATTCCAAGGTGTAGTTTTAGGATCAAAATTGTATCTTTTAGCAAGTGACTGAATGATGTAATATCCACCATTAAATTCCTTGCAAATATAGCCACAAGGAAAGAATCCAGGAGAATACATACCTCCAGAACAAATCGGTTTCTCAGGTTTAATTATTAATTTTTCAGGACATGGTTTTCTTAAACTACCAACTCCATTGCATTTATTGCAAGCAGCTGCATAATTGACAGGAGAGAAGTGTCTTACTTTAGCTACTGGTTCTTTTGATTTGCAAGAGGGACAGATCCAGTGGTCTCCCTTTAACATTTCGACTTTACATTTCTCACATTCTTTCTTTCCAATATTAGCAAATAAAACAGCTAAGTGATAAGAAATCTCAGTTTCAATACCAACAGTGTTTCTAAGATTATAACGACCACTATCTGGTTTGACAGAAATTGTTACACCTAGTCCTATAACAGTATCTACAGGAGCTTCCGGACCCTCTCTTGTACTTTGCCTTTCATAAAGGGTTAATGTTTCAAGAAACCTTCTTCTAGCCTCAGTCTCGAGTATATCGCTAACTAGACTAGATTTCCCAGAACCAGAAACACCAGTTACAACTGTGAGTTTATTTTTTTGAAAGTCGACATCTACATTTTGGAGATTATGGATATTTGCACCTCGAATGGAAATAACATTCTGTAGTTTATAATCACTTTTCTTTTCAACTCTATCTGGATGAATAACTTCCTCTTCTTTCAATAATTGACCTGTAATTGATTTCTTACTATCCAAAAGATCATTTACAGATCCTGTGAAGACAAGATTCCCACCCTTTTCTCCTGCACCAGGTCCAAGATCAATAATCCAATCAGCAGCTTTAATTATATCGGAATTATGTTCAACAACAACAATAGTACCCCCAGAACGAACTAGATAATCTAGAACATTTAACAATCCAGTTATATCATAAGGATGCAATCCTGTGGATGGCTCATCTAAGATAATTAATCTTCCACTTAAAGAGGCTCTACCAAGATACTTTGCTAATTTGACTCTTTGAGCTTCTCCACCAGATATTGTAGTTGAAGGTTGACCCAAAGGCAAATAACCTAAACCAACGTCATGCATTGCTTTTAGTATTCTGCAGGCTGCTTTGCGGTTTTTCTCTGTCAATTTCATTTCTTTCTCTAATATATCAAATGCTTGTGAAACATCCAATCTATAGAAGTCAGCTATTGAGTAAGTTTCACCATTGAAATTAGCTTTAGCTGCTAAAACTTCATCCGAAAACCGTTCACCACTACAACTCGAACAAGTAATCCATGTAGAAGGAAGGTATCTCATTTTTACTTCTAAAGCACCAATTCCTTTACATTCTTGACAAGCACCCTCAGGACGATTAAAGGAGAAATGAGATGCTGACAGACCCGTTTCAGCAGCAAATATTTCACGTATAATATCAGAGAGCTTTGTATATGTTGCAGGATTTGATCTAGGGTTTCTTCCTATAGGACTTTGATCTACTATTACAGTTTTTAGCATGGGACCGATGATTTCTTTACAACCAACTGGCTTTTTCTTTGATAACGAAGTAACTAACACTTCTTCAACAAAAGTACTTTTACCAGATCCCGAAACACCAGTAATAACTGATAAACAATTAATTGGTATTGTTACATCTATATCCTTTAGTGTTCGAAAGCTTACACCCTTGAAAATTAAGAACTCATCTGGTTGGTCTCTTAAAGTAGGGATTTTTACTCTATCTCTTAAGCTAAAATATCTACCTGTGTAAGTATCACTTCGCCATAATTCGTTTATTTTCCCTGAGTAGACTATTTCTCCGCCTTTGTTTCCAGCAGCTGGACCAATATCTATAGCATAATCTGCTTGTACTGCAGCCATTCTATCATGTTCAACGAAAATAACTGGTCCCTTTAACTTCCTTAAAATCGGCAGGAAGTTCTTAACATCTGCTATATGTTGTCCAATTGTTGGTTCATCAAGTACATAGAGCATGTCCTCAAGACGACTTGATATTGCTACTGCAAGTCGAACACGTTGAGATTCTCCTCGAGATAAAGTTGGTGAAGAGCGATTTAATGAAATATAACCCAAACCAACTCTTTCTAAAGAATTAATTCTTTTCAAAATTTCTTGGACTAACCTATTTGCTGTAGAGGGCAAATCTGGTTCATCAAACAATTGTTTAACTTCGCTAACTGTTTTAGCTAATAGTTCTGTTAAATTTAGATTCTTCCAATATACAGGTACAGCTTTAGGATGAAGACCAGTTTCCTTACATTTTTCACAACCTTTCCCTTTGCAATAAGGACAAGATGTGTGAAAGTGTAATGGTTCTATCTCTCCCAACCAAGTATTGCAAACTATACAAACAGTAGTTTTTGAAAAAGTTAAATCATAATCATTGAACTTAACTTTTAGCGCATATGAACCTAGTGCGGTAATATCCTCTAGTACCTTACGAAATTCCTTAATGCTTGTTTTCTTATCATAAACACCAATTAGAAGATCGATATTGTGTTTCTTACTTGAATCTAACTTTTGCTCTTCCCAAGATTCACCATCAATTATAATATCTTTAGGATCAAATGCCTTTTTCAACATACTTAGAAATGTTCGATGACTACCGATGGTATTTTGTACCAAAGGAGCGAAAATAGAGATTTTATTCGTTTTATTGATTAATAAGATGCGATCAATTATTTCATCTTCTTTTAAAACAGTGTTTTTAGCACCACATTTTGAACACCTTCTTTCACCAAGATTTGCATAAAGTAACCGTAAAAATGGGTGAAGACCAGAAGCTGTTGCTAAAGTGGAAAGAGGGTTGCGATTAAGTAGATTTTGACCAACAGCAATAGTTGGTCCTGCACCAGTCAAGCTTTGTACTTTTGCTGGTAACAATCTAAGACTTGAATTTCTTGTTGAAAAAATATCTAAAAAGCGTCTTCTTGCTTCATGATAAAGGGTATCAAAAACTAGAGATGTTTTCCCAGATCCAGAGATGCCTGTGACAACTGTAAGACCATCTGATATATCGACATCGATATTTTGAAGATTATTTTCTCTGGCACCTCGGATTTTTATGTTCATATTAAAATCACTTTTTACTATGAGCTAATCAACTCATATTTTAAGATATAAAGAGTTTTGAGTAGAGATAACCGATAATATTCCTAATTATACCTTTTCTTAAGAATTTTTTTTATTTGCTTGTTCCTAGTAATAATATTATAGATATAGAATTAGATAAATGAGATCTTGCGATGAACAATTATTATTCAAAGCAACTTTCTGCTAATAAGCTAAAACGCTGCTATAATATTGCTTCACCTAGAATAAAACAATATTTAGAAGCTGAGATTAAATTTGTGCTAGAGCAAATAAAACCATCAGATAAGGTTTTAGAACTAGGTTGTGGTTATGGTAGAGTTCTTAAGCGAATAGCAGAGAAAGCAGCAAAAGTTATAGGGATTGATACTTCTAGTGAAAGTATTCAGCTAGCAGAAAAATATCTTCAAGATTACACAAATATCGAATTATTCCAAATGAACGCAAAATCGATGGATTTCAAAGAACAATCATTTGATGTAGTTATTGGTATACAAAACAGCATTTCTGCATTTAAAGTAAAACCAGAAGAACTTACAAAAGAAAGCCTTAGAGTAACAAAACAAAATGGAAAAGTGATTTTTTCAAGTTACTCTGACAAAATATGGCAAGAACGATTGGATTGGTTTGCTGAACAATCAGAAGAGGGATTACTAGGAGAGATCAATTTTATGAAAACTGGAAAAGGAGTTATCATTTGCAAAGATGGATTTAAAGCAACCACTTTTACAAAAGATAATTTCGAAAAATTGCTAAGAAAAATGAAATTAAAGGGTATAATAATAGAAATCGATAATTCAAGTATTTTCTGTGTGATATCAAACAAATAATTTGCAGCTATAGGTAAAAATATAGAAAAAATGCAAGTAAGCAAGTTTTTGTCAGATAAAAAGAATTTTATACTATTTTTGCTTTATTTATTTATCCTTTTATATTGGTGAGGATTAATTTATGTCAGAAACTAAAGACGATCAAAAATTAATCGACATCTTAGTATGTTGGTTTGTTGGTTATTTAGGTATTCACAGATTCTTAAAGGGTTACACTACCTCAGGAATCCTATGGTTATGCACTGGCGGACTCTGTGGTGTTGGTTGGATAATTGATTTAATCTATATCATTACTGATAAAGAATGGATTATGCCAAAGTAGCAATTCATTGCTACACCTATTTTTTTTTTTCTATTTCTAAAAAAGGAACGGTAGGTCATAGAAATGACCTGAAGATTGTTTTATTTCACTAGCTTTTCTAATTCATCTATAAAATACTCAAATCTCTTAATACCAAGTTTCCAGAAGCTTGGATCAGTGACATCTAATCCTAAAATTTCTCCGATTTCCTTAGGAGAAATGCTACTTCCAGCTGCTAAAACTTTCTTAAACTTAGGTACAAAGTCCTTACCTTCATCGAGGTATTTTTGGTAGAGTGCATAAACGAACATCTGTCCATAGACATATGGATAATTGTAGAATCTGAAGTTAGGCATGTAATAATGTACTTTCATTGTCCACTCAGCTTCCATTACATCTAACCAATCAATTGCATCTCCATATATACGATCTCTGTTTTTCGTCCAATATTTACAAATTGTTTTGTAATCTAAAAATTCCCCTCTTTTGATAGCATCATAAAGATCTTGTTCAAACCAAGCTCTAGCAGTGACTTGAAATGCTGCCATTCCTGCACCATCTAGCACTTGTGCGAAAATGGCTATTTTTTCATTGTCTGTTTGTGCTTCGCTTAACAACAAATCTGTTACGAGTAATTCACCAAATATTGAAGCTGTTTCAGCGACAATCATTGGCATTCTACCATTTAGAATTGTCTGTTCTTGAGAAAAATAATAATCATGTCTTGCATGTCCTAATTCATGTGCTAGGGTGTATACTCCATCTAGTGCATTATTGTAGCTCTGAAGTATAAATGCAGATTTCCCACTGAACCAAGCAGCACAAAATGCACCATTCCTTTTACCAAATCTCGGTGATGCATCTATGTGATTTCTTTCGAACATATCTTTTACTGAAGATGCATACTCTTCATCGAATTTTTTATAGGCGTTATAGGTTAGCTCTTTAGCTTTCTCATAATCGTATTTCACATCAGGAGCATTTGGTAGTGGAGCAACGATATCGTAGTTTGCGAGTTTTTCAACACCCATTATTTTTGCTTTTAGCTTTAGATATCTTCTATAGACCTTGGAACCCTCATCAATTGCTTTTAGTAAGCTTTCAATTATTTCCTGATCAGTATCATTTGCTATTAAGCTTGCATGCATATCAGATTCATACTTTCTTCTCTTTGTGACATTAATCCAATCATTGCATACATTTCTCAGAGCTGAAGAGAATAATTCACTATCTTTGCCTAATAATCCATAAATAGATTCATTGGCTGATTTTCTAGTAGATCTATCAGTATGTGGCAATAGAGCATTAGCTTCACCATATGGGAGCTGCTTCTTTTCACCTTCAACTTCCACATCAAAAATCCTAGTATTAAGCCATTTGCTTTGTAATTGCTGCCATCCTCTAATACCATATTGATCCTTTTCAATAATTAGTTGCTCTTCTACTTCAGATAATTGGTGCGGTACAGCTCGTTTTAATTTCTCAAGATAATGTTTGTAATTTGATAAATCCTTATCTGAAATTAATTTTGGATTATCGAACACTAATTTACCTATATCCAAATTGAGAAATGCCAATTGTTTTCCTAGATTTGCTTGTAATTTATTGACTCTATCATTGAGCTTTTGAGTATCAGGTAGAGTCATGTTTGCTGAAAAAGACAAACTGGTAAACAGACCTAAATCTCTAACATCAAGTAGGTAGTCTTCATATTCTTGTAATAACTTTAACAAGTCCTTTGCTGATAAATCAAGGATTTTACCTTGATAATTTTTGACTAAATCTTCAGCTACTTTTGTTATTTTATCTATTGCCTTCTCAATTGAAGGATCAGTTGTACTTGGGAAAAGCCCCGATAAGTCCCATACGATTTCTTTTTGTGTCATATATAATCATCATCCCAAAATTAGAATTGTCTGTTTTTGGGATTCCCTAAACCAAATTTAATGTTTTGGTTTTTTTTATAATAAACTACACTGAAAACGGTTTTAGCTTTTGATAAATTTCTTAAACTGCTTCTCATCAATGATGTTTTTTAGTTTATTAACAACTTGCCAAATTTCGTGGTATGTGTTGTATAATGGTGAAGGTGCTATACGAATGATGTTTGGTAATCTAAAGTCAGGTACAACACCACTTACTTTTAATGCTTCACATACTTCAAAAGCATATTCTTTTCTTTCTATTGCAATATGACCTCCCCTTCTATTCTGCTCTCTTTGGGAGCCTATTGTGAAATTGTACGGTTCATTTGTGAGCAATTCATCTATCAGGTAAATAAGATAAGAAGTCATTAGTAGAGAATTCTTTCGAATTGTTTCTATACCTGCTTCCAAAATTACATTTAATGCTCCTTCAATACCAGCAGCTCCTATAATTCCTGGAGAAGATATTTGCCATCGTCCTGCACTATTCGCAGGTTCAAATTCGATTGACATATTGAATTGAGTTTCTTTATTATTACCAAACCAACCTGTTAATCCTGGATAGGTATTGAAGTGTTTCTTATTTACATAAAGAAATGCTGGAGCACCAGGTCCTCCATTTAACCATTTGTAGCCACACCAAAAAGCAAAATCAACATCCCATTTGTTGAATTCATGAGGAATTACACCTACGGAATGACTACAATCAAAACCTATCATAATTCCACGTTTGTGAGCTTCAGAAGTAAGATAAGGAATATCTAGCAACTGACTACTTCTATAAAGCACTGATGGAAGAACAATTAATGCTACAGCATCAGTCATAAGCTCCACAATTTCTTTTTCTTCAAGAAATCTGCCATCCTTGCTTGGTGTAAGAACCAAATCTTTTGCAGGATCATATCCCTTTAAGAGGACTTGGCTTTTTAATGCATAAATATCAGTTGGAAAATTCAAAACATCTGCTAGAATCTTAGTTCGATTCTCTTTAGGGTTATAGAATGAACAGACCAATGCATGGAGATTGATGGTTGTAGTACCAGTAGCTACAACTTCTTCTGGTTTAGCACCAACCATAGGTGCGATTAATGCTCCTAATTCTTCACTGAAAAAGAACCAAGGTTTTTCAGCTTCGAGCCAACCATTAATAGCCATAGATTTCCATTCATTAATAACTCTTAGAAGAGATTTTTCAGATTCTTTAGTCATTAATCCAAGAGAATTTCCATCGACATAGATTTTATTTTCTGGTATGTAGAATTTTGAACGAAAATTAGACAATGGATTTTCTTTATCAAGTTTTATCGCAAAATCTTCATTAGTTTCAAAGTTGTCTTTCATTGATATTCCTCGCTTGAATTACTACTTTTCTAGTGAAAAATCTTCTGATAATTTAATTGTTTTACCCAAAAAAAGTAATTTTCGAGGAAAAATATCGACAAAAATATAGGGAGAATCTAACTAGAAAGGGTACAGCATTTACTAGTGATGTAGTATAGATTTGCTACAATGTTTTTATTATATCTTTGTTAAATATAGATTGTATACTCTTATGAGATTATGAATTTAAGAGAGTGATTTTAAATGAATTTTAGAAAAATCCTAAGAAACAAAAGAGCTGTGAGTGGTGCAATTGCTGCAGTTTTCTTAATTGGCGTTGCACTTTTCGCAGTTGGCATACTTTATAGCACATTAGATATGAGCTATGATTCGAAAGTTGACGATGCAGGAGTCATTTTTGCAGAGGATTACGATCGTGATGGCTTAATTGATACAATTACTTTACCATTAGTAAACAAAGGTATTTCAAATGCTGATATTGAAAGCATTGTTGTAATACAAGCAGGTGTAGAATACTTGTGGTATTCAATGGACTCTGGTATTGATATGGGTTCAGTTGAAGAAATTACCATGTATGCTCTAGGAGTTACTCAGCAAATTGAACCACTCCAAACATTCAATGTAGAAATTACTTTTGAGGATAGTGTTTATACATCATATGGATATGTTGTAACACTCCCAGCAGCAATTTCAGATGAAGTTGAAGGAGTAGTTGAACCTCCATTTGTAGCATATAATTCTCTGATTGGCAGAACTCTAGATGATGATGTTTATGCTAAGAAGAAATTCCCGGCTGATTTAGGATATTCTCCAAACCTCTGGTTCTTAGTTGGTGAATTTGAAGATGACAATAAAAAACCAGATCTAGATCAAGATTACATTTCTCTATGTGGTAATGGTGATGAAGCAGATTTCTTCCCATTCCTAGCTGACCAAAGAGAATTCACAGAAGGAAATATTGGTACCCAAAGTAATAATCAAATCATTCCTTACAATGATTCTGGTGATCATCCTGGTTTAGTAGCAATTGACAAATATGGCAATTGGGACAAAAATGACAATCTAAACTGGGGTAAAAGAGGAATTGTCTATATGTGGACATACATCTACAATCCAGGTACAGAAGCTGTAACAACAAACTTCGGTGCTAACGGAGCCTCTGAATTCAAGATTTGGTTAAATGGTGATTACATCTTAAATGGTGGCGGTAAAAAGAAGGACTGGTATACTATTAGTGATGTAAAATTAAATCCTGGACTTAACTTGGTTATGGTTAAACTTTCAGCAAAAACAAATGCTCATTTTGCAGCACAAGTTTTGTTCTATGATTCACTTACCACCAGTCCATTAGCAGATTTATATTCAGTCTGGCCTACATTTACTGATCTTTAATTAGATGTCGATCCTTAATAATCCCGAACATGAATAATATCTCTCCCATAAAAAATTCATAATCTCTTTTTTTGGGACTATTAGGGATTTTCTTTTTTTCTTGTTTTTTTGAACATTATTACCATAGGATTTATTTTTATCAATTTGCCAAATGAAGTTACTATCTAATAGGTGGTATAGTTCATGAGAGTAATTCTTGTTAGACATGGAGAAACATCTTGGAATGTTGGGGAAACCAAATTTAGAGGCCAGATAGACATAGAGCTTTCTGATTTTGGTAAAAAGCAAGCAGAAGCAGTTGGGAAAGCATTAAGAGAAGAGAATATAGATTCAATATTGTTTAGTCCAATGTCTCGTTGTCAGGATACTGCAAATGCTATTAAGAAATTTCAAGAGAAGTGTACTTTCAAGGAAGAACCTCTTTTAATAGATATCAACTTTGGTGACTGGCAAGGGAGAACACATTCAGAAATCTTCAAGGAAGATCCTGAAGCTCAATTATTCTGGAATGAACAACCTGAAAATTTAGTTTTTCCTAATGGTGAAACCTGGTATAGTATTTATGATCGTCTTGATAAACTGTTTAAGAAATTAAGAAAGCAGAAAGACAAGGTTGTGGTTCTTGTTTCTCATAGAGTAGTGCTTAATATTCTAATGCTTTATCTAATTGGATTAGATCCATCTCATTTTTGGAATTTTCATTTTGATAATGCATCAATATCGGAAATAAAGCTTGAAATGAATGGTTCTTTTCGAGTAATGAAATTAAATGATACACATCATTTAACAAAGAAGAGCTTATAAAGGACCATATCAAAGTTTTGAAAGAAATTTCCACTAGAGGTGCAATCTATTAACGGAAATTATTACAAAAGATTTTATGCTAATGTAGCAAAACAAGAAAAAGAGAAACTTTACCAGTTTAGAGAAACCCATAGCTATAAAACCCTTGATATAAATGGTAATGAGTGGAGTTATTTATTTTCAGGAAAAGGGGATGAAATAATACTTTTATTAACAGGTGGATCAAGAGCAGGTGAATCTTTTTCATTATTTCCTGAATTAGAAAAACATTACAGAGTTATTTCTCCAACTTATCCTATTGTAGATGAAATAGAAACTCTCGTAATAGATATTGAAGAGATTCTTAAAAAAGAGAAATTGAAAACAATAATTCTTTTTGGAAAATCATTAGGTGGGATGATTAGTCAAGTCTTTGTTCGCAAATACCCAAATAGAGTTAGCAAATTAATTATAGCTAATACTATGTCGCCCAATCCGAAATACAATAGACGAAGTAAAATAACTACAATGTTCCTAAAGGTTTTACCAAGAAGAGTTGTAAGAAAACTAGCAGAAAATCATCTCTTACAATTATGGAATGAAGCGCAGGAAGAAGAAAGAGATTTTTGGACTGCGTATTATAAAGAATTATTATACACATATATGCCCAAGGAGTGGATTATCTCACAATTCAAACTCTCATATGATTTTAGTAACAATTATCAATTTTCACCAGATGATTTAAAGAAATGGGATGGGAAGATGTTGATTATTGATTCTGAATTTGATGAAATATTTGGTTCTAGTTTACAACGAGAACTCGAGATGTTATATCCACAAGCAACCAAACATACAATAGAAAATGCAGGACATTCTCCGACATTAAGTAAGAAGAAAGAATATCTCTCAGCAGTTTTTGACTTTCTGCAGAAAAGTTAAACTACAAAAATCGAGCAAGGCCATTTCTCTTGAGTTCCCTTTTTGAAGGAATGCCTGTTTTTTGATCATAATCTCGGTATCCATACCATTCTTCTAATTGCAGTTCTAGATCAGGAACATTTCCTTTTGTTGGACCATCTAATTTTTGCAGCATAACTTTTGGCATGATTTCCATAGAAGGGGTCCAACCCAATTCTATGTTTATTAGACGTTTAATAGAAAATAAGCGATCTCCTATGGTTACAAGATCACTTGTTAAGATATGCTCACTCATAGCCATAGACAAAAGCTTTGCAATAGTTGAGGGAGGAGGATTATAAAATTGGCAAACACCCATTGCATTGTATAGTTGTCTATAGCTTTGTAATCTAGTAATTGGTTTAACCACCCCTTCACTGCTATGACGATTAGTTGGAAAGTTATCTACTCCTATCTCAGGAAATTGGTAACCTTGTTGTGCAAAATATGCATCGCCATTTAAATGGCAAGCACCCCTTGGACTTGTTGCATAGACTACTGCTAAACCACTAAATGCTCTAGGATCATGAAAAGGTGATTCTAGACCAGCAATTTGTGGTGCTAAATCGATATTATCATACTTCTCAGCAAGAGCTTTACTTCCATCTGCGAGGGGTTCTCCTATACCCTTTCTATATGCTATTAGCTTCAATAAAGCTAATAATGATGTAATGTCACCGAATTTACAAGAAAGGTTAACAGGCAAATCACTTTTAGGAACAATCCCTTTTTCTACCAAATCAAAAAGTACACCAATTGTAGACCCTGAGCTTATCGTATCAAAACCATAATCATTAGCTAAGTAATTTGCGTAGCTAACAGCTTCAAGGTTAGTTATTTCTAAATTCGAACCAAGCGAAGCCAAAGTTTCAAACTCAGGTCCGTCATTTTCTTTCATTTTGTATTTGCCTGTCTCAATTTCAATTTTCCTACCGCAAGCAATTGGACATCGAAAACAAGTAGATTTCCCTGTCAAAATAGTTTCAGACATTGTAGTACCAGAAAGATTCTTACCATTTTCAATTGTACCTTTGGACCAATTTCTGATTGGCATGTCACCATATAAATCCAATGCGACATCTACATAACCCGCAGTACCAAAATCACTGAAAACCTCTGCAGCAAAATCCTCTTGAACAGCTTTGTATCCTTGTTTTGAAATGATACTGAATTCCAAGGGTAAATCGAATTTTCTGTTAGAACCACTTATTGCAATTGCTTTAAGATTTTTCAAACCCATGACAGTGCCCATCCCTGTTCGTCCAGCAGCTCTTCCTCCTGTTGTCATTATACAAGCATATTTTACTAAATTCTCTCCAGCAGGTCCAATACAAACAATTTCGTATTTCTTATCTTGTAACTCACTTTGAATTCTTTCTAATGTTTCATATGTTCCTAATCCCCAAAAGTCTTGAGCATCCTTTATTTCGACATTAGAATTATTAATTTTTAAAAAGACAGGTGTTTCTGAACTACCCTCAATTATTATTCCGTCAAAACCTGAGAATTTTAAAGTGGGACCTATTTTACCACCAATATTTGCTTCGCCCCAAATACCTGTAAGAGGGGACCTAGCACAAAAATTAGATCTTGCTGTACAATATGATGGTAAACCAGTTAGCACACCTGTCATGAAGTACAAGTCATTTTGAGGTGATAATGGATCCGGGATAATTCCTTGATGTTTGATTTTCTTCCAAAAGTAATATGCAGCTAATCCGCTCCCACCAATAAAACTAGTTGCAACATCAAAATCTAGTTTCTCTTGTTGTATGGATTTGTTAGTTAGATTAACTCTTAGTACTTTTCCACGGAAGCCTGACATTTTAACACCTTAACCTAAATAGTTAATTTAATACACAAGTAATCAATCAAGTCAAATTTTGAGTTTAAAGAAACTTGGTTTCAATTTTTTGTGCAGTTGCTATAAGTTCTTGAGCAGCTTTTACAGCCCGTAAAACTTTCATTTTATTTCCAACTAGTTTGAATTTTCTCATCAGGATTCCTTTAATTGGATCAATTTCACCATTTATCAATTTGATCCAGTTTGAATATATTCCAACGTACTGAAATTCTGATTCAGGAAGTTTATCACCTTCTTTGTAATAAGCAACTTTTCGACATTCTCCATGCCATAAGTCAACATGAAAGATAAACTTCTCTTTTAAACCACCATCTGGTTCTACAACGAATAAGAAATCTCCTTCCCAGTCACTAGCAGCTTCTTGCCAATCTTTTGCTTCGTCACTATTCAGTTTATCTTTAAATGCTTGAATCCATTCTAGCGTATGAAAATCAATTGCCATTTTAATTTATATCTCCTGCGAAATATTCTAGATAATTATAACAAGTCTCTTTTTAAATGTTAATTATGAGCATTTAAAATAGAAAAGAAAGAGAAAATAAGAAGAATTATTCATAATATTCTTCTCTGGAAATTTGGAAAATAACAGGATTGTATCCATCCGGACAAGCATGAGTTACTTTATCCTTATCTTTTAACCATGGAAAATTAGCTTCATATTTCATAGCAAAAATTTTTGGTAGTAAAGAGTACATTGCTGAAAGACAAAGTCTACCTTTCATTTCTTCATCTTCAAAAATTACTTTATCGCCAACTTTGTGACCAGAAGCACAATCACCCTTTTGAGAAATAACTTCAACAACAATTCGTTCGTATGGCAAACATATCACCTAATTTACAATTTAATCGATGTTTTAAAAGAATTAGGTAACAAAACAAAAGGAAGATATAACAAGTGTATTTATTTGATTAGATTTTGTTTTTCTTTTGGAAGAAAGGCATAAAGAATAATTTTTATTTGATTAGCGATTACTTCCTCAAATTTCTCATCTGTTAATGGTTCTCGCATTGGAAAAAGAGGACTCCTAATAACCAAAGGAAGAAAGAGTGAAAGTACTGTAGTAGTACAGTCTTCAGGTTTAAGGTCTTTTTTTAAGAAGCCATCCTTTTGACAGCGTTTAAAATAAGTCGTAAAAACATCATGAATTTTCAATTCATCATAGAGAATTTTATCATATGGTTCATTTTTATATTCTTGGAATTTTTTGTCAGCTTCAATCAGATACTTTGGTATTTGATCTCCCTCTTTTGTCATAAACATCATAAAATAGGGGAATTCCCTAATTCTATTAATATACAGAGTTCCGATTAAAGGAAGGGAAGTTGTTAAATCAGTAACCATAGCATTTATTGATTGTAGGAATTCCTTGAATGATCTAGTAACTATTGGCACATAATGTTCAAATATCCCTTGTAGTACCTTAGTTTTATTCTTGAAGTATCGATAAAGAATAACCTCTGAAATTCTTTCTTCTTTCGCAATTAAACGCATGCTAACAGAATCATAACCACTAAGAGCAATTAATTTTAGAGCAGTATGTAGTATTGATTCCTTTCTCTGATCCTTTCTTAATCTCTTCGCGAATTCTCTTACCATGCTACTCATCACTTATAAATAACAGTTAAGTTAATAAAAAGGTTATTCTAAGTTAATACTAGTATTAACTTAATCTCATCCAGGATATGGGAAAGGAAAAACACTCATGAATGTCAATATACGAAGATGAATAGTTTGGAGAAAGAGAGAAAGTCAGAAAAAAAGAAACCAAGATTCCAAAGATTGGGAATTTTTGTAACAGACAATTATAAGATAATACTCATTGTTTGGTTATTCATTCTTGGTTCAGCTGTCTATCCTGCAATAAGATTACAAAAAGTATTAAGCTACAATGAATTGGAATTTTTGCCTGATAATCTAGAGTATCATGAAGGAGAAGTTATATTCAATGAGCTTTTCCCTTCAAACTCAACTGGAAACACAATCATAGTAATTCAATCAAACTCTTCAATTACCTCGCAAGAGATTCTAGATTATATAGAAGCCTTAACTGAGAGAATTTACCAAGATTATAGTGATAGCATTTTAGATTTGCAAAGTATATTGACTGTTTTCAATGGCTATAATGATTCTTATTGGGATTTAATGAATAGTGCTAAACTAATTTTGAATGAGACATTATATAATGAAATTAACATAGCGAATCAAGCAATGTATACAGCTAAAACTGAAATAGAAGATTTATGGAATCAGATTTCAGTACTTTATCTTCTTTCTTGGTTTAATATCTCAAGAACATATTATTATGGTGTATATAATACATCGCTATTTGATTCTGGACCATCCTCTTCTGTCTATCAAACAGTAGCATTAGAAACGAATTTTACAGATGATATGTCAATTACAGAAGAGTATATTGATCTAGTTTATAATTCAATACTTAGTAATCTTCCAGATCCTTATCTACTAAATGATCAAGAATTACATGGTATTGTTTTAGAAATTGTCAATGCTACATTATTCCAAGAAATCAATGATGTTGAAAGCATGTCAATTGAAACCTATAATGAGGAAATTTATCCTTATCTTTTTGCTTACTATAATAATTGGACTGATGCCTTTTATCAACAAATAACTGATATGAGATATAGCATTGTTAATGGTACTCATCTAAGTTCTAATATGTATTCTAACACAACTATTCCAAATGCATATCTGAGTCAGAATATAGTTTTAGCAACACTTCAAAGTATCAATAATACTTCTTATTCGGGGTTTGATGTAAAATCGATAATTCTCTTAGAAACCCTTGAATCATTGGATATGACAATACTCATTGAAGAATTTGTCACTTATCTACCTATTTCAATAGAAGAATTGGAATCCAATATTGAACCATTATTACCCATATTTGTAGAGCAAATATACAATTTAGGACCTAATCCTTCAACATTAGCTTTAACAACTTTGACAACAGAGATGATTAATCAAATAACAGATATTATTACTCTACTTTATCCACCAATTGAATCAATTGATGATTTACCAGAAATAGTCTCACAATGGGTATTAAGTGAAGATGGAAAAACAAGCCTTTTGCTTGTAATGTATAATGGTTTTGGTAAAACATTAGATGAAATAGATCAAATGGTAAAAGCAGGTGATGCAGGAATAGGACAACTAGCTCATGATCTTGCAGATGAAATGAACTTAGTAGGAACCAATATTTATCACACTGGTGATGAAATGGTTACAAATACTTGGGTGACTCTTACTGGTGAAGATGCCATGATAATAGATATCTTCACCATTGTTTTTGTTCTAATAATTTTGTTAGTTGTTTTCTGCAGTATTGTTGCTCCTTTAATTCCACTTATTGCTATAGGTTCATCAATAACAGTTTCAATGGCTATTTTATGGTTCATTTCTTTTGGGATGGATATTCATTTTCTTGCTGTATTGTTTCTTACAATAACATCACTTGGCGCGGGTGTTGATTACTGTATTTTCATTTTCTCCAGATATAATGAAGAACGAAAGAAGGATTATACAAAACAAGAAGCAATGATAACAGCAATGACCTATGCTGGTGAGTCTGTTTTCCATTCTGGTTTAACGGTTATGGTCGGTTTTGGGGCAATGATAATACCTAATTTTCCTTTGTTGAGAGTTCTGGGGATAGCAATGGTGGTTGGTATAACTATCTCTATGAGCTCTGCATTGATAGTAGTACCAGCAATGATAATGCTTCTAGGAGATGTCGTTTGGTGGCCTAGAATATTACAGGTCGTATTTAGACCACAAAAATGGTTTAAAGGAAAGGAAAAAGCTACTCTAGAAAATGAACTTGAAAATGTTCCAGAAGGTACATCTATTATTAAGAAAAAAGAAAATGAGCAACAGGAACACAAAAAGAACATTATGATAAGATTTTCTAATTTCATTACAAAAAATGGGTTAATAATTACAACATTAACACTTGTATCAGTTGTTCCCTTTATTTATTTCACAGCAACCATGGAAACAAGTACTGATTTTATGGGGATGCTTCCAAAAGACTTTGAAGGAACTATAGGAAGATATATTCTTTCTGAAGCAATGACTGTGGGTGATCCAACATCAATTAATATTTTATTCTATGATTTAAACCAAAGTCCCTTAGAGTATGATCTAAGAATTCAGACAGCAATTATAACAGAATCTCTAATGACAATAGATCATGTAAGCACAATACGGGCAACTGTACGTCCACTTGGATTACTAATGATAGATGCCATTGATGGTCCTTTTGAAAGTTATACTAGATCTTTCGTAGGAAAGGACAATAGGTCGATGTTAATTGAAATCTATATTGATAAATCCCCATATGCAAAAGAAACAGAGGATTTTCTAAGTATTTTACCGACTATACTTACAGATTTAATTGACAGTCGAAACTTAGATTTGATAGCTGAAGGAAAAATACATTATCTTGGTTATGGACAAGCACTTTACGAAATTAAGCAAGTTACAGATGGATCCTATCCTATTGTTATCCCGATTGTAATCGTTGGTGTATATTTAGTATTATTCTTCCTATTTGGTTCATATTTTACACCTATCAGATTAATTCTAACAATTACAATGGGTATAGGAATTACTCTTGGGCTTTTGCAATTAGTATTTGCAATAGGATTCAATGTGCCTATATTCTGGTTGCTACCACTAATGCTGTTCTCAATATTAATGGGATTAGGATTGGATTATGATATTTTTCTGGTAACGAGAATAAAGGAATATTATGATAAAGGTTTAAGTAATAAAGATGCCATTGCTCAAGCTCTTAATCATACAGCTTCAATTATTACTTCTTGTGGAACAGTTATGGCTGCAGCCTACTCAACTCTAATAATCTCTCGTTTGTGGCATTTACGTGAATTAGGTTTTGCATTTGCTATAGCAATAATCCTAGATGCTACTTTAATTAGACTCATAGTAGTTCCTGCGATGATGGTTTTGTTGGAGAAACTGAATTGGAAAGGACCTAAATGGCTGATGAAACGGAGACATTATTCACCAGAGATAGCAAATTCATCTGAAAATAGTAATGAAATAATTACCTTAGATGATAAGATGGTTAAAAGATAAAGTAAAAATGTTAAAATATGCTTTAGCAACAATTGCAAAAAAATCACAATTCTTTTATTCTAATTGTTTTGCCGATTAAGTAGAATTTAATTAGTTACTTAGTTGACGAATAAATTCATTGCAAAAAAGCAATTGTTTAAATTTGTATAATTAAGGAGAAAACAAAATAATGACGAATAAATATGTTTATTCATTTGATGAAGGAAAAGCAGATATGAAAAATCTCCTTGGAGGAAAAGGAGCCAATTTATCAGAAATGACAAATTTAGGCATTCCAGTTCCACCAGGTTTTACGATTACAACTGAAACTTGTATCGAATACTTAGCAAATAAAAATACTTTTCCAAAAGATATGCTAGCACAAGCTGACAAAGCATTGGCAAATCTTGAGAAAAAGATGGGTAAAAAACTAGGTGACCCAAAAGATCCTTTGTTAGTTAGTGTTCGAAGTGGTGCAAGAATCAGTATGCCAGGAATGATGGATACTGTCCTTAATCTTGGTTTAAATGATAAAGCAGTTAAAGGTATTGCTGAAGTCTCTGAAGATGAAAGATTTGCTTATGATTCATATAGAAGATTCATCATGATGTTCGGTGATGTAGTAAAGTACATTGAAAGAAAGAAATTTGATGAACTCCTAAACAAAATGAAAGAAGAAAAAAACGTTCAAGATGATTTAGATCTATCTACTGACGACTTGAAAGAACTAGTGGAACAATTCAAACAATTGTACAAAGACAAACTAGGTAAAGACTTCCCTCAAGATCCTAAAATTCAATTACAAGATTCTATCCATGCAGTTTTCGCATCATGGAATAATGAAAGAGCTATTAATTATCGTAACCATGAAGGCATTCCACATGACATGGGGACAGCAATAAATGTTCAAGTCATGGTTTATGGTAATCTTGGCAAGAACAGTGCTACTGGTGTTGCATTTACTCGTAATCCATCAAATGGTGCTAAAGAAAGATTTGGAGAATACCTAACGCAAGCACAAGGTGAAGATGTAGTTGCTGGTATAAGAACACCAAAACAAATTGCTAAATTGAAAGAAGAAATGCCTAAGATGTATAAAGAATTTGATGAAATCTGTGAGAACCTTGAGAAACATTACAGTGATATTCAAGACGTTGAATTTACCGTTCAACAAGGCAAATTCTTTATGTTGCAAACAAGAACAGGTAAGAGAACTGGTATAGCAGCAGCAAAAATCGCATATGACCTAGTTAATGAAGGTATGATCGATAAGAGAACTGCTGTAAGCAGAATTACTCCAAGGGATGTTGAAAATACTCTTTTCCCACAAATTGATTGGAAGAATCCTAAACAAGAAATTGTTGTAATCGAAGGTAAGGAAGTAAAAGCACAAGCATTTGCTAAAGGTTTGCCAGCAAGTCCAGGTGCAGCAACAGGTATTGCTATGTTTAGTGCAGACAAAGCAAAAGAGGAAGCTGATAAAGGAAATCCAGTTATACTTGTTAGTGAAGAAACTAGTCCTGAAGACTTTCATGGCATGGCTGCTAGCGAAGGTATTATTACTGCTCGAGGTGGAATGACCTCCCATGCAGCAGTTGTTTCAAGGCAAATAGGAACAACTTGTATTGCTGGTGCGGGAGATGTTTCAGGCATGCACTTTTTTGGCTTAAGTGTTATTGGAATGAATGACATTGAAGTTAAAGAGGGAGAATGGATGACTCTAGATGGATTTGAAGCAGTTGCTTACAAAGGTAAATTACCATTGAAGAAATCAGAATTATCAGATGAAATGAAAACAATTCTTAAATGGGCTGATGAAATAGCTATCAAAGAAGGAAAAGGCTTCCATGTAAGAACTAATGCTGATAAACCAGATCAAACTAAAGTTGCTATTGATTATGGAGCTTTAGGTGTTGGTCTTGCAAGAACTGAACATATGTTTATGGAAAAAGATAGATTGCCTATCGTACAAAAAATGATTTTAGCAAGAGATTCTCCAGAGATAAGAAGAAAATACGTTTTTGAACTTCTACCATTCCAAAGAGGAGATTTTGAAGGAATTTTCAGAGAAGCAAAAGGTTATCCAGTTACTATTAGATTAATTGATCCACCTCTACACGAATTCTTACCAGATGAAATTGAATTACTCGAGAAAATCTGGAAGAACAAATTACCAGTAGATTCTGAAGAAGCGAAGCTCTTAAGAGAGGTTCAAGCAACCAAAGAATCGAATCCAATGATGGGATTCAGAGGTGTCAGATTATGCTTAGGTATTCCTGAATTAATCGAAATGCAATCAAGAGCAATTCTTGAAGCAGCCTCTAATGTTAAAAAAGAAGGACAAGATGTTTATCCTGAAATCATGGTCCCAGTCGTCGGATTTGTAAAAGAATTCGAACTTGCTAAAGATATCATTATGAAAACAAAAGATGCTGTTGAGAAAGAATCAGGTGTTAAACTTGACAAATTCAAAGTTGGCACTATGATTGAAGTTCCACGTGCAGCACTTGTTTCTCAACAAATAGCTGAAACAGGTTGTCAATTCTTCAGCTTCGGTACTAACGATTTACATCAAATGGGCTTAGGATTCTCCCGTGACGATGCTGCTAAGTTTATCGGTTTGTATCTTGAACTTGGAATTCTTGAAGAAAATCCATTCGTTTCCATTGAGCAATCTGGTATTGGTCAGCTTATGGAAATGACTGTTGAAGGTGGTCGTAAGGGTTACAAAGAAATTGAGATTGGTATCTGTGGTGAACAAGGTGGTGAACCAAAATCAATTGATTTCTGTTATAGAATTGGTTTGGATTACGTCAGTTGTTCTCCATTAAGAGTTCCTGTAGCCCGTTTAGCAGCAGCTCATGCGGTTATTACTAATGGTCCAAGAAAATGAACTTCGGATGAAGAATGAGAGACTTTTCTCTCTTCTTTTTTTCTTTTCAATTATTTCTATCCTGATTGTGACTTTTCTGTAAATATATAAGATAATACAACGAAAAATACTATGGTGTTCTTTAACTGTTTAGTATTTATTCTTGATCCTATATTTCACACAACCAAGTCCTGCTGTTCGGTTTGCTCCCACATTACTAAATTCTGCGAATTGCGCTAAAGCATGGATCCAGCGTCGATAATCTTCCTCTCCTGAGAGTTGGTATCTTACCCATCCCTTAAAACCGATTTTTGGTGCATTCTTAGCAATATATACTGAATGAGTGCTCAGGTTATAAGCATTGATCGAGATGTGATTTTCTAACCATGAAAATAATCCTGTTTTGTCGACCATAGCTTGCTCTTCATTAAAAGCATTCCATAAAGTTGCTAGGTTCATAAAAACATACCGTGGATCAGGATAGCGCAGCGGAAAATCTTGTTTTGCTATGTTGAAATAGGTTGGTGTAAGAAAGGATAGCGAAAATGTTGATGGTAACTGTTCTATTTCCATCAGCAACTCCTTAACGCTCTTTTTCTTTATCTCTATACTTACAACATTGAACTCCCCTTCAGCTAATTGTAATTTTATTTCATCTTTTTGCAGAGAGATTTTGACCATTCGTTCAGCTAGTTTCTGTGTTAAAATTCCTAGTCTGAATTTTAATGACAATCCGTCTTCTACAATTATTTCCCCCCTTCTGGTTCTCTTCAATCGTTTGTCAAAAGGAATTAGTGGTGATAATCCATAAGGTCGTATTTTATTTCCCACATGCATTTTATCAGCAAATTCACTGTCAAAATTCTTTATAGTTTGTAATATTGCTCCCCTTATTAGCTGACCTGTAAAAGAAGGAAGTAAGCAATTTGTTCTTGCTTTTAGTATAAATTCAAAATTATACATATCTCCACCACTTGAATTTCTCCTATAATAGTAATCCTCTCTCTGGATTATAGGGAATTTGTGCTATATAATAGTCATTCCACTTTTTAATTTGATTCTTATCCTTTAATTTCATGAAATGATTCGTTGAAATGCTGACAATTATTTCGGGTATTAAATACTCTCTTTTATTATCCACATGTGATCTCAATTCTTCTTCATAATACTCCGGTATAATCTCATAAGAATCAAACAACTCATAGAATTCTTCTTTTTTATGATGTCCCAAGAATGGAAAACACTGTTCTCTTACCTTTCGGAATTCCACAAAAATCTTATTGAAAGTATTATTTTCTTCTTCTGTATAACCTTGTTCATAGACTTTTTCTACTAGATTTCTTACAATAAGTTCATTTAGAT
>JAHLVW010000080.1 GCA_019058275.1 Candidatus Heimdallarchaeota archaeon
TAGAAAATCCTGTTAGTCTTTAATGCTCAGCCAGCAGGTACTTACCACTTCAGCATGTCATTACCAACCTGGACTTCTAGCCCTTCAAGAAGAAGTGGGTGCAGTGATTCTACATTTTTGATTATTTTTTTATTTTCTTTTGTGAAAATCAAATTTAGTTGAAATTGTTTTTTTACATTTTCATTAGTAACAATTCCTAATTAACTAAATCATTAAACGTAAACATTATAAAGTTTGGAATGATATACAAATGTAATTTGGAGAGATTATTTTGACGAATATTTTAATTAATGGTAAGAAGTTTTCGATACTGGATTTTGAATCAGAAAAAGAATTTGAAGAAGCAGTAATTGCTAATAGCAGGTATCTTTTTGGTAATGATACTGTATACATTGATACTAAAATGAGGATAGGCGAGAAAAAATCCTACCACAAAACTATTCCTGATGGTTACTTAATTGATTTCACTAGTAAAAAAAGACCACAACTCTATTTTGTGGAAAACGAGCTCTCAAGTCATGATGCGTATAGTCACATTGCAGAACAAATTTTACGATTCAGTACTGCCATTAAAACAAGCCAAATTGAGATTAGAAAGAAGCTAATAGAACGAATAAAGAAAATTACTGATATTAAAAATGAAATTGAGAAATTTGGATTGGAAGGTGGATTCAATAATATTGATGAAATAATCAATTATCTCGTAGATAACAAAATCAAGATTGTTGTTGTCATTGATGAAGTAACTTATGATTTGAATTTATCATTAGCTGAATTAAGAAGTAGTCCTGATGTTGTGACAATAAAACGTTATTGGCATAAGGATGAAATAATCTATTTATACGATCCGATGAGAGAGGAAATTAGTGATCTAGAAGAGGATGAGTTAGATTCAGCTGAAGAATTTGATACAATTGTTTGTTCAGCTTTAGAAGAAGGTTTTGAGTATGCTTACGTCGAGCGAGATGCTTGGTGGGAAATTAGACTTTCACAGAAAGCACGTGAAAAATTGAAATACTTGGCAATTTATATAAAATCACCAATAGCTGAGATTAGTCATTATGCAGAAATTGATAAAATTGAACCTTATCAAAACAGTGGTAAGTATATATTACATCTGAAGAATAAGCAAATAATTGATCCTATTCCTTTAGATAAAAATAATAGAACTGGAGTTGCTCCCCAAGCACATCGATATACTACATTTGCAAAACTAATGAAAGCTAAGAAATTAAGTGACTTATGGTGAAATTCACTATTTACTGGAAGTTAATTCGAGTCACCAAAGCATGTCCTTTCAGACCTGGTTATCTACCCCTTCAAGAAGAAGTGGATGCAAGAGCTTCTACTTTTTTTCCTTGCTTAGCCTAGGCAGGTTAGAGGTGTGTCTATGAAAATAAGTAATGCATTGCAGTTTTTTCAGCTTTTCGTAAATGCTCATTTACTGCAGAAATTGAAATATTAAAATGGGCAGCTAATTCTTCTGCACTAATTTTTTTCGGGGATTTATAATATCCCTTACGTGTGGCAAATAATGCTATCTCATGTTGTTTTATTGGAAAATATGGATATGGATGAGTATTGCGTAAAACCTGTCTTGTTTGAAGATCCAATTGCTCAGGAACATTATGAAGGTTATTAATTGAAATAACCTCTATTTTATCAATAATTTTTGACCATTTCTTGTATATATCCTCAAATTTGTCTTTGATTATTATACTAATTTTTATGAATTCTTCATCAATAATTATCGGAGGACAGATTACCCAAGACCCTGATATGATTTTTGGCCAGAATCCACTCTCTCTCTTAAGCGTCATTATACATAACACGATATTACCCTTTTCTTCAAGTATTTGAAAAGAACTCGGTTGAAATACCTTATTTATGATTTTCTCATAATCCATATTTTTATCTTTAAACGTAATTCTTTTCAGTGTGTAAAAATTCAACCGATTGTAATGAAAAATATCTATAACTTCTATAAATTTAATTTCTGTGAAGGAGTTTAGTAATTTTAGCGAAAAAAGATTTTCTACTCCATATCGCAATTTGACGATCTTCATATTTTTTCAAGGTTTTTTAATATATTTAAATAACTTGTGATTGCAAGCATCAAATTTAAAGTATTAATCTCCCTTATATTATGTTAAAAAGTAATTTTTTGTGAATGATCTAAGTAAAACTTTCAGATTTATTGAGAATTGAGTTATGTACAAAAAATAAGAAAAAAAAGTCAAGGTGAAAATAAAATGGTAACAGGACAAGATTCTATTGATTTTATGACAAGTGTTTTTAGTAAGGAACAAGCACTCAAATTGAAAAAACGAGTGGTTATAACATACAATGTTGCAGGTCCCGGTGGTGGAACATGGCAACTAATTGTAGATAATGGCGAGTTTGAATTTCAAACTGGCGATGAAATCTCACCAGTAACTGCTACGGTTAATTATCGAGATGCTGACTGTTTTTACAAATTAGTCACCGGCGAGATGAGCGGAGTTAAAGGTTATGCCACTGGTGCTATTAAATTCGAAGGACCAGTAAATATTCTTGTAAGTCTTGGAAAGGTATTTTCCCCCAAAAATGCCAAGAAAATTAAAAAAGAAGGGCCAGTGACTGGACAAGATTCCATTGATTTTATGACTAGTGTATTTGATAAAGAGCAAGCCCTTAAATTGAAAAAACGAACGGTTATTACTTATATTGTCAATGGTCCTGGTGGAGGAACCTGGCAACTAGTTGTAGATAATGGCAAATTTAATTTCCAAACTGGTGATGAAATTTCCCCAGTCACTGCTACCGTAATTTACAGAGATGCTGATTGTTTTTACAAATTAGTTGCTGGTGAAATGAGTGGAGTAAAAGGTTATGCCACTGGTGCTATTAAATTCGAAGGACCTGCTAATGTTCTAGTTAGTCTTGGTAAAGTATTTTCACCAAAGGCAAAGAAGAAAAAAGACAAAGCAAAGAAAAAACGTAGAGCTCGAGGAAAATCGAAAGCTGGATTAGGTGGTTATTGGGGTAAGATCCTAAGAGTCGATCTTACTAACGAAACAATTACTGAAGAGAAATTAGATGAAGAATTATTAAAGGCCTATGTCGGAGGAACCGGTTTAGGGGTAAAACTTCTGTATGATGAAATTACAGCAGATGTTTTGTGGGACGATCCAAAGAATAGATTAATTTATACAACAGGACCACTCTCAGGCACTACGGCTCCAGGTTCTGGATTATATGCTGTATCGACACGTGGTACTTTAACTAATATGTTTGTAGCTTCCCATGCAAATGGTTTCTTTGGTGCAAGGATGAAAAAAGCCGGTTTTGATGTGATCATTTTTCAAGGTGAGGCTAAAAAATGGCTTTATCTCTATCTTAACGATGGAGTTGCCGAGCTTCGCGATGCTAGTCATCTTGTAGGTAAAAATGCTTGGGAAACTGAGGATGCAATTATAGAGGAGCTCGATAATAAAAAGGTGAGTGTATCTTGCATCGGACCTGCTGGTGAGAATCTAGTAAAATATGCTGGTATTTGCAACGATAAAGGGCATATCTGTTCTACCAATGGTGTTGGTGCAGTGATGGGATCTAAAAAGTTGAAAGCTGTGGCTGTCAATGGCACTCTGAAAGTACCAATCAATGATGAGGAATTGTTCAGAGAATTAGTTAAAGAATGGTGGGAAGAAGCTTATGAAACCATGTGGGGATTTATGATTCCTTCACTTGGAACAAATGGGCAAGTTGCTTCTATCTATGAAGGCGGTTTTCTTCCAATCAAAAACCTCACAACCAATATCTTTCCAGAATACAAGACATTTAATGCTGATCATATGCGGGATTATTACAAGGGCAAACCCCGTCCTTGTTATGCCTGTAGATTTAACCATATTCATACCATCAAGCTAAAATCAGGACCAGGTAAAGGTAAATTAGTCGAAGAGGCAGAATATGAAGGAACGACCGCATTCGCCAGTCAAATTGGCAACACAGATCTTGATGCTTCTCAATGGTTAAACCATATCAATGATACTTTAGGAATGGATGCAAAAGAACAAGCTTTTGTGTTAGGTCTTGCCTTTGAATGTTATGAAAAAGGGTTACTAACTAAGGACGATACAGATGGCTTAGAATTGACCTGGGGAAATACCGATGCTGCTGAAAAATTGATGCACAAAATTGCCTTACGTGATGGTATTGGTGATTTATTTGCAGAAGGTGTTTACAGAACTGCACAGAAAATTGGTGGAGATGCCCCCAACTTTGCCGTTTACACTCATAAAGGAAATGCTCCGCATGTTCATGATGGTAGAGGGATGTGGAGTATTGCATTTTCGATGGCTGTTTCAGATATGGGTTCTATACCAGCTGGTGATATGGGTGATGTAGGAGATTTATTGGACACCATTGGTGCTGATGCTTTAGATCCTGCACAAGCCTTTTCAGGAGAAATGGTAGCAAAGGGACAAGCTATATCTGGACGCAGAGGGCATTTTGTTGATTGTCTCGGAATTTGTATGTTTATTGCTGGTGTGCAATTCACAACCATTGCCAGAATGTTGAATTCGGTAACAGGTTGGGAATACACATGGTTAGATTGTGCAACCGTAGGTGAACGTGTTATGAATATGATGCGTGCATTCAACATAAGATGTGGGATGACCAGAGAACATAATTCGGTTTCTCCAAGGTTAAAACAAGCACCAACAGAAGGTAGAGCTAAAGGAATCACCATCGGCCCAGAATGGGATCAAATGATCGATTATTATTATGAAACCATGGGCTGGGATATGGATGGTAAGCCACTTCCTAAAACATTGAAGAAATTGGGTCTTCAGGACGTTGCCAAAGATCTGGAAATATCGTGATAGTTTAGCTATGAGGTGAGGAAATCTATGCCAATAGTTGAAATTCATATTTTTCCTCCACTTTCATACAAGATGACTTCAAAAAGAGTAGGAGCTCTAATCATAAAAAAACAAATTCAACCTGATACAACATTAGTTGATTTACTTGATAGATTAGATGAAGAAAATCATGATGCTTGGCAAAAGCTATACAACAGAAACAAAAAAAAGATGCGCCCTCCGGTTACCACCATCTTAAATGGTAAAGCTTTATCACCCTCTGTATTAGTCCATACAGTTTTAACAGATGGTGACCAGATAAAATTAATACTTGTGTTTGCTGGTGGATGATTTTTTAAAATTAAATATTGCGGGTTAATCTTATGAAATCAGAATTGAATAAAACTCATCGGACTAAAATGGACAATAAAGGTCGTATAAAAATTGATCAAGAATTAACTTCAAATTATGGAATAAAGTCTAATGTCAACATTCCACTTGAAGAACGAGAAACCGGTATTTTTTTACCTCTTCCTACACGTCTCCTTAAACTCTACATCGAACCAACTAACAAATGCAACTTAGGATGCCGAACCTGCATCCGCAACATTTGGAAGGAACCAATGGGTATGATGTCCGAGAGTGTATTTCAACATGTGTTAGATGGATTGGTTAAATTCTCACATACTCCTACAGTATTTTTCGGTGGTTTTGGTGAACCTTTATATCATCCTAAGATCGCCGAGATGGTTAGTCGGGTCAAAGCACTTGGCTCACAAGTGGAATTAATTACCAACGGAACGCTTCTCACAGATGAATTATCTAGAAATCTGATCAAGGCAGGACTCGATATTTTATGGGTATCAATTGATGGTGCTTCACCAGATAGTTTTTCTGATATCCGTCTAGGTGCAACATTACCAAAAATTCTTGAAAATGTCGCCAATTTCAGTAATATCTTAAAAAATGACATGGTAATAAATCAATGTGGTGCGATTCCCAATGCTAAAACTGAGCTAGGCATAGCCTTCGTGGCGATGAAACGTAATATCTCTGATTTACCAGCAGTTATAAAACTCGCCCAAAAATTTGGCGCATATCATTTTCTCGTAACAAATGTTTTACCTTACACAAAAGAAATGTGTGACGAGATCTTGTATAAGAATACTTTACATGAACCACCATATCCAGAACCAAAACCACGAGTAAGTATTCCATTAATGGATGTTACGGAAAGTACTAGTAATTCATTAAATTGGTTAATGAATTATGGATCGAGTGTAAAAATAGCAGATATGAATTTAACAAACGCAAGGAATCGTTGTCCCTTCATAGAAAACGGTGTTGAGGCGATTGGATGGGATGGCGGATTTAGTCCCTGTCTTTCTTTAATGCATGATCATTCCAGTTATTATAAGGGACGTGAACGGTACTCACGTCGCTGGGTTGTTGGAAATATAAAAGACCAGAGTCTGAAAGATCTCTGGAATAATCCAGAGCATATTGCCTTTCGTGAACGTGTCCGTAAGTTTGATTTTGCTCCCTGTGTATATTGTGGTGGATGCGAATTAGCAGATACTAATGAATCAGACTGTCATGGTTATGAATTTCCCACTTGTGGTGGTTGTTTATGGGCGCAAGGGGTTATTCAGTGTCCATAAGTTCTGCTTCTGTCACTTTTTGAGTAAAATCTATGCTATTAATAAAGGACTTGTTCTCACAAGCAATATTTTTTTTAATAAAAAAAACCTATTGTTAATTTATGAAGGAACAGAAATATGTACTCGTTACTGGTGCTGGTACGGGTCTAGGATATTCAACAGCAATATTGTTAAAGAAAAAAGGTTGGAAAGTGTTTGGAACTATTATTCCAAGCCAATCTCCCGATGATTTAAAAGCCAATGACATCATTCCAATTGTTACTGACATTACGAAACAAGAGTCAGTGGACGAATTATATGAACTTGTCTCCAAGGAAGTTGGTGATAAAGGTTTAGCTGCTTTGATTAATGTAGCCGGAGTAGCAGAAGTTGCTGGCGGAATTATTGAAGGTGTAACTGAGGATCGAGTTAGAGCTTTATTTGAAGTCAATTTCTTTGGGACATTAAGGATGATTAAAACATTTCTCCCATTAATGCGAAAATATGGTCCTGCTAGAATTGTTAACGTCTCATCGAGTGGAGTACGAGTCCCTACAGCTTTTTCAGGAATTTATGCCATTTCAAAATATGCCGTAGAAGGAATAACAAATGCTATGCGTTATGAATTACCCATCTTTGGAATTCAATCAACATCAATCGAACCTGGAGCAATGGATACTCCAATGACAGCAAACAGTAAAGAAAATATGGCTAAAACATGGGAGCGGATGCCTCAACATGTTAAAGACTTGTATTATGAAAAATTGAAGATACCTTTAGAATATATGAACGATATGATAAAGAATAAGAGTCCTCCAGAAATGGTCGCTAAAGTCATTCTCAAAGCCTTAAACGCAAGGAAGATGAAAATCCGGTACATAGCTGGGAAAGATGTACAAATGATGCCATTATTACAAAAAATGCTCGGAGAAAATCTATTCGAAAAGATGCTATTAAAAGTACAAAAAATGCCAAAACCAGATAAAAAATAGTGGTTAAAATTTTCAGGAAAAATAAGAAAAAAATATTTCTTTTTTTCCTTCATTTAATTTTTTTCTAGTCCTTCAAGAAGAAGTGGGGGCGTGAACATCTAATTAAGATGACTTTGCTAGATTTTTGGTTAGGTTTTTTAATATAATGAAACCATCAAAAATTAATAATTTGAGGTTCACAATTTTGAAACAAAACAAGAAATTATGGATTAGTATATCTACAGCAGTTATCATTACAATTATTACTGTTTCTACTTTGGTTTACTTTAGTCCTTATCCACCTAGACAACCAAAGAACATTGCTATTGGTGATTATAGTTACGCCATTGATTATACACAATACAAAGTTAATAAAATCATGAAAACAACAAAAGTTCCAAGTGTCGCTGTTGCATTAATAGATGATCAAGAGGTTATTTGGCAGAGCGTCGATGGGCATGCAAATGACGAAACGAAAACTCACGCAACTTTGAGTACAATCTATCGAGTAGGCTCAATCACAAAAGTATTTACGGCAATAGAAATTATGCGATTATTCGAAGATGGTTTGTTGGATCTGGATTCACCAATAACAGATTTTATACCGGATTTTTCTATCAATAGTCGTTTTGAAGATAATACATCAATAACTATTCGTTCACTTTTACAGCATCATTCAGGTTTACCAAGAAATGGCAATCTACCTAAATGGTATTGGGATGCTGGAGTTAATGTTCTAAGAGAGTTAACGAAATCTCTTAAATATTCTTATACTGCTTATCCTGTTGGTTACCGTTACAAGTATTCCAATGTTGGTTTTGACATTTTAGGTTACATTATAGAAATACTACGAGGAGATTATTTTGTTCCATACATGAAGGAAAACATTCTAAGAGCAATTGGAATGAATGACAGTACCTTTTTAGCTCAAGATATTCCTCTGACAAGAACATTAGCTGTTGGTCATGTCCGAGAAAAAAGGACTAATCTACTAGTAAATCAATATGATGTCATTAATTTACCCTCTGGTAATTTGTATTCCACAATTCCGGATATGGCTGAATTTACAAAGTTCATATTTCGTGGTGGTTTTGGGTTAGAAGATCAACTAATTGAAAATACCACTTTACAAATGATGTTTGACCCTCTTTCAACTACTAAAGAAGATCCCAAATCAATTGGTCTGGGTTGGCATACTGGATTAGTAAATAACAAAGAGAAAGTTGTTTATCATTCAGGAGGCATTCAAGGAACTCATTCTCTTATTGCTTTTCTTCCTGAAAGAAAGCTGGGTATAGTGTTAATTGGTAATTCATTCGAATTTGAAGGAGCCATAAATCAATTTGGTTGGCAGGTTTTAGAATTAATGCTTGAAGCAAAACAAGGGTTTGAATTACAAGATGCTCAAGCTAAAGAGATAGTTTCTGTTTCATTAGCTCAAATAGAATCTTATGTTGGCAACTACATCCTTGATTTTGAATTAACTGATTTTTTCATTAAAAGTAATAAATTAAAAGCAAATGCTATGGGTACGACTTTCAAATTACTGCCTTTATCTGAATCAAAGTTTAAACTTAAACATTGGCTAATAGATTTCGGAAATATTGAAGTGGAATTTTATCCTGGAGATGAGATCATTAATAAATTTTTAATCATAAATTATGATGATGCTTCATTAGATTTTATTCCAGCTTATCCATCATTGGATGAATTACCTGCTTCTTGGGCAAAATTTCTTGGCACATATGACATATACCCGAGAAACGAATCTAATTATGCTGAACTTGGACCTTATGGACAATTAGACTTAGCTTTTACAGATAATATTTTGATGCTAGGTTCAAGTTATTACTTACAACCAATAAGTGATACAGAGATCATTTTATTATCGGGTCCGTTTGTTTATGAAACCATGATTGTTGATTCTCTTACTGGTAATATTTATTGGCAGAATGATATTTTCAAACCAATTGTTTAAAGCAAAAATTAGAATGCAAAATAGAATACTTCAGATTTCCCAGCTAAAACAAGAACTTCAAGAAGAAGTGGGTAAAGCGACTTCTTATTTTCCTTGTTTTTTATTTGCACTTTTTTCCTAGCTTAGCTTAGGCAGGTTTGTCGAAAAAACGAAATCTTGAAGAATTGAATTAGTCGTATTAGAATGTTTATTTCTTTTCAGCAATGCGATCTGACACGAAAAGTGGTAATTTAGAATATTCTAAGAAAACTTTATTTTCCATCTCACCAAATTTATAAAAACATGGTGGACTTCTTGAATGATAAATCAATAATTGGGAAACTTCTAGAATCAACTGAACCAGCTATTCAATTGAAAATTTATTTGCGATTATTAGATTTTGAGTATGACTCACCTGAAGTGAAGAAGCTTATATCAAACATTAAAGAAAAATCTCCTATTATCTCCAATCTTTTCGCTTATCTACCAAAATCTGAAGCTGAAACGATATTTCATGTTTACACAAAATTTCAAGGTGCTCATTGGATATTATCAATTTTAGCTGATATTGGTTATCCTGCTGGAGATAAAATGCTCCAACCAAGTATCAATCTAGTATTGAAATGGCTGTTGGGTGCAAAAAAAAGACTAATAATAAAAGGACGAAGACGGTTCTGTGCTTCACAAGAAGGAAATGGTCTGTACTCAGCTCTTTTGTTAGGTTTTTATGATGCGAGATGTGATACCCTATGTGAACGATTAATCAAATACCAATGGGCGGATGGTGGATGGAATTGTGATCGAAATCCAACTGCAATTAATTCTTCTTATCATGAAAGTTTAATTCCAATGCGAGCATTGAATTATTACCAAAAAGAAAAACCTAGCTCACAAGTAAAAAACGCTTTAGAAAAAGCAGGAGAACTCTTTCTAAAAAGAAAGCTCTTTAGACGATTAAGTGATGGTGAAATAGTTAAAGCTAATTGGCTACTACTTCGTTATCCTTCTTATTGGCATTATGACATTCTAACAGCAATGAAGGTTCTAGCTGAAGCTAAGAAGATAAATGACAAGCGTTGTAATGAAGCATTGGATTTATTGGAATCAAAAAGATTAGCTGATGGCGGTTTTCCCAAAGAATATAAATACTGCCAATCTTCAAATCCAGAGAATAGATATTTTAATCCTGCTGATTGGAAATCAGTAAATAAAAAGAAAATGAATGAATGGGTTACAATAGATGCCCTGTATGTTTTGAAAGAAGCAAAAAGAATTGACATTGAATATTAAATTTTAAAAGAAATAGTCAGATCTTGTTAGGGTTGTTGGAACAGGTGGTCAGACAGTAGGTTATACAAGCCAAAGTATTAAGAAAGATTTTCTCATATCATTAGTAGTGATCTTCTTATTAGCTGTGATAGGAATCGTTGTGATAGTTATACTAGCCTAATAGCTGGTAATTCTCCTTCACTTGGTTTTTGCTACTTTTACTTATTCTTTCCGACCTGAACTTCTAGACCTTAAAGAGGAAGTGTGTGCAGTGATTCTACATTTTTTATTATTTTTCATAGATTATTTATATTAATCAATCACTATTGCATGAAATTCTAAATGGTTTCTAGCTAATCCAGCAAATTCATTATTTTTATTCTTCATAAATTTCAGCATTTCAGTTGCTTCTTTCTTATCATGAATACTAGTAGCACCTTGATAATTTCCAATTGCAAAGTTTAGAAATCGTAAAAAGATTCTTCGATCTTTAAGAAGATCATAACGATTTAATTTTAAATCTTTAATCATTCTATTTACCCTTGGTTCAGAATTTTGGTTTTTTGCTTTAAAGGATATTTCGTCTCCTTCCACATCATATTCTATTAATGATTCTAGTTGTTCCACTAGGATTTATGTAACATGGTTTTTCTTTTGTTAGATCTGATTCAAGTTTTTTTGCTTCTTGTCCCAAAATTGGAAATTTATCTGATTTTCTTTGATTGCACCAGTAACATGATAAAATAAAATTCTCCCATGTGTGCGTTAGCCACCAGTACTTAGCTTTTGGTCTAAAATGATAAATTGATCCTGGATGTGTTGCAAGTATCTTCTACAAAAATTTGTTATTGCCAACTTTTCTTAGTAGTTCTTTTCTGGTTAGTGTATACTAGTTTGATTTCTGCCTTTAAGAAGAAGTGAATGTTTTTATAAGCAAGTTTGAAGTAATATATTATGATGAATATGGCTAATAAGACAGTAGATCTCAATCCTCAAGCATATGAGTTACTTTTGAAATTACAAAGGAAAGGGGAATCGTTAAGTGACACCATTATTCGTCTTGTAGCAAAACCATCAATCGAGAACATAATAAAACAATTTGGATTACTAGCAGATGATCTCGATGAAATTGAACTTGAGAAGTTCAAGGCAGCAGCTAGGGAAGCTTGGGAGTAATGCGACCAGTTATAGCTGACACTAATTTTCTTTCTGATATTCTAGCTGGGAAATCATCAGCTAAGAAAGCTCTTACAGAAATCATTACTGATGGTTATTACATTATCACAACCGTTATTACAACTTCCGAATTGTTTTTTGGTGCTAAACGCAGGAATTGGCAAGAAACAAGAGTTGTCAAGTTAGAGGAATTCATAGATTCTCTTCAAGTATTAGACTTCACTTTAGAACATTCTAAGATTTTTGGTTCTCTTCGAGCAGAATTAGTCGATGTTGGACAAGATATTGGTTTTGCAGATACTGCAATAGCTGCCATTGCACTATCCCTAGATTTACCTATTATCTCTGCAAACGTAAAGCATTTTAAACGTATTCAAAACCTGAAGATTGTACCCTATACTTCTTGATTTCTATAATAACTTTCTCCTAAATAATCTCGAGAATCATTATTTATTCTATTTTTCTAAAAATACTGAGTAGGTGAGTACTTATCTCATAAGCGTGCCCTTCCCAACTTGCCCTTCTAGACCTTAAAGAAGAAGTGTGAGTCCTGAGTATCATTATCCTTGGTATCATGAGAAAAGAATTAATCAATTAAAAAGCTTTTAAAATGATGTTTTTCTTTTAAATGTATCATTAATCGAGGAAAGTGTATGAAGAGATGCAAGAAATCAAAAGCGCAGAATCCCTATGTAAAGTGGTTTTTTGTTCATGTATTGAATCATAAAATGCTTTTTACGCTAAATTTCATAGGTATAGTGGCAGTAACCTACACGCGGTCGATTGTACCTAAACGGATTGGTGTAATATGTCTATTAAAGTAGTTTTCATTTAGAGTTAAAATAACATTTAATAATTTTGAATTAAGTATTATTGGTAAAAAAATATGATCTATATGTATGATAACGCAAATAATTTAACTGATTCGTGTAAATTTGAAGAAAACAACTATTTCTATAAATATGGGATTCTTTCTCTTCAACATTTAGCGACCCTACAAGAGGATATTGATAAATTAAAAAGGGCTAAAAAATTAAGCGAAAATGAAAATTTCCAAAGATCTATGCAAAGGAGGAATTTTGAAAAGCCCTCCGAATTCCAAGAAGCTAAGTATCTTATTATATTAGCTAGATCTCGAAAACTTGGAATTATTAATTTTCACTATAATGGAAAGAAGTATGAAATCAAAGTACCGCCGGATTTTCATGATGATGGTGTTACTGAAGAAGATGTCGAAAAAGCAATACACAAACATATTATTAAAAAATCCGGATACAAAATTGTAGAAACAGAAAAAATACATCTAAAACTAGCTGCTGTTCGAAGTGGTTTAGCAAAATATGGGAGGAACAATATTTGCTATGTTGATGGCATGGGAAGTTTTCTTACATTATCTGCTTATTTTACTGATTATGATTTTCAAAATGAAACTATCAGTGAGCTAAAAATGATGGATAGATGTGAAAAATGTAATATTTGTTTAAATAAATGCCCTACAAAAGCAATAAGTAAAGAAAATTTTGTAATCGATGCAGGAAAATGCATTACACAGTATAATGAATATAAAGGCGAATTTCCAAAATGGATTGATAAGAAATTTCATAATGCAATAGAAGGGTGTTTACATTGTCAATACCATTGTCCAGCAAATAAAGAGGTAATAAAAGATATAGTAAGACTTGAAGATATTACCGAAGAGGAAACAAAAGTTCTTCTTGATGACCTTGAAAATCCTGAATTGCTGAATTCTCTTATTAAGAAAATAAAAATGTTTACTCTTGAAGATGCAGATGAAGAATTACCAATTATAAAGAGAAATTTAGAAGTTCTAATTAAATGATTTTTTTAATTGGTTCTTTGTTCTGCATTTAATTTTATTTTTCCAGCTTAATCTTGTCTAGATTTGGTGAAAACTTAAGGAAGAAATGGGTATATTTTTTACATAAAATCCTCATCCTTGTTATCATTAAAAAAGAATTAAACATTAAAAAACTTTTAAAAGGATTGTTCGTTTAAAATGTATCTTGAATCGAGGAAAGTGTATGAAGAGACGCAAAAAATCAAAAACGCAGAATCCCTATGTAAAGTGGTTTTTTGTTCATGTATTGAATCATAAAATGCTTTTTACGCTAAATTTCATAGGGATAGTTGCAGTAACCTACACGCGGACGATTATACCTATTCGCATTGGAGCGATAACTGATTCTATTGTAGACAAGCAATTTACTATGAGTCTCTTATATACAATATTAATTCTGCTAGGATTTTACTTCCTCAGAAATATTGTTGAATACACTACCTGGATGATTGGGCACCAATTGGGCTCCAAAACTGAAGCTTCTATGCGTAGGGAATTCTTCGAGAATGTTCAGAACAAACCTCTAAGTTTTCATGATGGCATTAAAACAGGAGATTTACAAGCTTTAGCTACAAACGATCTACGCGTAGTTAATACATTAATAGCGCACGGTTCATTTTACGTTTATCCTTTTGTGCAAACCATTATTACTCTTGTACAAATTAACACGTTTAATTGGATAATGGGTTTACTTGTTATACCATTTTTGGGGTTGTATATCGTTTTTGTACTGCGGTATCGTAAGCATTTGACTCCTTATTCAAAAGAATCCTTAAGAAAGCACGCCGATGTTACGGTGGCTTTACAAGAGAGTTTGAATAGTGTACAAGTTACTAAAGCTTTTTGCGCGGAGGATTTCGAATATAGAAAGTTTAGAAAGTCTGTACAAGAATTCAGAAAGAATCGATTAGGAGAAATTAGAATTCAAGCTCGCTTTTATCCTTTATTGACTCTTTATGCTGCTATCGGTATTTCTGTAGTCTCTGGCACTCTTTTAATCATATATGGTTTTATGTCAATAGGTGAATTAACAGCTGTGCTTCTTTTATTGATTGCTCTTATTGGTCCTACCGATATGATTTTTTGGGCTACAAGAGATATGATCAGAGGATTTGGTGCAAGTGAGAGGCTCTTTTCTACTATTTCAACCGGTAAAGTAGAGCTGTTACCTGATAAAAAAACTGATTATTCAGACGTTTTCAAAGGTGCAATTGAATTTCAAAATGTTTCATTTGCATATAACAATGCTAATCACAAGAAAACACTAGTTTTAAAGAATTTGACCTTTAAAATCGAACCTAACCAACGTGTAGCTTTAGTAGGTCCAACTGGCTGTGGGAAAACAACTTTAGCTAAGCTTTTGTTAAGGTTATACGATCCTCAAGAGGGGACTATTTTACTAGATGGTAAACCAATTCAAGAATACCCCTTAGAAATGGTTCGGCAACAAGTATCCTTAATTGAGCAGGATATTTATTTATTCTCTCAAACTATCGCAGAGAACATTAAATTTGGTTTTCTTGACGCATCAAAAGAGAAGATCATAGAAGTAGCTAAGTTAGCCCAAGCTCATGATTTTATAACCAATTTTAACAATGGTTATGATACAATTGTGGGAGAAAGGGGAACTACTCTTTCGGGAGGAGAAAAACAACGTGTTGCCATAGCTCGTGCTTTCCTTACCAATCCCGATGTTTTAATTCTCGATGATTCGATGAGCTCTATAGATAGTGAAACTGAGGAAAAGATAGGTACAGCAATCATGAATATCTTAGAAGATCGTACTACTTTGATAATTACTCACCGTTTGCATACTATTCGAACCTCAGATTTAATTCTGGTAATGAAGAATGGGGAAATAGTGGCTCAAGGAGAGCATGAAGAACTGCTAAAAAGTTCTAAAGATTACAAGAAAGTCTTCGGAATGCATTTAGCTGACGAAAAAATTACTCAGGAGGTAAACTAAGTGGGACTATTCAGAAGCTCTATGAGAGATAAAGATGAACGTACCTATCGTGATAGAGAATTATTCAAAAGGTATATCAAAAGACTTTCTCCTTACAAAAAGAATATTGTGTTAATTGCTTTATTCATAGTTCTTCAAGCAATTACCGCGGTGATCTTACCTCTACTAGTTCGTTTTGTTACTGATGAGTTACGACTAGCAGCTCCACGGTATGTATTGACTATTCTTGCAGCTGTAGGGTTTTTAATCTTGTATTTATTAAATTGGGGTGCATTCGCTATGCAACAAGTACAATCTGGAAAATATGTTCCATTTTTCTTAGAAGATTTGCGTCTTGAATTATTTTCCAAACTACAAGAGCAAGACATGACTTTCTTTGATGAGCGTATGAGTGGTAAACTTAACAGCATTGTCGTAAACGATACATTAGACTTCAGTAGCACAGCTATACTCATTAGTAATACCATTGGTAGCATTATCATTAGCCTTAGTACCCTCGGCATTCTTTTTTACTATAATTACATTCTCGCTTTAATTACAATGGCAGCTATCCCTGTATTATTCATATTAATGTATGCTCTTCGTAATCTTGCTAAACGAGTTAGTAAATCTTATCGAGAAGCTATTAGTAGCGTAAATTCCGCTATGGTTGAAGCTATTGAGGGTATTCAAGTATCCAAAAGTTTTGGTCAAGAGATCAACATTGCTAGTCAATTTGAAGATATTAACCAGAACTATTTCCGTTCGTGGATGCGTTTGACTGCTACTACTCATTTCTGGAGACCATTGCTTAATACTATAACTGCAGTCATCCTCTGTCTTGTGCTGTATTTTGGAATAGGCATGGATATATCAGCAGGCACATTGGTAATGTTTGTATTATATCTTGAAACTTTCTTTAGACCTGTGATGCAGTTAGCGAGATTCTTCCCAGAATTAAGTGCTGGAATGGCTGCCTATGAGCGTATCTTAAGCATAATAGATTGTGAACCAGTCGTTCAGCAAAAACCAGATGCTCAACCTATTGAAGAAATAAAGGGAAATATTCAATTTGAACACGTCAATTTTTGGTACAATCGAGATAATGTAGTTTTTGAAGATCTAAATTTAACTATTCGTAAAGGAGAGAAACTTGCTATAGTTGGTCATACTGGATCAGGTAAGACTTCTTTAGTTTCCTTACTCTCTCGCTACTATGAATATCAAGGTGGTGACATCCTAATCGATGGACATAGTATACGCAATTATACCTTAGAATCTTACAGAAAACAATTTGGTAAGGTAGAGCAGAATGTCTATTTATTCCCTGGCTCCATTAAAGAAAATATCCGATATGGAAGAGAAAATGTTACGGATGAAGATATCTGGCGTGTATTAGATATAGTACAAGCTAGTGAATTTATTCATAGACTGCCAGATGGATTAGAAACAATAATTGGTGATCGAGGACGTGACCTTTCTGTGGGTCAAAGGCAGCTAATCAGTTTTGCACGCGCAATTCTCTTAAATCCCGAAATCCTCATTTTAGATGAAGCGACATCGAGTGTAGATGCATATACAGAAGCGATGATTCAAGAGGCCTTAGAAAAAATGCTTGAGGACCGAACAGCTATCATTGTTGCACATCGATTAAGTACTATTGTAAATGCTGATCGTATCATTGTAATAGATAATGGTGATATTGTTGAGGAAGGAACGCATGAGGAACTTTTAAATCTACAAGGAAAATATGCTTCACTCTACAATCAATATTTCGTTCATCAAAGTCTAGAATGGCAGGAACAATCTTTCTAGAAGTAACTATGAATTTGTAATTGCAATTTTTGATTTATTATCATATTAATCTAAACTCTTTTAGAATTAGTAATTCAAGTGTAAAAATCAAATAGAAATAGGTACTAATTATTTCTTTTACTTTTTATGATGTTTTATCCTGACTAATTTTATTCATTATTTTCCTCTTAGAAAAATTCACTTTATGGCAACTTTAAAGAACTCTTATTGAGAAACAATATTTGGTGACTTATTGGGGGTACTTTTGGTTTGTTTAGTTACTATCCTTTTCTTCTCGAATTACTCAATATTATGCCTACTTATTATACCAGTTTTATTTATGGTCTTGCTCAAACTGGTTTTTACCTTCTAGGTTCCCTAATTCTTTTTTTGATTATTTTTTTCCTTTTGCGATTTCTTCAAGAGAAAGCTCTCCTATGTTCGTAAATCTACTTTACCTCTTTCTCTCACTAGTTTCATTGGTTTTATCGTATCAACTTTTTTTTCATTCTCTTTTGGACTAAATTTCTTCATTGTGAATATTTTTCTCTCTATATTCCTGAAGTTCTTATGTGGACTCTTCCCTTTGCTTTGTATTTTTTCCTATCTCTTTCCTTTTTCCTTTGGTTCCTTGTTCAACGCATTAAAATTAAGAAGAAATCAGCTTCAATTGTTGATTCTCTTGCTCAAATAGATCTATAGACATTAAAGATGAAGTGATGGTTAGTATAGGATTATCCTCTTGAATTATAGAAAAAATTAGTGAATGATTTTTCCTAGCTAATATGGCCACTCTTTTACTTGTTCATCTGGACAAATCCCTAGGTATTCTTTTTCCCCAATTGGATCATCTAGTGTAAATGATTGCCATTCATTATGTGTGGGAGCTCCAAAACAAATTTCAATTTCCATTGAAGTTAGATCAAATAGCATTGACCAGGTAGTACCAAAGAATTGGGAATAGAGGTGGTCGCAGACTCCTTCAGGATATCTCTTGGAGAGTATTTCTCGAATAGTCTCCTTAGTTATATTTGGGGTTGCTTTCTCAAGTTTTGTTTGAATTATTTCGTAGCGATTCTTTGACTGGTTTAAGATACCCACATTGAACTTATTATATCCCTTTGTTTCTGGAAAATTATAATGGTTTGTTTGGAAGAGGAGTTTTTCTTCCGAGTCATTGTTTACTCGTTTGATTCCCATCTCCCCGTCTGCACATTCAATTATTGCACCCTCACCCTTTTTATCAACTATCAGAAAATTATTGAAACCCCACTGAGGCATTTTTTCTATTTTTTTTACAGCATCAGTAGTTGATTTACAGTTTTCCAATAAAGCTCGAATAGTTACCGAAGGAACAAATCCTTTACTACTTGTTTGACGCCCAAATATTCCTCCTCCAGTAAAAGTTACACTTAGACCGTATTTGTTTACCCCATCCAATCGTCCAGTCATAAAGACAGTGAAGCCAATATGAGCTGGTTTCCCTTTTACTCGAGTAGTACATAATCGGAAATCATCGTCCTCAAGATTCCACTCATAACTCCTTCCAACTAAAATATGATTATTTTTCGTCACTGGTGCCAAAGCAGCCATTTGACTGCAGTTATTAGGAAAAGTGAAGGAGTAAAAATAAAGAGGTGATCTTTCCAGATCTAAATCCAAAACATCAGCCATTCCTTGTAGTTCATCATTGATTCCAGGGCAGTGTTCATCAAAGGCAGCATGCATTTCTTCAAAGTTATTGAATCCTATTTTTTCGAAATTCATTTTATCAGCAGTTAAGGGTTTAATAACTTCTTCCCTTTTTCTTAGAATTTCTCCTTGAAACCTCCCTATTTCATAATGTGTGCCTTCCATAACTATGTGTTGAAATTTCTTCTCAATAATAGTAAATATTTTATCCATGAATCCTCAACTCTTTCTGTCAACCATAAATCACTTTTTCCAAAACTAATTATATAACTTTTAATATAGCAATGTGATTAGTGAGGAAAACTAAAAGGAGAGGTTGACCAAGAACTTTTTCGTTGGAAGCTATCAATATTTTCTTTTTCTTTTCCCATTTCTGTTTCTTGTTTATTTTCTCTATTTTTACAGCTATCTATAAAGAATTTATAATCGTTGATTTTGCTATTGAATGAGAATTACAATTTATTTTCCATTTTCTTCATTGAGTTGTTCAACCACTATGTCCTTCCCACAGAAGTGTGTCATTACCAAAACGGACTTCTAGCCCTTAAAGAAGAAGTGTGGTTAATAAATAAAAAGGAAAAGTAAATTTCGGAAGAGTTTTTTCTAAAATATCATAATTGTAGTAAAATGAAAACACCAATATGTAAATATATTTGTGAACCAACTAAAGTTAGAATTGAAAGGATTATTAATATCCATTGAAGTATCTTTCTGTTTTTATTTTTTCTAATTGTAGGTTTCCTTAGCTCCTTCAGTATTTCTAAGTAATCAATATTTGTAGTAGATTCTTTATTCTTGCCAAAATTTGAAAAAAGTATAGGACTTGTATGTAATAAAACAGTAACAAATATAAGAAAACATGGAAGCAGCAATGTGAATGTAGATGTTCCATAGTATTGTTGATTTAGTAAACCTATGTTCTCATAAAAAAGAACAAATGATATGAAGAACATAACAATAGATACCATTAACAATAGAAACAATGGTAGGATTGTTACCCCATATAGTATTAATGCTAGTTTTTGTGTTTCAACTCCTTCATCATGTTCTTTTATGGACAATTTTATCCTCTCCAACTAGCACCATGAATAACAATTTTATTGTTGTTATTTTTACTTGCACAATGTATACTTTCACACAAAGATGAATTCTATAATAACAATTCCATTCTATTTTATTTATATCTGTTTGTTTTTTGTCAACATAAGTTAATAGACAAATTTCAAATAAATACTGGATCAATGGGCGAGATACTTAACAAGCTGATACTTGCCACTTCAGCGTGTCATTACAGACCTGGACTTCTAGACCTTAAAGGAGAAGTGAGTGGCCTGAGCATCAAATGCAGCAAAGATTCTAAATTTGGATTAATTTAGTTTTTATCAATTAAAATATATTATTGTCATAATTCTTATGTGAATTAATCCAGAATATCGATGGTAAAAAAGAATATATTAGAAGTTAATTCTTCTAATATAATAGACTCATTATAGATAAGCCATACCAATATACAAGAAGATCTGAGAAGTTATTAATGACACTATTGAAAGAGCTAAGAATATCCAAAAAAGAATCTTTCTTCTCTTATTTTTTCGTAAAGTAGGTTTGCGTAGTTCATTGAGAATATCTCTAAAATCTGTTTCTTTGAATACTTCTTCTTTATTTGTTTTATTTAACGGACCCAAGATTAACGGACCCAAGAAACTCATATAAATAACAATTGAGATTATGAATAGAAAAAATGGAGTCCACATCGCTAGTGTTATAGTACCATAGTATTTGCTATTTAAAGTAAGTATTTTATCAAAAAATACTATATGTGATATACAAAAAATAATCAAAGAAAGATACATTAATGCTAATAGGATCGCAGCTAAAGTTATATAGATCTTCATAGCTGTTTTTTTTGCATCAATATTTCCATTCTGGTTATTCATAGTCATGAGTCATTTCTCCATGTAATTGTAGTCTTGTTAAATCCAACATATCGAAACTATCCAAACTGAGATAGCAAGTATAATTGCAATAGATACAGCTATTATTGCTAAGATACCACATAGTTTTGTTAATGGTGCAAAACCAGCAGTAGCTCTTGCAGCTACCTTAAAGATAGCCCAAGCTGCTATTAGAGCTCCACCAATTGTTGCAAATATGGCTGCTAATGACATTGATGTTGATAAGAAACCTGCTTGTCCTGCATTATCTGCCAATACTTCCAATAAATCATCAGCTTTTATTGAATAATATTTTCCTTTGGATACTCCATCATACTTGACATCATCTATTTCTACATATGTTTTGGTATCACTTTTTATACTACACCAAGCATCATATGTTATAGTATGGTATTCTAATTCATATATGCCAGTATTGTGACCTTGCTCTATGAGAAAATCTCCAGTAAATGTGAATTCTACCAATCTATATTTATGATTTAGCATGAAATTAGTTAAACTTTCAATTGCTGAATCATAATAAAGGTTCCAATACAAGTGTCCATTTAAATATGAATGTGCATATCTAAGACCATCAGCAAAAATTGTTGCATCGCTCAAATCATCATCATCATCTCCACCGGGTCCTCCAGGATCTAATTCGATAAGATAGAAGTTTCTGGTTGGATTAAATTCATAGGTTTCTGTCCAATCAAGTAGTGAAAATAAATCTTTCATAGCAGATTCAATGTCAATTTTATCATTATATGTCAGTAACTTATTGTTTTCTATCCTAATATTAGATGAGTAACATGATAGTAAAGCAACTACTTCTTTGTTTTCAGCCATTCTGATTATTCTATTTGTTGAATAATCACTAATAAAGTACTGATTTTTAGAATCAAAATATCCATGACCAATAATTATTAATGAGGTATCTGATTCAAATAATAATCCTGATGAATAAACCATTATAGAAATCTCAAAATTGTTTAGATCCGCTTGAATCCTTATATAGTTAGAAATTTCTGTTAATGTCTTCAAATCAAACTCATTGGTATTGGTATTTATAGTTTGATTGTCTACTTTTTTCACATCTCTTTCCATTGTATTTCTTGGCATTATTGAAACTACAGCATTCAAATTAGCAAAAATAGTTCCAATTATTACTAAAAATACTAGAACTGAATTAATTTTTTGTACCCTTTTCATTAATTAACTACTCCCTTTCACAGAATTAGTTATAATAAAGTAAACAAAGATAATATATAAAAATTTCTGCTTTTTTATCAAGAGGATTTTTATTAGCTTTTGAAAATTATCTAGAATCCAATATGATTAATACAACGTAGAAGCACTTACCACCTAAGCGTGTCATTACCGAACTGGACTTCTAAACCTGAAAGAAGAAGTGAGTGACCGAGTATCATTTTGTTTCTCTCTCAATTACTCTTTTGGTATTGGATTTTCGCTTAGAATCTCAAATTAAAGAAAAAAATAAAAACAAGATTAGTTTGCTTTTGCTTTATATTCTCTATACTGTTTAGAGCAAGTAGTATAATCTTTAGCAGTACTATGCTTGTTTGTGGTAAAAAACATTAGAAAAAATATTTACTTGATTAATCCCAATGGTTGGAAAAACCACTAAGAAAATGGCTATTGGAAAAATCCCAATAATTTTTTTGTTTTTATTCAAAGTACCTCTCACCATCTATCATACAATCATCAACAATATTAAGCAAATTTTCTATTATTCTTATCAATCTAGAAGAATTTATTCAATAAAATTATTGTTCATGAATTCAGCGTTCTGCTCCAAACTGAACTAACCATCCAAGACAAACACAGCGATAAAATCATTTTATTCTAAACAGAATTTTTTTAAGGAAGAGGGGAATGGTTTATTGGATGTAATATTATGAAAAAATTTCCTTCATACCTAGGGGTTAAAGCTTTTGGTGTCAAAATTGGCGCTGTTCTCCCAAGAGATAATATCGTAGAGGAGGTTTGTAAAGCGGTTAAAAAATGCCATGAAGACCATCTAATCGATGACAGGGACATCGTTTGTGTCAAGGAGTCAATCGTTGCGCGAGCACAGAATAATTTCATCTCTAAGGAAGACATTGGTAAAGAAGTAAAGGAAAAATTAAAGCTATCAAAGACGGACACGCTTGGTATACTTTTTCCGATAGCAAGCCGGAATCGGTTTGTGCCTATCTTGGAGGGACTGGTGACAGCTGTCCCCAAGGGCAAAGTGGTCATCCAATTTTCTTATCCTAGAGATTGTGTGGGAAATCAGATCGCCCCTGAGGAGTTAGAGGAGCAACTAGGTATCAATCTTAGTAGAGAGGAGATATTTGCAGACCAATTACAAAAATATGATTTTCGTCACCCAGCCACGGGTGTGAATTATTTGAGCGTATATGAAGAGATCATCAAAAAAGCTGATGTTGAAGTAGAGATTTTCCTATCCAACAACACTAGTAAAATACTCGACCATAAGCCAAAGGGTATCCTTGTGGCGTGCATCCATGAAAGGGATAAAGTGCTTGAAAAAATAAAAAAGGTTTTTGAAAATGCTATCACTATGCAGGATCTATTCAATGACAGCAGAAGAGCAGTCTGGTCAGAGTGGGGGCTTCTCGGAACGAACATGTACTCTGAGGACAAAATAAAGCTCCCCCCGAGGGAGTCTTTTAATGTTGCTAAGACTATCCAGAAAGCAATAAACGACACTACTGGAAAAAAGGTGGAGGTAATGATATATGGTGATGGAGCGTACATGGATCCTTCAACAGGGATATATGAGCTGGCTGATCCAGTCTGTTCCTTTGGCCACAGCGACGGGCTGAATAGAAGACGGGAAGGGATAAAATACAAATTTTTTGTTGGTACCCTACATGCCCAAGGAAAAAAGAAGGGAGAGATTGAAGAAATCATCGATGAACAAAAACAGAAAATGTATGAGATAGATAATATCTCTATGGAGGGCACCACACCCAGAAAACTTGAAGACATAGCAGGCAGCTTAGCAGATCTCGTGAGCGGTTCCGCAGATGCTGGCACGCCACTAGTAATTATTAAAGACCTCTTACAATAAAAAATGGCGCATGGGAGCAGATTTGAACTGTTGCTCTCTTGTTTGTAATACTGGTGTCATAAACGACTAGACCACCATCTGTTAGGAGAACGGTTATTTGTAAGAGGGGAATAATCCTCCCCTCAGAACGTTTCTTCTTTAGATTTTTCACGTACATGGTATTACCAAGGATTCGGTTGAGATGAGATGCTCAGCCAGCAGATACTTCCTACTTAAGCGTGTCATTACCGAAACGGACTTCTAGCCCTTAAAGAAGAAGTGTGCGCAGTGATTCTACTTTTTTTTGTTTTTTTATTTGCTTAGTTTCACTAAGATTTACATGATGAAGAAATGTGAACAACTAGTTTTTGTTTTTTAGTATCGTCAAAATCTCTGGATTTGTCGAATCAGGCAGCTTCTAGAATTCTAAAAATTATAAAGTTACACAATATTCTATTTGTCTTTTCTGCGACTAAAATATCTAATTGTAAAAGATGCAAATATTAAGAACAGAAATAATTGAGTCTTTTGTAAAGCTAAATTTATTGTTTGTTCATATTGAAAAGTGGGTATTCCGTTTTCTATTATTACCTTACTTCGTCTTGAATCTAAAATCGATTCACCATATTGCATTAGATATATCCAGAAAATATATTCTCCATCTGGTAGTGTCTTTAATCCTAATTTACTTATCCCAATAGTTGTCCAAGCTGTCTCATTTGTTAATCCTTGTGCTATTGTAAAATCCCATTCCATATCTTGTACTTCTCGTCCATAAAAATGAATTACTTCTAGATTGGTATCATCTAGTGACCAAGTCATATTTATAAGATAATATGATGTGATGCATCCCATGTGTAGGGTAATATCATAATTATTTTGATTTCTGGTTTGTAATTCAATATCTATTATAAATATCGTATAATTTGGTAAAGATGTGTACACACCAAAAACATGCCAATCAATTTTTGTTATATTCACTTTTACATTTTGAAGTTCTTCTTCTGCTGCTTTAATTTGCCCACTAATAGTCATTGTTAAACTAGTTAATAGAAATATGGCTAGTAGATGTTTTCTCTCCAATCTCATCATAAACA
>JAHLVW010000081.1 GCA_019058275.1 Candidatus Heimdallarchaeota archaeon
ACACCCTGGATATATTCGCTATCTCATTACCAGACTACGATTCTTGCTTTGTTCTTTGAAACTGTGTCAATATATATAAAAGCATAATGATTGTTGTCCATCATTTCAATACTCGTAATCGTGCTTTGTTCTTTGCAACATAATTCTGCATGGCATTGTTTACAGCCCGATCATGTCACATTTCAATACTCGTAATCGAGCTTTGTTCTTTGCAACTGCTTGTTCTTTGCAACTGACGCTCTACAAGCGCCTAGATGGTAAAAAAGCTATTCTCTCCGTTCTAGATAAAGATTTCGAACACACCACCTGTCGGGTACCTAAAGTGGTACAGTATTTAAAAAGAACCGACAGATTTTAAGCTAAAAAGAGCTAAAAGAAGCCTTCTTCCGCCTTCTTTTCAAGTCAAAGCTGTCGGGTCTCCTTAAGTGCGAAGACTTTAAATAGAACGTACCAACACCCGACAGCTTTTTTCTGGTAAAATATCATTTTTTTAATTGTTTTATGCTCTCCGACACATTAACCAAAATTCACAATCATGACATTTGCCTTCATGAGCAGTTGGAGAGGGCATTGTTTCATTAAGAACTATTTGTAACATTGCTGTGTGTTCTTTTAGAACAGCAAGTTTATCCTTCAAAGTTATAGGTGTTTCTAGTCTTTTCTCTGAACCATAACGTATCTCACCTTTTTCAACATTGGTATTATAGTAGCTATCAAGAATGATTGCTTGAACTATTAATTGCATCAAATGATGATAAGGGATTTTTGGGTAACTTTTACCAGTTTTATATTCTATAGGGTAATAAGCACCTCTCTCTTCTACTATGGCATCAAAAAGAGCTGAAAGTCCCAGATCCTTAATTGCTATAAATTTATTATAATGAATTGTCCTATTTTCTCTTTTTGATTGTGTCTTTCTTCTAATCTTTTCGTCATGATATTCTTGCCCTTTCAACATTTTGTAAGTTCTTTTGGGTTGAATTCTGAAAACATAACGAAAATAGATTATTCGAGAACAGTAATTATATTGCCTGAAATCTTCTGCAGTAAATTCCTGTAATGTCATACTATCACCACCTTTTCCTCCTCTTGCATACCTAGAGAATTTCTACATTTAGTTTGTTGGATTTCTTGTTCACCTATGTAAATAATTTTTTCAAAACATTTAAGACAAATTGGAATAACAACAATTTTACCCAATCTTTTCCCAAGTATATCATATACTTCCAAAGAAAAGGTTTCGACCATAGTTCTTGATTGCTCTCCGGCAAAAACAGAAAATTGTATTCTTTGAAAACCATATGCCTCACATAATTTAGCTATCCTTGTTCTTATCGAATCCTTTTGTATATCATAGCTTATTAGGTAAAACATTTCTCCAACCTACCTTGAGAGAATAAAAGGATTATACTCACTACTTTCACCTTTGAAGAATTTCCCTGCATGTCTAGCTTGATGTATGATATGTTGCTCAAAAGTCATTGTCTTGCCTGTTTGATCATTTTTTTCTGCTCGAGTAAATGTCCCTATCAATTCTGATAAGTAATGTTTCTTGAAAGTATCTTTAATCTTACAAAATTCTCCTTGCATTTCAAAATCATCAGGAGTAACCTCTGACTTACCTATTAGTCTGAGAATCAGTCTATCAACTATTGGTTGTCTAAACTCCTCTATTATATCGAGAACGAATGATGGTTTCCCGCTACGGTCTGTATGTAAAAAACCAGCATAAGGTTCTAATCCGGCAACTAATACTCCTGATAATACTTTCATTGTTAAAATTGAATAAGCATAACTTAACATGCTATTCATTGGATCTCTTGGTGGACGCCTATTTCTATTAAAAAAATGAAACTCTGGTGATATTAATTCTTTCAAAGCTGTAAAATAAGCATCTGCTGCTGCACCTTCAAATGCAAAGATTGTATCACGTATAATACCTATCTTTTTGTTTAATATTTTTGAAAAATCCCTATGAAGAAAACCTTCTAGTTCAGCTATCTTAGTCTTAACAATGGTCTCTGCAGTAGGTTTAAGTTGTCTATTCTTCTGGATTCTACGTAAAAGATTTCGTTTATTTGCAATAGCTCCCTTAAGAGCACTAATAATAAAAGCTGTTCCTAGCTTTGATTCATATGCAAGAATCTGAGCTCTTCTAATTGCTACAGTACCATGAGCAACATAAGAATGTAAAATACCAACTGGCTTACCACCACGAAAGAATAATGTTGGAATACCATTTGCGGTTAACAAATCAATTGCTCCGGAAGTCAAAGTAGCTTTTGATTCGATAATTAGTTGTTCTAATTTAATTATTGGCACATAATTTCTAGCTATTTCTGCTGAGGGGTAGGAAACATATAATCGTTCACCCTCTTTACCAATTTTTGCACCATGTTCAGCAACAATTAAAATCATCAAATCCCTCTTTCAATTTCATATGAACTTTCTTCATTCGTGAATATTTCATACCCAACTAGACGAGATAAATTGTAGGCATTGAGAACATTCTGTGATGATGTATAGTCGAATGGACGAACAAACAAGATATTCCCTTGAGCAGCTACTACTGTTCCTTCTATTTTCTGAGGAAAAGTGACTTTTTTAACAGTATGATTTGTTGGGAACTTTTGCCAGACATCGGTTAAATCAATGAAACTAAAGGTAATGTCAGGAAATAGAGGTTCAAGTTTTGAAAGATACTCATGTAAATTGCATTCAGTGTGAGCATCATCCTGTTGATTAGTTAGTAAATTTATTTTATCTATAAAAGTGAAATAAGTAGTTAGATTTAACATTTCAGCTATTTTAACTTCCATAGATAATACCTCTTGTAAGGATTTGAATTTCGAAAGTACTAAAGCTTCATCTAAACCTTGTTCAATTATCCTGTAGAACTTTCCCTCTTTTCTTTTACAATTACTGGTTCCAACCTTGACCTTGTTTCCTATGCGACCAAGATAGAGATAATGATCACTCCAACATTTTGAACGCATCCAATCAACTTTACAAGGAGGATTTTCAGGTGTGCAGACTGATTCGAAGGGTGTTCCTGGTCCTTCAAACAAACATCTTCGATATTTATAGTAAATAGTTTCCTTGCATGCTTCACAAGTAGTCTCTTTGGAAGTTCTATCTATTATGTCACCACAATTAAGACATCGCTTCAAACCGAACTTGAGAAATAGGTCACCGTCAAGTTCTATAGTATAACTTGAACCATTGCCTTCATCAATGATTAATTGAACAGACTTTGATTCAACCCCCAATTTCCATAAATAGCGAGTAATCACCGGAAGATTAGAAGTTAAGGATTCTTCTGATGATTCTAAAACACG
>JAHLVW010000082.1 GCA_019058275.1 Candidatus Heimdallarchaeota archaeon
ACGTAAAGGACTAACAGATAGAGAGCTTGCTGAATTGGAGCGAGTAGAATCTGAATTAGCTAAATCAACACCAAGAAAGAAAACTACTACCACAACAACCAAAAAACCAACAACAGCCACAAAGAAACCTTCTGCAAAGAAACCAGCTGCTAAAAAACCAACAAAAACAGCTGCTAAAAAACCTGCAGCAAAGAAACCAACCACTACAAAGAAGACTACAACTGCAACTAAAAAACCAACCACTGCTAAGAAACCAGCTACTAAACCAACTGCGAAAAAAACTACTGCTAAATCAGCTTCTAGTAAGAAACCAACAACAAAGAAGGCAACTACAACCAAGAAGAAAACAAGTTGAGGATGAAAAGACATGACTGATTTAAAAACACAAAGAAATATCGCAGCAGACATTCTTGGAGTAGGAGTCAATAGAGTTTATATTGATCCAGATGCTGCGGATGATGTTCAAATGGCACTTACTAGAAGAGATATACGAGCATTAATTCATAGTGGTGCTATTAAAGTCAGAAAAATCCAAGGTATCAGTCGAGGTAGAGCCCGAGAACTTCATATAAAACGTATCAGAGGACAAAGAAGAGGGCATGGAAGTCGTAAAGGACGAAAGACTGCTCGAACTGATATGAGAAGAGAATGGATAAACAGAATAAGAAAACAAAGAGCTTATCTGAAAGTTCTTAGAGATAAGAATTTCATAGATAAAGCAACCTACCGTGTGCTCTACTTACGAGCAAAAGGTGGAATGTTTCGTTCTGCTAACTATCTAAGAATGTACATTCAAGATAACAGAATGTCAAAGAGAAAATTACCTGAAGTAGATGCTGTAATGCGTGAGTTGCGTGTTTCAAAATCTAAGAAGGTCACAAGGAGTTCGTGATTAGTATGGCAAAAAGTGCAAATTATCATGTACCTTTCAGAAGAAGACGAGAAGGTAAAACAAATTTCCATAGAAGAAAACGTCTTCTAAGATCAGACAAGAATCGTCTTGTTGTTAGAAGGTCAAACAAACACGAACGTGTTAGTATAGTAAAGGCGAAAGTAATTGGTGATGAAACATTAGTAGATGCAAGCTCCCAACACCTAAAACAATATGGATGGAAGGGTGCAACAGGAAATGTACCTGCTTCTTACCTTACTGGTTATTTAGCTGGAAAATATGCTAAAGCTCTAGGAATAAAAGAAGCGATTCTTGATATCGGTGTCAACACTTGTAAAAAAGATACTCGAATCTCAGCATTGTTATGTGGGGCAGTTCAAGCTGGACTAAAAATTCCTCACGACCCATCTGTCTTCCCTACTAAGGAAAGATATACAGGTCAAATAATTGCTGATTATGCTACTAAACTAAAGAAAAAAAGTTCAGAAAAATACGCAAAACAATTTTCTGGTTACAAAAAGCTCTCAGCAAAACCTGAAAGCTTACCTACATACTTTGCCGCAGCTAAGAAGGCTATTGATGCTGAGCTAGCTTCTGGTGCAATGAAAACAAAACTGAAAAACAGAAATAAGAAGAACAAAATTCCAAAACCTAAAACCACAACTAAAAAACCAGTAACCGCTGCAAAGAAACCAGCAGCTAAAAAACCAACAGCTAAAACAGCAACGAAAACAACCACCACTAAAAAGACAACAACAACCAAAACTACAACTAAGAAACCAACAACAACGAAAAAACCAACAGGAACAAAAAAAACTAAGAAGTGATGAAAAATGTCAGAATTAAGTGAATGGATCCCAAAAACAAAACTTGGTCGATTGGTTAAAAAAGGTGAAATAACTTCAATTGATGAAATCTTCCAACAGTCATTGAAAATTTCTGAACAGGAAATCGTTGATACTTTAGTTTCAAACCTAGAAGATGAAGTTATTAACATTAATCTTGTTCAACGACAAACAGATGCTGGAGAAAAATCTAGATTCAAAGCTTGCGTAGCTGTAGGAAATCGAATGGGTCTTATAGGAATTGGTGAAGCTAAAACCAAAGAAATTGGTCCAGCTATTAGAAAAGCAATCACAACTGCAAAATTACAAATCTCTCCTATTAGAAGAGGTTGTGGGTCTTGGGAATGTTCCTGTCATGACCCTCACAGTATTCCTTTCCAAACAAAAGGAAAAACAGGAAACTGCAGAGTAATTGCTAAACCAGCACCAAAAGGTTTAGGCCTAGTATCAGGGAAGGTCGCTAAGATAGTCCTTGAACTTGCAGGCATAACAGATATTTGGTCTAAAACTTTCGGAGAAACAAGAACAACTCCAAACTATGCAAAAGCTACGTTTGAAGCTCTAAAGAAGACCTACAAAATCATGACCCCTAGAGATTGGGGCAGATGAATTGATGGATGTGACATATGTGTCTAAAAAGAAATCTGGATTATTAGCAATAGTCAGAATAAGAAGTTCTATTGATCAACCACAAGATATCAAACATGGATTAAAATTGCTTAATCTAACTAGACCAAATCATGCAGTAGTTGTCCCTAATGATAGTACCCACAAGGGTATGTTACAGAAGTTAAAAGATACTATAACATGGGGTGAAATCAATAAAGCAACTTTAGCTGAATTGATCAAAAAGCGTGCACGAATTAAAGGCAACAAAAAACTCAATGCTAAATTCTTAAAAGAACGCAAATTTGAAAGCACATCTGCATTCGTAACTGCTCTTCTAGAAGGTAAAGCTGACATGCGACATATCGATGATTTAAAACCAATGTTCAGATTACATCCTCCTAGAAAAGGTTTCAAAAGCGTCAAAAATCCTATCACCAGGGGTGGTGACTTAGGATACAGAGGCGAGGAGATAAATGCTCTGCTCGAAAAAATGATGTAAATGTGAGGTTAATAGAATGGTTCAAAGATTTAGAAAAAAAGTTAGGAAACAAAGAGGAAGCATGCACCACGGTTACGGAATACAAAAAGGACATAAGAAAGCAGGAAGCAGAGGCGGTGTTGGTAAAGCCGGTGGAACCCGACATGAATGGATGCATTCAATTGTAATCGGTAAGAAGTATGGAAAACATGGTTTTGTAAGACCACCTAGAGCAACCACTCCTCAAAAATCGATCAACGTTGGTGAAATCTCTGAAAGAATTGATTATTTCGTTAAGAAAGGTTTTGCAACCAGAGTAGGACGAGACATTACTATTGATACAACCAAAATGGGTGTAACAAAAGTACTTGGTAAAGGTCCCACTTCAAAAATGACTGTTATTGCTGAATCATTTTCTGAATCTGCTAAAGAGAAAATTAAAAAAGCAGGCGGTTCAGCAAAAGTTGCGAAGAAATAGTTCTTAGATGAGATTGTGATCTCCGTATCCATGGAGATTCTACTTTTATTTTTCTTATTTCTAACAATTAACCATATTTGTTATAATTATGGTAAAGAAAAGTAATTTATAACAATAAATTAGAGAAAATTAAAAAAGAATAGACTTACAGAGAAAAGTAGTATATTTCCATATGCTCTCAAACGCGTGATATCCCTTGGCAATTAATATTAATACATTAAAAGATCAAATCCGAAAAATCTCAAAAGATAAACCTGAAAAATTCTACCCAGTTGAATCTTTGCGAGAATTAGGTTTTAGTAGAAGCATTTGTGTTCACTGTAGTAAACCTTTCTGGTCACTGGTAAAGAGAGATTATTGCGATGAACCAGAATGCAGGTTAAAAAGTGGATTTTTACCTTATGATTTCATAGATAATCCTCCATCAAGTAAAAAATACAATTATACAGAAACTTGGAAGAATGCTTGGGTACCAATTTTTGAAAAACATGGTCATACAGTCATCCCCAGATATCCTATTGTCGCTAGATGGCGAAATGATACAGAATTTGTTCAAGCTTCTGTTTATGGATTTCAACCACATGTAGTAAGTGGAGAAGTAGATCCTCCAGCAAATCCTATTCTAATACCTCAACCTTGCTTAAGATTTAATGATGTTGATAATGTTGGATTGTCCGGAAGACACTTAACATCATTTGTAATGGTAGGTCAACTTGTTTTCAATAAACCAAATAATTTCATTTATTTCATGGATGAAGGGATTAGATATATTCATGATTATTTAACAACAGGTTTAGGTTTACATCCAAAAGAAATCATTTATCATGAAGATGCTTGGGGTGGAGGAGGTAATCTTGGGAGCTCTTTGGAATTTTTTGTTCGTGGTTTAGAAGTTGGTAACCAAGTATATATGACCTACAAAATCGAACCTTCTGGTAGTTTCAGAGATTTATCAACAACAGTAATCGATATGGGCGCAGGTTTAGGACGATCCACTTGGTTAATAAATGGAACTCCAACTCAATATGAAGTTAATTTTGGTGATGTTGTTCCAAAGGTTTTGAAGAAAGTTGGCTTAAAACAAAACATGAACTTTTGGAAAAGATATGCTCGGTACAGTGGTGTATTAAATTATACTGAAACTGATGTAGCAAGAGTTTGGGTTGATGTTGCTAAAACTCTAAGCATGGATCCTAATGATTTACGTAAGGAAATTCAACCGGTGAAAGCTGCATATTCTATAATTGATCATACTCGTTCTCTCCTTTGGGCTATCAGTGATGGTGCATTACCATCAAATGTTGGTGGAGGTTATAATCTCAGATTTCTATTGCGAAGAGCATGGTCCATTATCGCTGAAAATGATTGGGATATAGATTTGTTTGACATTATTGAATGGCACATGGATGATTTGAAAGAATTATTCCCTGGCTACACAAAACATGGTGAAACTGTTAAGGATGTTATAGATGTAGAATTTAAACGCTATAAAGCCACTAAAGAAAAGGGTTTGAAATTACTAAAGAAGAAACTTAAATCTTCAAAAGAAATCTCAACCCAAGAGCTAGTTACACTTTATGAATCAAACGGCATTGTTCCTGAGATGGTTGTTGAAGTTGCAAAAGAAATAGGAAGGGAAATTCGTATCCCAAATGATTTTTATGGAATTCTTGCAGACAAACATGAGAAATCAAGTGTCGAGAAACCTTTAGCAACTCAAGCAGATATCAAGATTCCTGATGATTTACCTGATACAGATATTGACTATGAAAATCTAACTTTTGAGGGTGAAATTATCTGGCAAAATAAGAATATAATAGTATTAAAGAAAACTAGCTTCTACCCAACTTCAGGTGGACAAATACATGATTTGGGAACTATAGATGGTGTTCCAATAAAAGAAGTTCGCAAAGTTGGAGCAGTAGTTGTTCATATATTAGAAAAACAATTACCCACAAAAAGAACTAAGGTTCATTGTACAATCGATCCTCACCGTAGAAGAATTCTAATGAGCCATCACACTGCTACACATATTGTTAATGCAGCTGCTAGAGAAGTTCTTGGTCCTCATGTATGGCAAGCAGGTACTGAAAAAACAATGGACAAAGCACGATTGGATATAACGCATTATGATTCACTAACTAAAAAACAAATGGAAGCAATAGAAAAACGTGCAAACGAAATTGTTTATCTCAATATACCGGTTACAATCGAGAATCTAACTCGAGATATTGCTGAACAAAAATATGGATTTACTATATACCAAGGTGGAGCAGTTCCAGGAAAGAATATTAGAATTGTAGCAATTGATGACATTGATATTGAAGCATGTGGAGGTACACATACAAGTAGAACTGGCGATGTTGGGACCATTGTAATGTTAAGTTCAGAAAGGATTCAAGATGGTATTGTTCGATTGGAATACGTTTCAGGTGAAACGGCTATTAAGGAGTTACAGCATAGAAATCAAACCGTTCAGAAAACATTAGATATGTGGGGTATTGATTTAAATGCATTACCTGCAACAGCAAAACGGTTCTTTGATGAATGGAAATCACAGAAAAAAGAGATTTCTGAATTAAAGAAAGGGAAAGCCATACTGGAGTCTAAAATACTTGAAAAACAAATAGAAAAAGTTGGCAAATATCAAATACTTGCAGAATCAATTTCTGGAGATAATGAATATATCAGTCAACTCATTTTTACTTTAACTGAGAAAAATGAGAACCTTCTCATAGTTCTAATTGAAGAGGATTCTCTGTTCATTGCAGTCGGAGCTGGGAAGAAAGCTGTAAAGAGCATTTCTAGTAATGAACTCATAAAGAAAGTTGCAGAAGTAATGGGTGGTTCTGGAGGAGGAAAACCCAATTTCGCTCGAGGTAGTGGTAAAGATGCTACGAAAATAGACTCTGCACTGGAGACTTTCAAAACGCTTGTTCAATCTAAAAAATAAAAGATAAATGTGAATCTTAAAAGATTCACTTAATTTCTACTGCTTTGCCAGTTTTTGCAGCTTCAATTGCTGCTATTATACATTTCACTGCTGCTGTACCTTCTACATCAGACACTAAAGGTTTCTTTCTTGAATCTAAACAAGACAAGAAATCTTTATCTTGTAAATATAGAGGTTCTTGATCTTTGCTAGCAGCAAGATAATGGTTTGTCACTTCAGTAGCTCTATATGCTCCTAAATATTCTGAAAATGAGTTGCTAAGTGCATGTTGAGCTAATCCTTTTTCCATGATTATTGATTGCAAGATGAAATCCAATGTTATAACATCTTTTGAAGTTTGTACTATTAGCTTTCTTCTCTTTAGGTTTGGGTAAGCTCTCCAAGTAGCTCTGCAGTCAAATAAGATTGGGTTTGTGCTTTGTCCTTTAAACCCCTCATATTCGAATATTGCGAATAATTCTACTTCATATGGGAATCCTTCGATATAGCAAGAAGTAGCGGTTACTCTCTTAGGCAATTTTCCTAGTATACCATTTACAACATCTATATCATGAACCATAAAATCATGTCCACAACCTAGGTAATTTGGATCTAATTCCTTACTATCTAATTTGCTTGGTCCTGGACCAACTCTTCTTCCTGTTATGTGCATTACTTTGTCTTCAGTATTTTCCTTTTCTAAGAAGGTTTTCAAAGTTACAACTACTGGATTATATCTTTCCAAGTGTCCCACTTGTACGATTCTGTTTAGTTTCTTAGCTTTCTCTGAGATTTCTTTGCACTCTTCAATTGTTGGTGCTAGTGGTTTTTCGCAGAGAATGTCACAGTGCTCTAAAACTTTCAATGCAATATCTTTGTGAATTGCTGTTGGGATTGCTAATACCGCACCAGCTAATTTCTCATTCTTCAATAGCTTATCAAGGTCATCATAGCGATTTTCTTCTGGGATATCATTAATATCACCTATAGATTTTAAACGACCTTTGTCCGCATCGCAAATAACAACTTTATCACAAAAGCTTTCTGTTTGAAGCCTTCGAATGTTTCTAACGTGATTTTTGCCCCATCTACCCAATCCTACTATTGCAATAGTCTTCATTGTATCATCCTCAATAAATTAAAGAAGTTAGAAAATTACTATTATTAAAATTTTCTTCAAACTTTGTGCAATAAGAAATTCTTCCAAAACACTTTTTTAGAAAGGTTTTAGTAAGGTTTCTTGTTTCCTAACTATCTTGAGGATATGATATTATGGAATTTGACTCTCCTATATCTCCACATAAATCTATCAAAAAAGCTGAAAAATACTTCGAATTGAAAGTAAATAATTCTAAAGTTAAAGAACAACCACTATCAAGAAAAGATCCTGCAATTCTTGAAGTTGGTGTTGCAACAATCTTCGGAGAGATTTTCTGGATGCGAATACATGCAAAAAGGAAAAAGGATAAATCAACAAGTATTATCTTAAAAGGAAGAGTGGGAGTAAGACACATGTTTTTGTCATCTATAGTTCTGTTAATGTCAGGACCATTTCTGTTCTATGCATTAAGAAGTCACAATATCTTCGTTTATATAGTTGCGGGATTTTTCGCTGCACTAGGAATATTTAGTCTCTTAATGCCTTTGTTCCGTATTAGAACAACAAGAAAGCAATTAGTTGAAGTGCTCTCATCAACTGAAGAGTTAACAGAAAAGATTGATGAAAAGACTGATACTACTTCAATGTCAAGACTTGAGTAAAGAATATGACTTTTGAGTTATCCATTACAGCTTTCGTAAAGCATAAATAATAAATACGTTATAATTTGTAACAAACAAGTGTCAAGTTGACCTCAATTTCCTTTAGAAAAAAGATTAAATAAAAAATAATTAATAAAGTAAAGAAAAACAATAGTGTGATTGAAATGATAAAAGAATCCCCAATAAAGAAATTTCTTGGAACTGCAAATTACTTAGCAAAACTAACATTTTCTCCTAATAGAAAGAAATATAGTGCTGCAATGAAAGTAAAGATTGAAATTTTTGAAGGTCGAAATTTGGAAGGAGATTTTGATTGTAATAGCATTGCTGAGGTTTCAAGCAAAGTTCACGATTTCTATAATCGGAAAACAGGCAACCAACTCGAAATTAGACGATTAGCAAGATGGTATATTGAATATCTCGAAGATGTTGACATCACACCACCTGATATGAATACTCTGATTAAAGATATGGAATCAACCCCTTCGGAAATTCAAGCTAGAGAAGGTACAGAAGATTCAGAATGATTTTCGCAAAAAAATTATTTTCTTTATTTTTCAACAAATTATCAAAATGATTATAAGCAATTTATTGTGAGTTTTGATTAATTAGTTGTTCTAGCCCGGTTGGGTAGTGGTCAATCCTTTCGGACTCTGAATCCGGAGACGGTGGTTCGAATCCGCCCCGGGCTACCAAACTTCATTTTTCCTCTAAAAGCACTTACTTCAAATCATGCAAAACATTAAATAAGATTCTAATTAATTCGTTGAAGTTGCTGGAAACTTACTTGTACTCTAGCTTAGCAATTACTACTACAAAATGATGTAATTATTTAGTAATGAATTTACCATCAAAGTTAGAAAGAAGTTGAGTTTTAGCGAAGGATTAAAAAAAATTAACAAAAATGTAACCTTTGATGTAATATAGGTGACTAAAATTATGTTTGAAGAAATCCGTTGGCATGGCAGAGGTGGACAAGGGGCAGTTACCTCAGCAAAAATATTAGCTGAAGCTGCTCATAGTGAAGGTAAATTTGTCCAAGCTTTTGCTTTTTATGGTGCTGAAAGAAGAGGTGCTCCTGTAGAAACGTATACAAGGATTGCTGATTCCCATATTAAACGACATTCCCAGATTTACAAACCAACAGTAGTTGCAGTTCTTGATCCTGCATTACCAAAAATTCTCTATATGAAAGGTATAACAGAAGATAGTATTCTAATTGTCAATGCTAACAAAGAAAAAGCATTTCCTGACTTAAAATGTAAGAAACACTGGATAGATGCTACTCAAATTGCTATTGACTTGGAATTAAGAATTGCTGAAAGCTATATTACCAATACCATAATGACAGGTGCAGTTGCTAAAGCAACTGGTTTGGTTAAGCTTGACTCAGTGTTAGATGCTATTAAAAGCCAACTAAATGAACGTATTTGGGATAAGAACCTCGAAGCTGCTAAAAGAGGTTTTAGTGAAACACACCCTTATAGCAATGGAGGTTGAGATAAGTGACAAAAAGCAATGATGATTTTAAAGTAGAGACTTGGAATTCAAAACCTACAAAAGGTGCTGCAGGAAAAACAGGTTTGTGGAGAACTTTTCGACCAATAATTGATGATGAGGCATGCACAAGGTGTGAAATTTGTGCATTATATTGTCCAGAACCTTGTATCACTTTAGATCCCGATGACCTATCGCATGAGAAAGGTAAAATGGTTATTGAATACGAATACTGCAAGGGATGTGGTATTTGCGCTAATGAATGTCCAAAACATTGCATAGAAATGGTAAAAGAAACTGAATTTACTGAGGAGGAGAAATAAAGATGACAGTATCAGATAAAAGTCCAAAATCTATAGGAAATGAAGAAGCTAAAACTCTTATTATTAGTGGAAACTATGCTGCTGCATATGCTGCTAAAATGGCTCGTATTGAAGTTGTAGCTGCTTATCCTATAACTCCCTCCACAGATTGTGTGGAAAAAGTTTCTGAATTCGTAGAAGATGGAGTAATGGGTGCTGAATTAATTAAAGTGGAAAGTGAACATAGCGTAGCAGGTGCTTTAATTGGTGCCTCATCAACTGGTGCTCGAACTTTCTCATCCACTTCAGCTCATGGTCTTCTCTATATGGCTGAACTCGTTTGGTGGGCTGCTTTAGCAAGACTTCCTGTTGTAATGAATATTGTTAATAGAGAATTGGCTCCAGCTTGGTCTATTTGGGCTCAAACCCAAGATTCAATGGGTTTACGAGATTCTGGCATAATTCAATATTATTGCAAGAATGCACAAGAAGTATTTGATACACTTCTTATGGCATACAAGGTTAGTGAACATGAACATGTTTACATGCCATCTCTAGTTTGTCAAGATGCTTACATTCTCTCTCACACAAATGCTCAAGTAGATATGCCAGCTCAAAAGGATGTAGATGATTTCATAGGTACGTATAATCCTAAGCATTTCATATTGGATCCTAAGAATCCAATAACACACAGTAATCTATCTTACCCACAGCATTATCGACAAAAACGATTCAACATTATGGAATCAACTCATAGGGCAAAACAAATCATTAAAGATGTTTGTGCTGATTATAAGAAACGATTCGGTAGATTCCATGGTGACCTTGTTGATACTTATGATATTGATAAGAAAACAAAACACTTCATCGTCTCCCATTCATCAATTGCAGAAGAGATAGAACTTTCTGTTGATATGTTGAAGAAGAAGGGTTATGATGTTGGCATGATAAGAATCAGAGTTCTTCGACCATTCCCTGATGAAGAACTTAGAGAGTTATGCAAGAACATTGAGACGATTCATTTCATTGAACGAGCTCCATCATATGGTTATAAAGGTATCATTGCTATAGACACAATGGCTGCCCTTTTTGAAGGTGAGAATCGTCCAAAAGCATTCCATCATATTGAGGGATTAAGTGGGATGGATGTCACAGCAGAATATGCTGCAGACTTGATAGAAAAAGACCTTGAACCCCTAAAATGAGGTGAAAACAAAATGGTTACTACTAAAGAAATTTTAAGATTACCAGAACCAATTCTTCCTGGTCACGCTGCTTGTGCAGGATGTTCTTCATCATTAGGTTTACGATATGCTTTGAAAGCTCTTGGTGATGATGTCATCATGTCTATTCCTGCGTGTTGTACTTCTGTCTGGCAAGGACCATATCCAAAATCTGCTATTAATGCACCCGTTCTTAATATTGCTTTTGCAGCAGCGGCTTCTGCAGCATCAGGAATTTCCGCAGCTCTTCAAGCAAAAGGTAACAAACATACTACTGTTCTTGCTTGGGCTGGTGATGGTGGTAGTGTAGATATTGGACTGGCAACTATTTCAGGAGCAGCTGAAAGAAATGATAACATGATATATGTTACCTATTCAAACGAAAGCTACAGTAATACTGGAGTTCAAAAATCAGGCGCTACACCTCCAGGTGCACGTACAAAAACAACTCCTTCTGGTCGTGTTGGTTGGCCTAAAGATATCTCTCTTATAATGTGGACTCACAATTTACCTTACGTTGCAACGGCATGTACGTCTTATCCACGTGATTTCATTGATAAACTTAGAAAAGCTCAACAAATGGATGGCTTCAAATTTATTTACTTACTAGCACCTTGTGCTATAGGTTGGCGATTCCCTTCAGAAAAGACAATTGAAATAGGTAAATTAGCTGTTGAAACAGGTACTCATATTCTCTGGGAATCTGTAAATGGTGATATTGAGCTTTCCCGGCTAAGTAAAAGATATGTAGATCCTGCAAAACGAAAACCCTTATCAGAATATCTGAAAGATCAAGGAAGATACAGAGGAGTTAGCAAAGAACTCATCCAAGATTACCAGAATTACATTAATCACCAGTGGTCATTAATAATTTCCTTGTCAAAAGTAAAATAAATATTTGAAGCAATTATTTGCTTCATTCAATCTCTTTTTTCTTACCAATATTCCATCATCTGTTTTGCTGAAAGAATATTCGCTTTAATGTTTTTATGCATATCAGGACCATGTCCGCTGTACAAATGTTCAATATCCAGTTTGGCTACTTTTCCCAAAGTAGAAATCATAACTTGTCGATTTCCTGTAGGAAGATCCACCCTACCACAAGCTCTACCTGCAAACACTACATCTCCTGCAAACAAGTTTTTACCTTCTTTGTCGTATAGTATTGCTGATCCATCAGTATGTCCTGGAGTATAAATTACTTCAAGCTCTATATCCCCAAATTTTAAAATCTCACCATCTAAATAGATTTTATCTATTGAATAATTTATTTTACCTCCATATTTGGAGACTAGTGTAACATCATCTCGAGAGTTGATGTGTTTAGCTGCTTTTTCACTAGCACTAAAAGTTACTTTTTCAAAATCCCTTAGATTATTCTCTCCAAGAATGTGATCTATATGGCAATGTGTAAGAAAAATCTCGATTGAGTAATCACTAAATTTCTTATTTACAATTGATGCCAAACTCTTTTTCAAAGCAAATCTAGTTAATTTTCCACCAATACCTATGTCAACAACTAACAACTGCTTTAGATTTTCTTCACTCAAAATAAAGCAATTAGAACATAGACCAGATCCCCTAATAATATCTAATTTCATTCAGTCTTCTCTCCACAAGTTTTTCTCCATTATTAAAACAATATTGCCTTTTCTGAGCATCTGATCTTTTACTTTGTAACCACGGTGAAGATAAAAATCCACTAGTTGTTTATGGTCCTCATAAGTTTCTATTATCACCTTCTTTTCTTCCATAAGACGAATCAAATGTTCTGCAGTATCCATAATATAGGTTCCAATGCCCTTATTTTGCATATCTGCCCTAACAGCAACTTTTTGCACTTCCATTAGATTATCTTTTGCACTTCGTTTTATAGTAAAAGTACCAATAAATTCTCCATCAAATAGAACAGAGTAAACAGTTTTGTTTTTCACTCTCTCAGTTACCTTTTCTTCTGATTCCAACATCCCTCGAGGCTTTCTTCCAAGTAATGGTTCAATTGGAGAGTATGCTTCTACAATTAATTTCTTTATCTGTGAAATCTCTCTGATGTTGGAATGTCTTATTTCAATTTTTTTCATCCATTCTTCTTTTAGAAAATCTGGGAGATGCAATTTAGTTTCAACCTAACAATTAATTGATTGCTTTGTATTAAAATTCTACGAATCTGTTTCTAAAAGATATTTGTTTCCTTTCTTAAGAATCTACATTTATGGATAGATTCAGAAATAGCTTTTTTATATGATGAAAATTATCATTCTAAGAATATGTAACTCTAAGAACCAGATAAATAGGTGTTGGAATTGCGACCAATAACTCAAGAAAAAATAGATAAACTAACTGAATTCATGCAAAAGAAAAAAATCGATTCAGTCTTCATTGCTGATTGGGAGAATGCTCGAGATGTTAATATGAGTTATCTTACAGGACATCCAATGGATGCCAACTTGATAATTACCTCAGATGGAGAAACAATACTACTTCCTTGGGATGTCGAATTAGCAGAAGATTATGCTCAAGTTGACACTCTAGTAACAGATAAGGAATCCAGAAATAATTATGCTGATTATGTGAAAGATACAGTGAAAACGGATACACCGATAATTGGTTTCAACACTGGCATTCCTTATAGGTATATTTTATCTATCAAGAAGAAACTACCTAATGCTAAACTCTTTGATGAACCTCTTAAATTAGATGATCTGTTTAGAGAATTACGAGCAACAAAAAGCTTACAAGAATTAGATAAACTAGTGGAAGCAGGAAAAATAGGTAACAAGACAATTAATGATATAAGGAAATTTGCTGAAGAGCAAAAAGGAACTGAAAATGATTTATCATTTCTGGTTATGAAAAAGATGAGAGAATATGGGGCAGAAGATAATTCATTTCCTTCATTGGTAGCTAATGTCAATAGATCTCACATGATTCATTGTCATCCTGCAGCTAACAACAATGTCTATTCTGCAAATGGGTTAGCACTTATTGATTTTGGTGCTGTCTATGAAGGATATTGTTGTGATATTACTATTCCAATATCCTTTGGTAAACTAACTGCAGAACAAAAGAAAATCAAGAAGACCTGTTTTAGAGCTTATGAGGAAGCTATCGCTGCAATTGATATTGGTGTTCCACTTTGGAAAATTTCTAAGGCTGCAGTTGATGTCATTGAAGAAGCTGGTTATCATATCCCTCACGGCTTAGGTCATGGTTTAGGTTTAACAGTTCATGATTCACCTGGCATCAGACAGAAACCAACTGAACCTGAAAAACTTGAAGAATGGACTGAAGTTGTTGTTGAAGATGGAATGGTTTTCACAATTGAACCTGGAGTTTATGTTAAAGGATTAGGTGGACAAAGACTTGAAAATGATGTTATGATCAGAAATGGAAAAGTTCAAGTTTACACTAAATCCGAACCAATTGAAATAGAATAAGTTAAGAGCAAATGAGAACTCATTTGCTTTTTCCTATTTCTATTAAGTTTTGTCAAAAACTTTGGATAATATCTCCTTAAAGAGCCCTTTTGCTTCTTTCATTGATTTTTTCCCCTCATCTGTTAAGGAATAATATTTTCTATCTGGACGTCCTTCAGGGTTACCTTTCACTAGTGATGTTACAAGATTATCTTTCTCTAATTTGTATAAAATTGTATAAGATGTAACTGTTGCAGGTTCGAATCCAAATCGTTTCTTAATTGATTCCTTTAACTCGTAGCCATACATTTCCTTTTCTTGTAAAAGCCTTAGAATATATATCCAAAGATTGTCAATAGAAATTTTTTTCTTTAATCGTTTAAATGCTTTTGAAGCATCTTTTGGGTCTTCTTTTTGGAGATAACTTATGCTCATTTTTTTCTACCTGCATTAAAGTTCTATTTAGTCGATACTAATTCTTTACATTAACGACTATAGAAAAAAGTTTTCCCATTAAAAGGTATTTCTGTAGAGTATTTTCCATTTCAGAATCAATTAACTTATTAGAAAACTCATTTCAAGTTGAACATAAATCTTTAAAATAGGTTATAAACGAAACAATCTATATACTAGTGATTAATATTATGTTTAATTGCTAAGTAATTCGGTCGTGAAAAAATAAATGACTAAAAAAAGAAAATCTGGTGGAAGGTCTAAAGGAGCTAAAGGCAAAGGCGGTATGGTTCAATGTTCAGCTTGCGGAAGACTTGTTCCAGCTGACAAAGTTAAGAAAGAAACAAAATACCTTACTCTAATTGACCCAACTTTAGCAAGGGAATTAAGAAAAGAAGGTACCTTTATTCCTCGCCAAAGAACCACAAAGAATTATTGTGTTTCATGTGCAGTTCATCGTGGTAGGGTTAAAATCAGATCAAAAGCTGATAGAAAAACCAAATCTTACTAAATGTGAGTTTGGTAAGAGAGGTTTGTGTTCCCTATTCTTTTATTTAATACTTTGAACAAGCTATAGTAACTATTGTTTAGTTGTGTTTGTCATGTCTTTGAAAAGGAGAAAAATGAGGTTAACAATAATCCAAATAATGGAAGAAAACCCCCCCTCCGAAAATTTCTCCTTAAAGGATTTACCAAGTGCATCAAAGATCGATGTAGTTTCGAGGTGCATACTTTCAATTTTTTCTAATAACATAGAACAACTAGACATTAGTTTTCAAGCTATTTTTTCCAAAACAGATATTCATGTTCTTACAGTAAATGAACTGCCACTAACCGATGAAATTTATGATGAGATAAGTGTTGCTTCATTAATAAAAGAAGTTATGCAAAATACCAAATCAAGTAATGGGGATATAAGTTGGGCATCAGTAGTTGATTTTCAGCAGTATATTTTTTCTGTTGTGTCTAATCATCAAACCACGTATTATCTTCATGAGAATGGACTATCAATTAAAGAGATAAAAGATGTTTTACTCCGGGAAGAATCATTGTGTTTTATCATTGGTGGTCGTCATGACATATCACAAGAGCATGAAAAAATTCTTGATTCACTCGGAGCACAACAAATCAGTCTCGGAAAGAAAATTTATCTTGCTTCCACATGTATAACATCAGTTCTATTTGAGCTTGAAAAACAGTTTGAACATTAATTCCTAAATAAAGTAATTTAAATACTATGGAAAAATACTTTCTTTAAACTATAGTAATATTCAAATAACCTTTAATTGTTGGGTCATTTGAACTTTTAGAAAAATCATTATGTTTTTTGATTGAAGAACTGGTGGTAGATAAAATGTCTGAAGATGAAAAATTAGCTCTTAGAATCTTGAAGGATATTAGTGAAGACACAAGCGTCCCAAGAAATATCCGTAGGAGTGCAAGTGATGCACTAGGAACTTTAGGCAATGTTGAACAAGAGGCTTCCCCAGCTATTAGAGCAAACATTGCTACTAGCATATTAGAAGAAACTAGTCTCGATCCCAATTGTCCTGTTCATGCAAGAACTTTGATTTGGAAAACGATTTCTATACTCGAGACGGTAAGGGATACTGAAGAATAATTAGTTATTCTTTCTTCTCTTTCTGAAAACAAAATATTCTCAATATTTAAGCAGATATAGCATTTTTTAATTGCTTTTCAAAACGCTTGTCACCAACAGCTAAAATAGTTGCTTGACCAAAACCAATATTCTCAATATATCGTTCAATTTCCTCTATATTGTAACCATAATCGGTAACTATCATAGCTGTTAACTCTTTGTTCGAGAAATTAATTTGTGAAGCAGCAAGAAGTGCCTTTAACTCTTTCTTGTTATGATAAGCAAGAGAAAGAGTTCCTGTGTGGTCATCTCTTATCAAGAAGTCACTTATCCAGATTAAGCCTATTATATTATTAATTTGAAAATCGAATCTCCAATTTTTCCTATCCAAACCCAAATCTGAATAGTTTACGAAAGCAATTGATTTTTGTGTAAGATTGAAATTGTTTTTCTTACACCATTTAGCAATGTAATTTCTAATTATTTTCTTATCTTCTTTTTCTTGAATTGCATAAACTACAAAGGATCCCGTTGGAAATGGAATTAGTAATTTGTGAATAATCCCTACCTCAATAAGATATTTGAAATCCTTTTCTCTAAATCGTGTTTCATCTAAGGCTGTTTTAAATAGACCAACTCTGTCGCGATCAGAGCTTTTTTGGAAAATCCAATTATTTAGAGCTATTTCATTATAGAATTCACGATGTTGATCCTTAATGATCGAGGGATTAGCAATGCTCTTTTTATGTTTCACTTTCCATTTAGAAGTAATTGCTCGCGAATGTATTCTGTTTTCCTGCTTCTCTATATTATCAGTGAATTTTGTTATGTGCTCATTTTGGGATTGAAAAGATATTTCTTGTCGGGTGGTTTCTTCAGGTGTTATGCTAACTGGTTCCCCAGCTTTTTTTTTATCTACTGCACTTTTTACATGATCAATCGCTTCTTCCCAAAGTCTATCAAAATCTTTCTCTGCTTGAATTACCTCGAAATTTTCTTCTATTAATATTTCATTTGTTTCTTCAATTGGATTTTCTCGCAAATTGGGCATTTCATTTTCTACATTTATTGCATCAGAATTAAGTATGTTTTGTTCATTGACATCAGTATTTGCTTGATTCTCTAGAATATCTCTATCTTGGAAAATATCAAAATCCTCATCAAGTAACTCAGATTCAGTAATGACAGTATTAGTTAAACTCTCAAGATCTTCTTGTTGAGTTTCATTTCTTGTCTTCATCCAATAGTAAAACAATAAACAAGCTTCAAAACCAAAGAATCCAACTATCAGTAACCAGCTATTCGATAGAATATAAGCAGGAACTGATAGAAGAAAAATTGTGTAATTTCCCCCTATTGAAGCTGAAATTAGTAAAAACACATAGGTAACCAATAGAATATAGTTTATCACGGTAGTACCGATTAGAATCTTCTTCAGAGTTCCAGAACTCAATTTTATTTTCATGAAAACCCGACCCGAAATTTTTGAGCATAGATATGTTCAAATTGACCTTTTTAAACACAAACAAAATCAAAAATAAAAGAGAAAGAAGAGATTATTCAAGCTTAGGTTCCTTCATTCCCCAAACGCATATCATTGTTACTAGAGATAAACCCAATTTATGTTTTCTTTGATATTCTTTTTTATATTCACAATTTTTGCACTCAGTAGAAGATATTTTATTACAGTTCTTTGGACACAGAATTTCGTTGAACTGTAATTTGGAATTTTTCCTTTTATTTGCTTGAGATCTCTCAATGTTTCCGTTTTCCTTGTTAATATTATGAGTTAATACTTCTCTGTACATATTGTACACCATTTGACTTCATTCTTCTCTTCGTCATGAAACTACTTCTGAGATAAGAAAGAATCTTAATTTACACTTTTAAAGACCACAAAACAAACAGATTATCAGTATACTATACAAACATCCTAGTTGGAAATTTCCAAGATTCTTACTTTTTCTGCAATTATTCTAGAGTGGGTGTTTTAAATATCGAAATACGAACCAATTTTTGAGTGGGTAAATTTGATTACAGCATTCAATTTATTTACATCATTGGCATGGATTATTGCTGGAATTATATCAGCAATGATTAGCATATTATTTCTTATGAAAAATCCCAAAAAACGATTAAATCAGCTTTTTTCAGCTGGATTTACATTTTGGTCATTATCACTTCTATTTAATGGAATTAACTTTGCAGTAGCATACAGCTCATTATTATTTGCTAATATTTTTCGAGACCTCTGTATTATCACTGGCATCTTAAGTGCTCTTCTCTTATTTTTATCTGCGATAGGCATTTACTTTGGTGCAGAGACTTTACATTGGATATTTTATGTTTTAACAGGAGTTGTACTAGTTGTTTCATCCATTTTTGGTGCAATGAATGATTGGGTGGTCGAGGATGGTTTAGGTGGTTTTAAGACCACAGACAATTTACTTGGAAAATCATTTGTTCAAATTGTTCCAGCATTTTTCGTTATCACAGGGGCAATTTTCATGATTTTAACTTATTTCTCTTTGGAAAACAAAACAGCTAAGAAAAGAATTGGTTATTTCATTATTGGCTTTTCCACTATTATTATTGGTTTGTTTATGTTTCTTATAGATACTCTAGTAGAAATTTCTCCTTATCTCTTTCCTTCGCTAGCAATTGTTACTTGGGTTACCGTTCCATTATTAATGCTTGCTGGTTTTTATGTCAAGGTTGATGCTAAACAAAATACAGTGACAATGTATGGAGTTGGTTCACAAGAATCAAAGACCCTTAATCCGAAACACAAAATCGAAAGACACTCTTAGTGAAAGGTGGTACCAACTGCCCAACTCATTAGTTCTTTGTTGTTTGCCCTGAAAAATAGGTTTTAATGATAAAGAATAAAGCTAGAAATAGCTGATTGGTATCTCCTTTAACTTTCACAATTTTAACATATAGCGTTCTTATAGCTGATCACAATATCTTTCGATACAATCTAACTGATACTTTTCGTTCAGATCGTATAAACCTGAAGTTCTAAATCAATACTCTGTAAAGTCAAAAGTTACGGGCGTAACTTTTTCAGTTACTCTATTACTTTGATGTTCTTTAGTATAATCCAAAACTTGCGTAACTATTTTGCTATTTGAGTAGTACTATGATAGCAGCTAAACACCCTAGTACCTTAGAGGGTTCAGGGTTTGAAAAAGGGTTTGAGTGCTACTATAGTAGCAGCATAACAATCAAGGCTTCAATTGCTAAATTAGAGCTCAATCTGTTTGAGTGGTACTATAGTAGCAGCATAACTTATATGTGTCCAGCGGACACAAAATACTTTCGGTTAAGTGTTTCGTGGGGAAACACTCAGGAACCTCCTCCTAGGTCTTTTTCATAAACAAGAAAATGGCAGTAATTCTCGCAGCCATCAATAATTGATTTCAGAATTCCTTTTCCAGACAAGTTTGAGTAGTACTATAGTTGCAGCTTACCCTGTTTATCATGCTGGACCAGAAAGAAAGGTAACACCAAAAGAAGAAACAAACAAGCAGAGATCTATTTCACAAATAAAGAAATTATTAAAGATGAATCACAAGATTGGCTTTATTTTCTCATGGCAAAAGGTTATCCTGTAGACTTTCCAGATGGATGTCCTGCTTTTGAAAAACGGTCAACAATTCTAGAACAAGTAGCTGCATCGATCATTCAGGAAAAAGACCTAGAAAAACCTAAAGTGCAAAGGAAACCTGCAGTGGAAGTTTCAGGGACTATTACTGATCTTCAATCATTCTTCAGTCAAGAAATTGTTCTTGAAAAAATCAGCAATATGCTCAATGGATCTATTAATTAACTAGGATTAACTAAAGAGGTTCTAATATTATTCCAGGAACGAGTTGAATGGACTCGAGAAGAAATCATTAATGAATTAAATATTGGTTCCGGTTCAAAATCAAATGTTTCCACAGCTATTTCAAATCTTGTAAAAGTAAAATTAGTTCTTCGTGACAAATCAGTGAAACCAACTATTGTCCGATTAAATATTACTGCTATTAATCAATTCATTCTTGACAAGCAAAAGGAAATAGAAAGATCTTCTCGTCTTGAGAAATTAGAATCAAAACTGGGCATCTAATGAAAAAAAAGAAAAAAACTAACTGATAGTTATCAGTTTAAGAGATCTATTTTCTAATGTGTCTCGTAATTGATCTAGAAGTGATTTTGTTCCTTCAAAGAACTCATAATACCCACAGAGATGACATTTTGTTTTTACTGGTAGTTCATTGATTTTCAAATGAAAGAGATCTGATATTGAATCCTTATAGGTTATTGTTGTATTAGATGAAAGCATGGTTTGTTCACAGAGAGGGCATTGTGTTTCCTTTTCTAAAGATTCCTGCTTATTATCCATGATTCCTGAGATCAATTCCTCAACTAAAGATAGTACTTTTGATTCGGTTTTCATAGTTTTGGATGAGAACATGGTTTCCTTACAAGTAGGATTTGTACATATTTTAGCAGGAACATGATCCAGAATAAGTTCATATTCATCTTTTGAAGTCCATGTGCTTGTAGTCGTTTCGATAATAATTCCATTTTTACATTCATAGCAGAGAATTCCTTTTTGATCCACCTCGGCTATTAATTCCTTTATTACAGGAATTTTAAGCAAATGGATTAACCGTCCCCTTATTTTCTCAGGAGGATAATGAACTATCATGTTTCGTAAAATCCGTAGAGCATTACGATTCTGCACATCGAGAGAAATCCGTTTATCTGGCTCTAGTTCCTGATTCATTTTTTTAAGTAGTAATGCAGTTTCCTGACTATTCGTTATGTATCCTATTTCTCTAGCTCGAATTACATTATTCTTAAATTCCTCGAGATTTGAGGATTCTATATAATCTTGTTGCATCATTTTCCCTCAATTATTCTTTATATAAATATTCGATTTTGGAATATTTAAATATTGTGTATTATACTATGTTTTTGTGTATTGATTCTATCACAATATTTATATATCTCTTTTGTGTATACTTATATACACGGAATAACTGCGGTGTTGAAAAAATGAGCAAAAAAGGAATTTTCGGAAAACCTCTTGATTATTCAAAACACGCAAGGGATAGAATGAGAGAACTTGGAATCAGCGAGGAAGAGGTTGAAAAAATAAGAGATTTTGGAAGCATTGTTTCAAGTGTTAAGAATAAGGAAGTAAAACGACTCGGAAAAAAGAGAAAAGGAATTAAAGCTGTGTTTCTCAAATTTAAAAACACTGTAAAAGTGAAAACCGTAATTAGAGAGGGAATGGTATAATTTCTAATATTTATATTGAAAAAAATAGAAAGGTTTCTTCTCGAGAGGGCTCGAGAAAAAACATCACATTGATTCATTCTTTTCCTGGAACAAGAAGTATTCTCTTAACATTTGAATGTGCTCTAAAGCAACTTCCTTAGGGTATTCAAGGAAATGTTTCTGAAAATCTTGGTAAATCCCATTCATTAGCATTTCCTGGAAGTAATCTAACGCATCGTCAAATCCAGGATGGGAGAAGCTTATGAACGCATTGTAGAGATCCAAGATTGGCATTGGTACCAGTAGAGAAATTTCTCTGAACCTTACCTTGCCAATACCTGGTTTAACAAATTCATAGATCTCTCCTTCGAAGACTTGCTTGTAGTTTATTTGATCGTTTGGTAATTGAAATCTCTCAATTGCCATCGGTAGTTTTTTAAAAGTTCGTTCTTGATCCTTTTGCACTTCTTTGTGCAAAACCTTTTTGTGTTTCTTTTCCTTTCTTCTGTTAGATGAAAGGTTTTCACTTTTATCTGAAGTCATTACGTGTCACCGTATAGCTTGGATAGGGTGTTAACCCATCAATTCAATCAACTTTTTTACAAGTAAATGATCCATTATTGTAAATAAATTCAATTTGATCTCCTTTTTCCAAACTTAATTCTTCACATATAGGTTTTGGAATTGTTACTTGTAGACTTCCATGATTTTTAGTTATACTTCTTTTGAATTTGATAGGCATAATAACACCATATTAGATTATATCTAATATAATATTATACAAAATCTGATATAATAATGTTACTTTAAATGAAAAGAAAAAAGAATTGATCTATTTACTGAAAACCTTTGTTTGTTTGCCTTTCACTTTCTTTTTAGGTGAAAGGTTAGTATCTGTTTTACTCATGTCGCTTAACCTCGTGTGAGTAATTTCAGGTATTAATCCGCTAAACGTTTCATTTTAGTACAAGTAAATGATCCATTTTCATAAGTAAAAACTAGTGAATCACCTTTCTCAAGTGAGAGAGTTTTTACTATTTCTGCAGGGATATTCACCTGCAAGCTTCCATGATTATCTACTAATTTCCGGGTAAATGTTGGTTTAGCCATATCAACACCATTAGTAATAATTAGTAATTATTAGTATCTAAATTTACCCTCCTCTTACTTCAACGATTATATTAAAAAGATAGTGAAATATTATTGAAGCACTTGGAAAATAGAAACCAATAGAGTGCATAAAAATACCTGTAAGGAAGATCAAAATCAGTGCACCAAAATTATTTGTATATGCAAATTTATGTGCTATGGCAAAAAGCAAAGCCACTACAAAAAACACAATAGGTCTTATTGATAGATTCCCATGAATAGTCATCTTTGCATTTTACTTTGTATTTAATTCTATAAGGGAATAATTTTAACATTAGATATGGTAGAATTATAGCAAATAGGCACTATTCCCAACTTGCAACAATAAAGTTGTATTGTAATCTATCATATTCAATTAAATCAAATCTTACAAATATCCAACTTGGTATAAGCAAAAGGATTAGACTCACTAATAATATAATATAAGGAAAAGCTAATTTGAGTTTTTTATTATGAATTTTAACTGAAATGTATGTTCGATAATCTTTTATTAAATTCATATGAATAAATATTCCAATTGCTATAAATGTAATAAATAGTGAATACATCACCTCTAAATGAATTGAGCTTAATGTTCTACCTAATAATTCCATTAAAATTGCAAATAACACCATTATACCATATAGGTAAAGGGTAATATCTTTAACAAAAGGACGAAATAAATTAGGATCCTTAACTATCCTAAAAAGTCTTGTATTTATTAATTCCTTGTTGTCTGCTTGGTCACTACATTCTGCTATATCATAAAAATATGGTTTGGACATAAAATCTCTCCTGTTTGCATAAAATCTGAGTTTTAAATCTAAGCTTGTTTGTTATCATAAACTTATAAATTCCCCGCTAAAAAATAGGTTTAATAACAGAAATCTTACATTAATTATATATGAGAATAGTTTTTACTAGTAAGGATTCATTTAAAAAACTAACATGAAAAATCAAAAGACTTTATCGACAAAAAATTGCTAATTTTGACTCTAAAACATTAATTCTTGAACATAAATTTGATTCAATTAAAAAAGAATATTACCTTTTCTACAAAGTTGATAATAATCGAGTGCATTTGTTTTTTCTATTAGATTATTTACAAAAATTATTAGAATCTGTTGGTTATATCGTTCAGATTGAACAAAATGTATTCAGTTTAGATGATTTTAACAACTTTCAAAAATTAGATGTAAAAATCATTAAAGGACATAGAAGTATTAAGGATATTTTTGAGTTAGAGCAATTTTATCATAAAAAAATTGAGCTCATTCATAACCTGCCTAAACCTATTCCTAAATATCTAAAGAACCAGTAGCCTTCATTTATTCTTCCATTTTTTGTATAATTCTCTTATACCCTGCCTAACTATCTCTTCCTTAGAACCGAAAATACCATGTTCTAACATTTCATTAGCTTGTTCTGCAGGCTCTCCTTTTATCTTTACATTAATATTAATCATATCATTTTGGGAAAAATCTATTTTTGATTCTTCTCTCTCAAATCCTCTTTCAAGTTCAAAAACAAGATTATGAATTATTTGCATAAAATCTTTTTCAAATCTATTTTTTCAAGTATTGAAAAGGTCAATTTCTCACCATACTCATTTATTACTCTTAATAATAATTCAACTAGTTTTTCCTTTCCATCTTTTTTAGCTAATCTAGTAATCTCGTATTTTTGTAGCTCCTCTTCGTTTAAACATTTGATATCAGAATTATAATTCTTTATTCCCTTTTCCAAGAATTCAGAAAATAATGAACTAAATCTTTTACCAAATTTGTAAGCAATTTTGTTACTTTCTTCTTGTGTTCTTCTTCTAGGTTTATCTCCACTTGATTTTATTGCTTCATCATATAATGATAATAATCTATTACCAGTTTGAATTATAGATTTGCTCTCAGACATTTTTCTCAAATCCTGTAAAAAAGAAAAAATCCCTCTTTCTAAAAATTTTTGTAAAAGAACTATATAGTATTTATTAAGGGCTTTTGTTCTTAATTTTAGATCATGGTTTACAAAGTTGGGGAACTGATCAACACCATTGATAATTATTAATGATTATTAATTTTTTTAGTTTATAGTTGAAAATAAATAAAAAAACATCGTATTTTATACGACATTATTTTAATATTAGATTTACTAAAAATATTTACAAAAGTATTTTTTTCAGCAAAGGTTTTTTGTTTTAGTAAAGTATATATTTCTCGAGAAAAAAAGAAAGAATGAGGTAAAAGGGTAAAGGAAAAATATTAAGTTGTGTCTGCAGCTTGTTCTTCCTCTAATTTCTTTTGCCTCACCATTATTTCTTTGAATTCCTTTTGTCTGTGTTTTTGCATGAATTCTCTTAGTAACCATTGTAATAATGTTGCTCTTTTCCCAAAACCTACATGATTATCTAGGAAAAGCATTTCCTCAAGAGTATGTCTAGTAGATAATCTTCTTTTGTTGGAATCACTTTCCCAATCAGCTCGGGTTAATTGTTGTTTCCTGGTTTTCGTACCTCTAATGGTTATTTTGTCTGATTTTTGAGTAACAACTAATGCTGCTATTTTTTGCATTAATTCTGAAAGCTCCTGTAAAACGTCTCGAGATGTTTCGTTGTTTTTTCGTAAGTTTTGATAAATTAATTTATCTAAGCTGTGCTGTGAATTAGTTACTAATTGTTTGAGTTTTTCTTGTAGTTTAGCTACCATTTAACTCACCTTGTTATAATTTATAACCTTGAAATTCTTACTAGAATAAATATTGAATTGTTTTAGCTCCCCTGCAATATCAAAATCCATAAACCGATTATCCGGAAATCTGCTATCATTTTCTTTCAGGTAAACCGAATCAAAAATAACCCAATGATCCTTTCCCTGCAGTAGTTTCTGGTCCATACTTTTATGCCAATTAAGTAGTTTGAATCGCTGGTTTCTCTCATCACCAATGATAATTTCTTGTGGCCTTGTTTTACTATATTTGGAAGCTTCTCTCTTGAGAGCAATAACAATTATAGCTAGTAGTTTAAAATTCTCGAGACATTTGAAATTTCTGATATTGATTAAGTTAATTACTCCCTCAATGGTTAAAACATCAGGTGTTGGGTTTTCTGTTTGTTCAATTGTTTCAGGATCTAACTTTTGTAACTGTTTCTCGAGATGTTTTATTCTATCCTTCACTAAGTTTAATTCACTCTTAATCTTCTCAATGTTTTCTATTGACATTCTTCTTTTTCAACTCAGGTTAGTTTTTTTTATTATTGCAACATAGCAATCTCGACAAATCCTAGTTTCTACCAGGTATTTTCCATCTCTGATAATTTCACTTCTCCCACATTCTGGACAATCATAAATGGTCATTTTCCTTGAACCTCTCCTATTGTTTTTTTAATAAAATCATTCAAACCGATCTCTCGCAATTTCTGATTCGTGAATGGTTTGTAGTTACCATTACGAATTTGCTCTACTTGATATCTGGTCCTATCTTCTCGAGCTTTTGAATCGTGAAAGAGAAAAAGACTAACAATATGATCATCATCATAACTACTAGCAATTAACTCACAAACAATAGCCAATCTGAACAAATGAGCTCCTGGAAAAGAATATAACAGAGAAATATTTTCAATAGCTCTTTTGATTATTGGTCTTGGACCAGTGGTAGCTTTTGTTTTTGACTTTAGTTTGTACCAATTTCTGGTCATTTGTTTATGCTCTTTTTGTATAGCGAGCTCAGAATCTTTCTTTAGTATTAGATCTCTAAATTTGTTTGATTCTTTTATCTCCATTGGAGTAAAATGTTGTTTTACTGCTTTCTTGAGAATCCTCTCTAAAGTTATTCCCTGCAGGATCTCATCGAGTATTATTGGTGTACAATAAAGACCACTTTTCAAATGTTTACTATAAGGAGCTCTTGAGACTCTTCTAAGATCTCCCACTATTCCCCAATCAATTGTTTGTAATGCTAGTTTTTCTTCACTAATCATTTTTCTTTTTCAACTCCTTTCATACAATTTTGATATAGTTCTTTTTTGGAGAAAAGACGATTCCGTCTCGTTTCCACAGCTCAATTGTTTTCTCAATAAACTTCGAGCTCAAATTATTCTTAATTCCCAATTCTATCAAATCCCCCTCAAAAATAGGATCGCCATTTTCTTCTAGTTGCAGCATAGTTAAAAATTGCATTAATTTCTCGGTTTTACTATCTTCATGCCCCCCTTCCCCAAACCTAACATTCTTAACTAAGTTAACTTTCTTAACTTCTTTTTCAGTTAACTTAGTTAGGTTAGTTAACTTTGTCCGAGGGGTAGGATTATCTTCTTTTGTTGAAGTTTTCAAAATAGTAGACTCGAGACTAGATAATTCTGGTTTTAGTTTTTCTTTTGAAAATATTTCTTGTATTTCTTCTCTATGCTTTAAATAAACGAAAGCTTGATGTTCAAAAATTTTCTTAGAAATATCTACATGTGTTTTATTACCTGTTCTTTTCTCAGCCTTCTTAAAACCAAGCCTAGTTAATCTACTAAGAACTTTCTGGGAAGTAATTCCCTTAATTGATTCCTCAGAATCACTTATCTCTCCTGCAGCAACTAAAACATTTCTAAATTCATTCCGAATTGAAACTAATTTTACTTCCTTTCCATAAAATTCATTATCATATAATAATTCCATAAGCAAAATTAACCATGAATCTAAAGAGGAACTTTTCTTTCTGAATTTTTATAGCATACTCGAGAATATCATAGTAAATTGTTGTATCAACTAATTTAGCTATTGTCAAAATTGGTAAGAAAATTTCTTTATTACGATCATAAAGCTCTTGAATTTTTAACAATTCATTGTAAGTTTTGTTTACTTCATAATGATAAAATAATCTGCATGAGTATAGATTATCTCTTATCTCATCAAAATCACTAGATTTCAAATTATCTTTTAGCTGTTTTCTTCCTTCATTTTTCATCATTGTAATTGTAATAGCTCTACTAACAAGCTCAGGAGCAATCCATTCTAATCTGGACCAAGCTTTTAATCCAAAAACTTCAAAGAATTTTATATCATCAAAATTGTTTTCATTACATCTAGAAACCACTCCACCTTTTCTATAACCACTTAGTAAAATTGAAAGATAGATTTTTCCTTCTCTCTTTTTCAATAATTTCCCAAGTTCATCAATTCCCATCATACAATTGAAAGAGTTTAAAATTCTAAATGTTGCTGGTGTAGAAGGATTCACGACATAGTGACCATAATAAGAAGAATGTGTTAAGCATTCAAGAAAAGTCGATTTACCACAATTAGCTTCTGATCCATAAAAATCAAAATAGGGAAAAGTATTGAATATTTCAGGGTAATAAGAGGTAATAGCAGCACAGGCTACAATATGAAAAACAATTGGTTCAAGATGAAATAGATATAATTGGTATTTCTCAACTAGTTTTTGGTACACTTCGATTAAAGAAATATATTCATTGTTTTTCTTTCTAAATCTCTCGAGGCAATTTACAGTAGGAGCAGTCCTTGGATCAATAGGTTTTTGACCTGGAAAAATTCTTTCTTTGTTTTCTCCTTTATCTCTCCAAAATTCAACTAAATCATTTTGTTTCTTTTGGTTTTCAGTATAATATATTAATCTGCAAAAATTACTAATCCGATTTTTCTCCCTTAACTTATAATCTAACGCTAGTTTGATTAAATCATCTATTGTTTGCTCTTCGCTAACTTCGGTTTTCTTTTCTTTCTGCTGCTTCTTTCCTCTTGTTTTCCTTTCTTTACCGGATTTTGGTTTTTCTTTAATTGTTTCCGATTCCTTGAGAAGATTATCTGTGTTTTGTTTATCCTTGCTGTTCAGTTTTTGCAGTCCTCCTGGTTAGAATCTCTTGAGAAAGCTCAGGATCGATCTCTTCCAGGAGTTTAGCAGCAACAGCTATCTTTCGATTTTTGTTTTCATCGGAAGGATCGATTAGTATTAACTCATCGTCTTTTTTCTCTGTCATTTATTGAATCACCTGTAAAAAAACTAGGTTTCAGCTAACTCTTTCTCTAAAATTTTAGAATGGCTCTCAACAGCTTTTGTTATCTCTGGACCAAAGTAACCTTTTATTTTTCCATATTTTCTTACAACTAGAATTCTTAGTTTCTTTGCTGCTTCTACTTCACAAGGAATATTTTCTGTTTTGCTCATTTCTTATTTTCACTCCGTTTTTTAATCATATAATCATATATTCGAAAGTAATTTATATACCTATAACACTAAGGTTAACACGAAAAAAAGGGTTATAACTATAAACTAGTCGTTTTAATCGTGTTAATACGAAAAAAATGGTTATTTTAAGTGCTAAAAATTACTAAGGAAAGAAAAAAATGACTGAAATAACTGATATAATGACAGCTGGTGATCGATTATTTAAAGCAATAAAATTTTGGTTAGATCTTTACAGAGGAGAAGAGAACAAAGCAAGAAATGTTTTGAAGAGTCTAGCTTTTCATATAAATAAAGATGATAAGAGAGGATTAACAAGGTATGAACTATCTGTTGATTCTGAATTAGGAGTGAAAAAGTCTTGTCCTTTAAATGAAGAGTATAAATATTTCAAACACTCTAAAGAAAAAATTGGTAGAGGGGGACGTGACGAATTAGTTGGAAGATTAAAAAAAGCAAACCTTGTAAAAGTTGTTGGAATGCGATCTAGGGGAGAATATACAAAAGCTCCTATATTTGGATTAACAGCAAATGGGGTTGTTTTTGCGATTTGTTTTTTGAATTGTTTTGATCAATCAGAGGAAATAATCTCTAATTATTTGGATCATAATAAACAAATAAAGAAGAGAGATGAGGATTTGGAGGTCTTCGAAGCATTACTTGCTATACCAGAAAAACAGCGAGAGAGACATCTAAAAAAAGGTTTTCAATTAACAACTGAATTATTCATTGCTTTTTTTAGTGATTTTATATATAATCTTGATAATAATCCTTTTCAAAAAGAGGAAGCTAGCGAACAAGTCCTTACGTTCATACCTCATTTAAAATCATTTTTTAATTCAAGAAGTTTAATGGTGTTTTTACCATTCATTTCTTCTCTCCTCCTTCCTATTCTATCAAGTGATGGAGATCTCCCTGATACAATTAAGAGTTTGGGAAATAAAATCATTAGTTTAGTTAGTAAAAGTTATTATTCAGGATTTATTTTAGAATTATCTACTCTTTATAACTTGCAGGCAAAATTTGGTTTAAAAAAACCGAATGAATCATATCAAGACATGATTTTCGAATCGGAGAATGCTCCCTATATCTGTATTTATTTCTTTTCTAATGAATTCAATAATAAAATAATTAAGAGACTAAAA
>JAHLVW010000083.1 GCA_019058275.1 Candidatus Heimdallarchaeota archaeon
ACATAGAACCAAGTAGAGCAATAGCACCATTATGGATAAATGAAGCAATTAGAAATGAAGAGATTACTCCTAATGATTTCGAGACAGAACGTGGGAAAAGGTATGAGAAATACTATTACATTGAACCAAATTCTCATGCACATGAAGTAGCAAAACATAAGTAAACAAATCCTCCAAACAAGATGTTCTTTAACAACAGGCTTTGAATCAACAACTAAACGAACGACAAATAAGTCAGCTGAACAACTCAAAAGATTGCTAAATCAACTTTCTAATTCTTCAGTTGAACTATTTGTTGGGAACAGAAACAATGGACAAGAGAAAACTATCTGGAGGAAATTACAGGAAACGAACAATCGATCTTCCTTGACTGTTAAAGAGTTTCAATTGTTGCAAAACCATGTTCGAAAATTCTTCCGAGAGGAATTTTCCTTTGAACCATTTACCATTGCCAAGATAGTATAAGGAGATGAGAAAATGCCAAAGAAAAACAGTGTTGAAAACAATAGTGATCCAATAAGAACTTTAAATGGTGCTATTGTTGAAATCCTTGCAGATGACGATATTCGGATTCGAAAGAAGAAGAATATAGTACGCTATAAGTTAGTCCTAGAAGAAGTCATTGCTAAAGGGTTCATACGTACCCATGCTATTGTTACTAACTGGTTGCTAGAATTATTCGAATATGGAGAATTAAGATCTTTAACATTTCATGAGCTAATGGAGAAACTCCCTTGGTCCTGGGATAAAACTCGAGAATATTTCGATTCCCTGGAAGAAATAGGAATTGTCCAATATTCCAGAGATTCACAAGGTAGAAAGATTTGCATCCTAACTATTGATAATAAGTATAGAGTAAGGCAGATTAAGAATTTACTTGAATTTTACAAACGAAATGGAATAGATTCACGAATTACTATATCTGAAGTAAGAAAGGAATATACTAAGTATGGAAGAAAATTGAATGAGTGGTTTTGTAAGAAACATGATGTGAAGAAACTATCCACTAAGATTACGCAAGCTTCATCGAGTACAGTTGAGAAATTCATCCATAATATATTTAACATCATTAATAGATCTGAAGAAAAGGAGCTAAAAGTGAATCTACTAGTGTTTTTGAAGGAAAACCCACTATTGATTCATTCACTTAAGAGGAGTGGGTAAACTTGGTGGTTCTGGAGTATGAATTAAATCTGAGTGCAACAGAATTTCTATATTTTTTGGATTGTCCACAAAAATTCAGACTTTACAGAATACTAAATCCTTTACCAAATAAAGATGATTTCATGAATAGCAGAAGATCACTATCCTCCTATGAAATGAGAGGATACCAAGGGAAGAAGGATGATGGTATCAAATATCATCATTTCTTTGAAAAGTTTCACAAAAAATACGCAAAAGTTATTCATCAGACGGTACCTCCAGAAGAGATATCCGAAGATAGTATAAAACTACTTTATTGGATTAATCAACAAGAGAAATACATCGCTGCAAAGGATGATTGTTACTGGTATCCAGTTGAAAGGGAAGTGCGACTAATGACTGAGAAAAAACGAGGTCAAATAGATTGTATAGAGTTTTGTGAGGATAAGTTTGGTTTACGGTTGATTGATTACAAACCAAATCCAGAACCTAATGATCAGCTTTTACTGTTGTTCTATGCAACTTTATACAATGAATATCAATTAGAAAATCCAAACAAAGATGGCTTAAATTATGAAGTGTTAGAGGTTGGTTGCTATTATTATGAAATGGGGATAAAGGAAATTTTCGACTTGATAGAAGTCAACAAAAAAACATTTGATAGTTTTTTTAAAGAAATATTAGAAAAAATTGCGAATAATAAATTCTTCATAAAGAAAAGTTCTTGCTGGAATTGTAATTACAAATATGCATGCAATATTGAGCAAAGAAGATCATAATCTTTCACATTCTCAGATATTTGTTAGAAACGCTTTTGCAAATGGTGATTTATACAAATTCCCTTCATGTAGATTGAAGTTTTTACTTAATCCATCACTATTAGCAAGCATTACTAGTGTTAACTCCTTCTCGGGTATTTTTACATACAGAGAAGAAAACGAATTATCCCAGTATCCATAGTGCCATACTATCTTATTGCTTGTTTGTGGTTCTTTCTGAACAAACCAACCTAAAGCATAAGGTAGTTCTATGCCTTTCTTTGTTTTTGGATTTGTGAAAGCGATTTCTTTAGATTCTTCAGAAATTAGCTCATTGGTATTAAGAGCAATATCGAATTTAATTAGATCAAGAACTGTAGAGATTATTCCAGCTGCTGAACTACCTCCTTTTTGTGGATATTTCCCAAGAACTAGATTATTCTTCTTGTCCAAAAAATAGGGTTTAGCTAATCTCTCAAGTATTTCAGGTTTAGATGTATCTTCATGGCATGCTAAACTGTCATTCATTTCAAGCTTATCTAATATTTCTTTTTGTAATAAACCCCTGAACTTTTCCTCGAAATTGAAATCAATGGCAATACCTAAGAGACCAAATAGCAAACCATTATACCTATAGGTCTCTCCAGGTTCACCATCAATTGTTTGTTGTAGATGATGACGAATAGTAATATTTTGGTTTTCATAATGATAATTCTTTATGAGATGAGAGAGATCGATTTTTTTACCAAAGTAATCAACTGGTTTTTCTAAATTCTTCTTATTTTTCTCACAGAATTCTAGATAATTTGGTATATATTCAGCTATGCTCTTGTCAAGATCCATTAATCCTTTTTCCACTAGCTGTAGAATGATTGTTGAAGCAATAGGTTTTGTTAATGAAGCAATTCTATAGGGAGTAGTTGGTGTTGCTTTAATGTTATTCTCTAGATCAGCAAATCCTAAACCAGCAGAATAAATTAACTTGTTCTTATGAGTAATTGCAACGGATAAACCGGTAATACGGTATTTATTCTTCAAATACTTTAGTTTCTTCTCAAATTCTTTAACTTCACTATCAAAATTCATTATAGCTCGACCATTTCTAAAAACTTCTATGGTTTCAATAGCTAATATATATTAGACAAATTGCATTAGTTTGATTAATAACAAAACAACTAAAATTGCATCTACTGACTCGACCCATTACCCTTCAAAATTTCTAACTATTTTATATTTATTATGTTTCTATTAGAAATATTGACTATCTTCATCTACAAAATACTTTGTTGAATTGAATGCTTTCTTGGATATTAGTACAAAAGGCAATGCCATTATTAGCGTTATTGCCATAATGAAAAAGAGTGGATAAAAGTAATTTACACCATACCTATTTATTATCCCAATGCTATCTAATAATGATATAATTCCTAAGGTTGCAAATATTAAACCTACAATTGTAAAGATGCTAGCAATAAGGATTATCCTAATTTTTTTATTCCATTTTGTTTTTCCAGGAACAACTTTGTTTCTACCAAACATTCCTTTGAATGTTGGAATTAATAAGAATGGGGCTATTAAACCACCATATATAGTAAAGAATGCTAAATGCCAAGCTTTCATTCTGAAAGCATTAGTGTTTCTTGAATATATTCCTACAGCTATAAAAGCTATAAAATAAACTATACCAACGACCATTGGCATAAAAACCATTAATAAATCATTAAAACTGGAAGTTATATGAGATAATTCCAAACCTCTAACAACATCAATTTTCAGCCAGTACATTAGCGAGTAAAATATTCCCATAAAATAGAATGCTGTTAATAAAAAAACAAATGTTGATGAGACAAAATAATCTAAAAATTGTCTGAAAGTTATTTTACTTTTGAAAAATTTTAGTAGGTTATTCCTGAAAGCTGATACTTGTCCAGTTGTCCAACGATATAATTGGGAAATTTTGTGATCTATCGATTCAGTTACCAAACCTAAAGAAGCAACCTCATTTAGGAAATAACCATAATGACCTTGCATAGTTATTCTCAGCAGGTGTTCAAAATCTTCAGATAAATGATTTTCAGGTAATGGATAGGAGATTTCTTTCCTTAGGCAGGCAGAAGTTCCATGAAATATCACTGTTTTTATTCTTCTTTTCCCTCCTTGGGAGCAGAAGAGTTGAAATGATGATAATGCTTCCCATATATGTAGTAAATTACTGACATTTCTACTTTCATATTTACCCTGTACAAATGAATATTCTGGATGTTGCTCAAGAATAGTAACAAATTTAGTGATAATATCACTCACTGGTATTTGATCAACATCAAAAATAGTTATATATTTTGCATCTAGTTTTGGAGTTATCTGGTTAATAATTCCAGCTTTAAAGGATCTAGCTTTTCCCTTATGGAAATTAAAACCGTATTTTTGTACTAATCTCTCACACTCAACAGCATATTTTTTTTCTGAACAATCATCACCAACCCAAACTTCAATATTAGGATATGTAATTTTCTTACAACCATCAAGAGTTTCATCTAATAATTTTGGATTAACATTATGAATAGGTATAATGACCGCAACCTTTGGATAATTTTTGATTCCATTAACATCATAACTAATCTTTCCAACTTCCATTATTCCATCAAATAACTGAATCATTAAATAAGTGGCATAAACGGGTCCAAGTAACTCAAATAACAATACAAAAACATTTAGAATTATTCCCACTACACCTAAGGTTTGGTAATTCATTATAATAGATGTCAGAGAAGCAGCAAAATATCCGAAGAGAACTATGAAGAATAAAGCACCAAATAGATGATTGAAAAATATTTTCCATTTCATTTGCCGATCGAATTACATTTTATACTCTTCTTATATAAGATACATCAGTTATAAAATAAACCAAGCAGTAGCCTTTGGTTACTTGACTTAACTGGTTTTTAATCTGTTAATCACTGGTGAAATATCAGTCTATTTTTCAGAATGCTAATATTTCTTGATAACATCAAGTGATTGCTACTTATACTGAGCATCTGGTACAAACATAATACCAACGCCAGATTCTACTCTAGTTATTGTATCACTAATAAAATCCCCTTCATTTGTAATGTCATATTTTGTGCTTTCAACCAACCATCCTCCTATTACAAGAGCTCGTCTTATGCAAAAATAGTAATTAGTTCTGTTTTTCCTCGAGATACTCCCTATCAATGATCTATTAATCTCAATAGTGAACTGAAGTATTTTGAAATTAAGTGATATTAGAAATAAAATAGTGTGTGCCTTGCGTGATTTGAATTCGTGGTAAAAATGTACGCAACCCTTGAACTTACACGACCAGTAACTTATGAGCCTGCTGCTCTACCAAGCATTGCTTGATTCGGAAATCATCCGTAAACATTGAGCTTTAGGCCCATTATTGTAGTGAGTTGAGATTCATTTGTTATTTAAATCTTTTTTCATTCTCAGAATTTAGTTATGAGCTATTTTAGCAAATAATTTTTAATACCAAATAAAGAAAAGAGACATGGGATTGTGAATGCCAATAGATATGGATAAATGGTCTAAAATTGTTAGTATTGCATTAGTCTATATTCAGGAAACTCTTGATGAATTAATTCTATTGCAAATGAATGAAAGCAATATCAAGAATTATTTTACTCAGATGTATTTTAACATTTCAAGGGAAAATGAGACTGATGAAACGAAGGCTTTGCTTGAGAAAATTAATCTGTTTAGGGAAAACTACCGCAGAGTATTTGTAAGTGCTCTTGATTTCTTTATAGCCCCACTTCATTACCAAATAAAAATCTTGAATAACATTATTAATAATCCAAGCACTAATGCAAAAGAGAAATTAATTAAGTCTTTTAATGTGCAATCCAGAACAGAGCTGTTTATCAAAAAATTATTTCATGACGAGTATGAAATTATTACCGAGTATCTCAATTTAAAAAATAAGCAATTACAAGTATTCAAAGAAGAAAAACTGAAATTGGAACAAAATATTCGTAAAATAGATGATGTCAAATTTGATAACTTAAGAAGTGAATTATTCAAGATTAAATCTTAATTTCTTCAAAAACAAGGTAAAACCTATTCGGTGTTTTTCTTTACCTATTTTACTTAAATTAGTTTTTTGATTGCTTATAGTAATATCTTACAATATTCGAATTAGTGTATTTTAGTAATTTGCATCTCTAATTATTCGATCTGCAGTTAGGTGCTGTAAGCAATTAGGACAGCTACCATTTACTTTGATCCATTCATGAAAATGGGATAAATGGTTTTCTGATTCACAATAAGGACATCTTCCTATCTCATCATTTGTGGAAAATGATTGCTTACATACTGAACATCTAGATACCCTTCTACCACAACTAATACAATAATCATCTTGTTTTTCTATCATAGATCCACACCAAACACAAGTGGTATCTTTAGCTTCAAAAAATGAAGAATCTTCTACAGAAAGACCAGATGTTGTTGTTTTAACAACAGGCTGTTTTTTGGATTTGTTTCTTGCACCAATTAGTGTGCCTATTCCAATAATACAAACTATAGCTAGAACTACATACCTAAACGTACCAGAAGGAACGTAGTTATTTGCTATAAAAATCCCAACTCCAAGTATAAGAGCAGCAGCGATCAAAGAATTAACAGTTTTTTTCTTTGTCATCTTTACATCATGAATTCAATATTCAAGATGAATTGGAATAATCAGTGATATAAAGCTAATCAAACGAAATGCTCTAGAAATGCATTGGCAAAGGGTGATGTTAAAAGATCCCCTTTTGCTAGATTGAATTCCGCACTTAAACCATCGCTATTGGCAAGCTAAATAAGTGTTAGTTTTTTCTCTGGAATCTTCATGATTAATGATGAAAACGCTTCTAACCAATTGCCATTTTGTAGCACTTTTTTTATCCCAATATTAGAAATTAATCTAATTTGTTTTAAAAGAGAATTTTGATAGCTCTTGTTTGCATTACTTGAAGGTTTTTACTTTTTCTAACCCTTGCCATTTATGTTCTGGATCTGGTACAAAAGTTATCTCAACTCCATATCCTTGCTCCAGCAACTAATCCACCCATAAACTGAAAGTCAGTATTAAAATCATACTTTGAGCTTTCCACCAACCATCCACCGGGCACTCGGGTTCTTCGAATTACAGAATAGTATCCATCCCCTTTCTTTTCTTCTAAATATTCCCATTCAAATTTAGTGTATCCTTTCATATTAGTCATCCATCAAAATCTTATCACTAAGATGTTATTTTCAATTATTTAATAGTAACCTATTGGAGTTACTAAATCCTTCTGGATAAATTATTTACTTTTCTAATTTTTATCTATAAAGAAAAGTCAAATGATTAAGAATATTTTTTATGCCAATTGTTCATTATTTAATTTAGATAATCATCTACAAGTTAGAGGGTTGATAAAGGGATTTATTATGATAAATGTGAGAAAAGCTTTTCGTATTACTATTTTCATAGGGATTTTGATTTGCATGGTTAGCCCCTTGTTTATACAAGGATTATTACTTTCAAATCAGTTTGATGATGCAAGCAAATGGAATAAAGAGAGTATTATTGATGAGAATTTACTTGATTCAACTCAGGATAAGGGGATTGAAGATTCACAATCGATTAATGCGTTAGTTAATTTTATTATGGATGATACTACTCCTTACAATTGGATTGATGCTACAAGTGGTTCAGTTCTGTCCTTAAGTGATGATAGTTATGCATCTGTTCCCTTGCCATTTAACTTTGAATTTTATGATCAGTCTTTTGACACTCTCTACGTTAGCAGCAATGGCTGGATGTCTTTTACAAATACTAATCCATTTGAGATAATTTACGGTAGCTATCCAAAGTCAGACACAGCTTATCATTATTCGATATCACTTTATGGTGATGATCTTTACCCATCAGGGGATGTGTATGCCTATTCTGATTCAGATAAAGTTGTAATTGAATACTTAAGTATAGATAATTACGGAGGAGGAGAAGCAGGAACATTCGAATTGGTGTTATACAAGAATGGTGATATTCTGTTTCAGTATGACTATCTTAGTACAGTAGTTTCTCCTACAGTAGGTCTTAACTATGGACCTGATATTACTTACTATAATAACTACGTAGGTCTATCATCATCAATTGACAATTTTGCAATCTATTTTACTTCCTATACACCAGATCATGAATTGTCATATGGTTTGGAAACACCCAATTATCTAGAGAGAGGTGAAAACGTAATTATTAATGCAACTGTTTCTAATATTGGTTTAAATACAGAAGTTAATGTTGAACTACAATTGTGGATTGATGACAATTTAGTTGCCAGTCAAACTTATCCAGTTTTAAATGTAGATGATTATCAAACATTACAGTATAGTTGGACCCCCCTCAGCTTTAGAACTTATAATGTTACGTCTTACGTTGTGCCTGTTTCTAATGAAAATAATGTGTTTAATATTAAAGTAACCGATTTTGTGGTAGTTGTAGATCCAAACTCAAGAATAGCTTTTATTACTACCCATGGAGAAAATTCCATGCCTGCTTTAAGAACTTATTATGAAGGGGTAGGTTACTATGTAGACGATGTCACAAGTATAATTACAGAGAATTTACTTAGTTCATATGCATTAGTTTTTGCTGGAGAAAGTGGTAGTTTTTGGTCATCTGCTGAAGTAGCTGCAATGGAGAACTACATCATAGGTGGAGGGGTTTTTGTTGGTATTGGCGATAGTAATCCCGCAGATGGAGTATCACAATTAGGAGCTAGTTATGGAATAACATTTACAGGAACAGGTACTGGTTATACTGGATCTTCTGTAAATATTAATACAACTCATCCAATGATGGAAGGAGTTAATTCTGTCTATATACCAAGTCCATTTAATGACCTGCTGCTGTCAGGAGATGCAGTTGAAATATTTAGAGATTCTTCTGATACTGCAATTTATGGTGCATCAATAGATATAGATCGAGGTCATTTTGCTGTATTAGCAGATGACTTTTATGAGGTTATTTATATTGCTGATAATGAAATTATGTTTGCCAATTTTCTAAATTGGAGATCATTATATGATCTTGAAGCAGATTATCTGTTTAACAACAAATCTTCTTATGATGTAATAATCGATGTTGATGCTAGTGAAAATACTTTCTTAGTTACTGCCAATTCAACAAACAATATTAGTGCATTAGTGGAAAATTTGGGTGGATATAATGAAACAAATGTAGGAATTAACATCTATGCAAATAATTCATTAGTAAATAATAGTGTAATCCCAGAAATTTCAATCGGTGAAATAGCTGAATACCAATGCAATTGGACACCAGCAGTCGCTGGGTTTTATGAAATGCTTATTTCTATAGTTCCTCATGAAAATGAATCGTATCTTTATAATAATGTAACATTTAATGTACTTGTTCTAAATCCTGCGAAAAGTATTGGATTCATCAGAACACATGGGGTACAAGAAATAACAAACCTCAAATCCTTCTACAGTAATCTAAACTATTCCACACATAGTTTATTTTCAGATGTTACAGATGAAATACTTAATGCATTTCAATATATTTTCATAGGTGAAGGAGGAGGAGTCTATAGTTTAGAGGAAATACAAGCAGTTGATAATTATATTGCTAATGGTGGTATTTGTGTTTGTATAGGAAATAGTCCAGCACATATTGCTAGAGAATTAGCCTTAAATCATAACATCACTTATACTGATACAAGTCTTGGAGTAAACCTCACAACTACAGTGATCGATTCTACTCATGTATTATTGCAAGATGTATCTTCGGTTTTTCTACCAACTGTTTTTAATGCTTTACAGGTATCCGACGAAGCTAGAGCATTTATTTGGGATTCAACTGATACAGGCATTTATGGAGCAACAGTTGATGTTGAGACTGGACATCTCTGTATATTATCTGATGATTTTGCAGAATATCTCTATAGTGATGATAATGAGGTGTTATTTAGCAACATACTATTATGGAAAGAACGACTGCTGGTCGATATAATCAACCCTGATGGAGGAGAAAGATTAGAAGGTGAATATCTAGTAAATTGGATCACTTTCAATCATGATGATATAACATTGAATTTTACACTTTACTATTGGGATGATGTAAGCCCAGGTTGGGTATTAATAGTTGAAAACTTAATTAATGATACTAGCTACCTTTGGAATACCTCAAAAATAGCTGATGGTGTTTTCTATCGACTTATGATAATTGTTAGTGATGGAAACATCTCAGCAATAGATTATTCAGAAGATACGTTCATTATTGACAACATTCCCGAACCACCTACAATTGATATTTTATATCCTAATGGTGGGGAAATGCTAAATGGCTCTGTTCTATTAACTTGGAATGCAACAGATCCTGATCTAGACATTCTTTATTTTACACTCTACTATTGGAATGGAATTGCTTGGATAGAGATAGTGAACAGCATTACTACTATGAGTTACCTCTGGAATACAGTAACTATTCCTAAAGGTTCATTTTACCTTATTCGAGTAAATGTAACAGATGGTGATTTCAACTTAAGTGATGTATCTGATGGTGTTTTTGATATAAATCAACCGCCAGAACTGGAAATAACCTATCCAAACGACGGAGAGATTGTCTGGGGTGTAGTAACAATCACTTGGACTGGTTATGACCCAGACGGGTTGTTGCTGAACTTTACACTGGAATATTGGAATGGTACTGACTGGGTTTTCATAGTAGAAGTTGTAAACGAAAATCAGTATGAATGGAATGTTACTTTGTTTACTGAATGGATTTATTATGAATTAAGGATTACAACTGAGGATGACTATTGGACAATAGTAGATTATACAAACAGTACTTTTGTAATTGATCATCCCGAACCTCCGACTGTGAGTTTGGTAACACTAACTGGTGGAGAAACAATAGGCGGTGATTTCGTAATCATCTGGAATGCTTTTGATCCAGATTATGGTGCAAGCTTATTAGCAACGCTATATTACTGGAATGTTAGTAGCTGGATAGCAATTGCAACTGGAATAAATGAATCCTACTATTTATGGAACACACGTCCAATTCTGAGTGGTTCTGATTATCTTTTACGAATTAATCTAACAGATGGTATGTTTACAGTCACTGATCAATCATTGTCTCCCTTTACAATTGATCATGTTCCTTATGTTACAATACAATATCCCAATGGCGGAGAAGTGGTTTCAGGAGCGTTCTTCATTAATTGGGATGAAACAGAATATGATGGGGATGTATTAACATATACTTTGTATTATTCTGAAAATTCAGGGGTAAACTGGACCTATATGAGTACTGTAATAGGTTCTACTAGTTACTTCTGGAGTACGATTAGTCTAGTTGATAGAGCAACATATCGCATACGAATAGTAGTTGATGATGGAAATTTCACAAACGAAGATATCACAGATGCTGATTTTACAGTTTACAATCCAGATCTACCTACTGTTAATATTGATACAATAGCAAGTCCTGTTAGTGGCATTATTACCATCACATGGACAGCTTCAGATTTAGACAATGAATCTTTACATTTCACTTTATTCTATAGAAGAGGTGTTAGTAGCTGGACTAGCTTTGTGTATAATCTTATTGATCAGACAAGTTATCAATTTGATACTACATTATACACAGATGGAATTGATTATCACATAAGGATAACAGTTACAGATGGATATTTTTATGTCACTGATGAATCAAACGCATTTATTATAGATAATTATGAACAAGCACCTACAGTAGCATTAGTTAATCCAACAGGAGGAGAATCATTTTCAGGAAATGTGAACATCAGATGGGATGGAAATGATCTAGATGGTGACATACTTGTTTATTCCATTTATATTTGGGATGGAACAAGTTGGGAGAAAATTGCTAGCGAGTTAACTTTTGAATCCTATTTCTGGAATACGGAAACAGTTCCGAATGGTGTCTATGAACTAAAAGTAATAGCATCAGATGGTGTTTTCACTGCAGAAGCTCAAACTGACTACCCATTCACTGTTGAAAATCAAACTGAGGATTTAGGTGTAGGAATGATTGGAATTAGCTTGCTTACAATAACAGCTTTGGGCATTGTAGTAATATTCACAATAAAATCAAGAAGAAAACAAAGATGATTTTCTTTTTGATAATTTTCTCTGTATTTCAAAGCTAATTGTTAGAAATGATTTACTATCTTGGTTATTGGAGGAAATTCAGTAAACCTAGTCCTTTACAAAATCTAGTTTGTTGAGAAGATTTTTTATACTTCAACCTAACACTTATGATTATCTGATTTATCTCAAAACTACATGGGATTAATACAGGGTTAAATAAGATGAAAAAGGCAAGTTCCATTCAAGCTATTATATTCGCTTTAATTGCTGTTATTACTTTTAGTTCTCTCTTGAGTCAAGGAATTTTATTTACTAACCACTCTCAGAATTTGAAGAAAACTTTCGACAGTAATTCTCTCGAGAAAAAAAGATTAGAAGGGAATGAATCTTTCAAGTTTGATGGTAGTTTCACCTCTGGTAATAAACAAATTGCTCCTTTAAATTCTGTGCTTAAGCAAGCTGGAATGAGAACTGATTTATTTAAAGATGCAAACAATGCACAAGTTCAAGTTAATGGTAATTTTGTAAGTATGTTAGTTGGTGGAACTAATGATTTTTTCAGCTCCAAACCAACATTTACAAACATCATTGATGACACTAATGCAGTTATCAAAGAAAGATTATCAAAACTAGATGTTGTAGTAGTAGATGTTCCTGTAGATTCTCTTGAGTATTTTATTGAAATGTGTTTAGAGCTTTCTACAATTAGATATGTAGAACCTAATTATATCATGTCTGTAGAAGGTACACCTAATGATCCTAATTGGGACGTGCAATGGGGACCGGAGCGAATTGAAGCTGATAGAGCTTGGAGTTTACAGAGTGGTTCTGGAAGCTCTGTTTTGGTTGCAGTTATTGATACAGGCATTGATTATAATCATCCTGATCTAAGCTCACAATACATTGCTCTTGGTTATGATTTCGAAAATGGTGATAATGATCCTATGGATGACTACAATCATGGCACTCATTGTGCAGGTATTATTACAGCAACGATAAACAATTCCATTGGTATTGCAGGAGTTGCTGACATACAAGTAATGGCTGTAAAAACCTTTGATAATTTAGGTTATGGTAATGTAAGTACTGCAGCTCAAAGTATTGTTTATGCTGTTGATGCGGGTGCAGATATTCTTTCAAATAGCTATGGATTTCCACCTGCGACTGTCTTAAGAGATGCTTGCATTTATGCAGTCGATAATGATGTTATTGTTATAGCTTCAGCAGGAAATGATGCAAATACCGTTCCAAATTATCCAGCTGCCTATTCAGAGGTAATTTCAGTCAGTGCCACAGATGATAACGATAATCTAGCAAGCTTTAGCAGTTACGGTTCAACAATTGAAACAGCTGCTCCAGGTGTAGGTATTTATTCATGTATACGAACAGCTGCTGGCAGTTATGGTTACATGAGCGGAACATCAATGGCATGTCCACATGTTGCAGGAGTTGCAGCACTAGTTAGAGCTGAATTTCCAAGCTGGGAAGTTAATAGAGTTAGGAATCGTCTCATATCATCAGTAGAAGATTTAGGAACTACTGGATGGGATCAATACTTTGGTTATGGGTTAATTAATGCCTATCAGGCTGTTTTACAACCTCCATCCCATGACCTTAATGTGGAACTTGAAACTCCATCCAATGTTGAGGTGTTTACTACTCATTTAGTAAATGCAACAGTATCCAATTGGGGATTAAGTGATGAAACAAATGTTCAGGTGAAACTATTCATTAATGAAGCAGAAGTTGCAAGTCAAACGTATACCAATTTATTTGTTGATCAATCTGAAACATTATCTTATTCATGGGAACCTACAGCAGAGGATACCTACAATATTACAGCTTTTGTGGAACCTGTTACTGGTGAAACAAATACAGAGAATAATTTGGTAACTGCAGATGTGATTGCTGCAGAATTAACTAATTATCTAATGGATGATAGTGTATCATATCAATGGATTGATGCGACAAGTGGCACACTTTTACAACTAAGTGATGATGATTATGAAGCTGTTTCATTGCCATTCAGCTTTAAATTCTATGACCAATCGTTTAACACCTTATATGTCAGTAGCAATGGTTGGATGTCGTTTGTCAATACCTATCCTGTTGATTATATTAATGTTAGTTTTCCATCTAGTTACTCTGAATACTCCTATGCAATTGCTTTGTACTGGGATGATTTGGATCCAGTTGGTAATGTGTATTCGTATACAGATTCAGAAAAAGTAGTAATTGAATACCTAGGTATAGATAATTACGGAGGAGCAGAAGCTGGAACGTTTGAATTAGTGCTTTACAGAAATGGAAATATTCTGTTTCAATATGATTATCTCACAACTGTCGATTCACCAACTATAGGTCTTAATTATGGACCAAATACAGGTTACTATAATGTTTATAGTGGTATTTCAAACTCAACCGATGATTTAGCGATTCTATTTACAAAAAATCCAATAGAAGCAACTATTGATGATATTCCAGAAGAGGTTTTTGATACATTAGTTATTTCCTGGACAGCTTCTGGTGAATCTCTTAGATTTAACTTGCTTTACAGAATTGGAGATCAAAGTTGGGAAACTATAGCAACTAATCTAATGGGAGTCACCAGTTATAATCTAGATTCAACGTTGTTACCTGATGGTGTGGACTATCAAATTCTAATTTATGCGACAGATGGAATTTTCTCAGACAATGATACATCAAACCGCTTCATAATAAACAACATAGAAGAGCAGCCTGTTCTTAGCTTGTTAACTCCTGTTGGTAGTAGCATTTATTCTGGTGACATTACAATATCCTGGACAGGTAGTGATCCAGACGGTGATGATTTAACTTACTCGATTTATATCAAGAGTAATGATGATTGGATAAGAATCTTTCAAGATTTAACAAATACTAGCATAATTTGGGATACTACGACAGTTGAAAATGGTGATTACGAATTAAAAGTAGAAGCAAATGACGGGATGTTTACAACTAGCGCTCAAACAGATTCTCTGTTCACTATTGAGAATCCTAAAATGAAAAGAGTTGGTATGTCAATTTTTGGTACCATCTTAATTGCTTTAGGTGCACTAAGTACTGTTATCGTAATAACACAAAGGTCAAAAAGAAAACGTGAATAGTTTTTTGATTCTTTTTTTCTTTTTCTTATCCAAATTTTTTAATATTTTAGACACTTTTTAGCGAAATATAGAATAGATTAAAAACTGACTTGTTGATTTGCTTCCAATAGTGATTTATTTGAACTCTGAATGTCCTATCAGCAGAAATATCTCATTGCTAGAGAGTGATGACCCACAAGTAAAACTAAGTGCTGTAGAAGCTTTGGGAAGATTCATGAGTAAACGAGCTGTTGAACCATTATTAGAATTAACAAAGACAGAAACAGATGTTAAAGTTCGAAGATCGTTAATGTTATCTCTCTCATTATTAGGTGATGATAAAGTTTTACCTATTTTACTAGATGTGATAAAAAACGATTCTGATATTGAAACAAGAAGAAATGCTGCTGGAGGATTGCGATTCTTTGGTGATAAAATTAATGCTCAATACCTTGTTTCACTTATGCTAGATGAATCTGATAAATCCATCAGAAATGTTCTTGTAAGTACTGTTATTTTCTTGAGGGATAAAACATTAATTCCACAATTACTCTGGTATTTCGAAATGGTAGAGTCTCAAGAATTAAAAGAATGTTTGTTGGAAATTATGGGATCGTTTGATGACCAACGAACAAAAGAGCTATTAATAAAATGTATTTCACCAGAATTTAGTCGTGAAATACGATTAATCGCTACAATTTCTATGGGGAAATTAGATGATGTTTCCTTTATTCCTCATCTTTTTGAAATTTATAAAAATGATGAGAATGAAGAAGTTCGTATACGAGCTGAGAAGTTTTTAGATGAACTCTCAATTCTTTTAGGATATAGCTCTATTGATCAAATGGTTCTAGATTATATTCAAAAATCAAAAGAAGTCTAATGCACTAGAATAATCACTTTCTAAGAAATATTAAGGACTTATTTTTAGAAGGAAAGTCTAAAAAACTTCTAGTGCTAAAGGTTATGAAGATAATTTGTGATAATAACTAGTTTGGTGGAAATAATGGACATCAGCAAAGAATGTAAAGAATCTATAGTTAATGGCAATAAATCTCAAGCTGAAGAATTAGCTAAAAAAGCAGTTAAGGAAGGTCTTGATGTAGATCAAATCATTGATGCCTTTTCTGAAGCTATTAGAGAAATGGGAGATCTCTTTGAAGAAGGGGAAGTTTTTCTTCCTGAACTTATGAGAAGTGCTGAAGCTATGAAAACAGCAATGAATATTCTTACACCATTGCTTTCTGAAGGCAAAGCAAATCATATACTTGGTCGGGTAGTTATTGGAACAATTGAAGGTGACATTCATGATATTGGTAAAACACTAGTTGCATCAATACTATCTGCTGAGGGATTCGAAGTCTATGACCTTGGGGCTGATGTTTCAGTTAATGATTTTATAGAAAAAGCTCTAGAAGTTGATGCTCACATTATTTGCATTTCTGCCTTATTGACTACTACAATGATTGGTCAAAGGAAACTCATTGAAGAACTAAAGGAAAGAAACATCAGAGATCGCTTTAAAGTGCTACTTGGAGGAGCACCAGTTACTAAACAATGGGTTCAAGACATAGGAGCAGATGGAACTGCAGAAAATGCAGTGAGTGCAACTAAACTTGCTAAGAAATTACTGGGGCACTAAGGAGTTGATTTTCTATGGGAAAAGAGAGTATTCTTGAAAAAATCAAGAGAAGAATAGTAGTACTAGATGGAGCTATGGGTTCAATGCTAATAGATCAAGGTTTACCTGCTGGAACACCACCAGAATATTGGAATGTAAGTAATCCTGAGAAAGTACAAAAAGTTCACAAAGATTATTTTGATGCTGGTTCTGATGCTGTTTTAACTAACACTTTTGGAGGTTCAAGATTAAAACTAGCTGCACATAAGCATGGGAGTAGTGTTGAAAAATATAATAGAAAAGCTGTTGAGTTAGCTAAAGAAATTTGTCCAGATGATTGTTATGTAGCTGGTGACATTGGCCCTTCCGGTGCTTTTCTACCACCAGTCGGAACTATTACTATTGAGGAATTTGAGGAAAATTATCTCGAGCAAACAAAAATATTGGCTGAAGCTGATGTAGATTTCTTCTTTATTGAAACAATGGTTGATATCAAAGAAGCTGAAGCAGCAGTTAAAGCAGCTAAAAAAGTGTCAAATAAACCAGTATTTGCATCAATAACTTATCAAAAAACAAAGAGGGGTTATTTTACAATTATGGGTAACTCTGTTGAGCAATGCGTTGAAATATTGCAGAAGGCAGGAGCTGATGTTATTGGAGCAAATTGCACTATTGGTAGTGATGAAATGATTGATCTTATTCCACAACTCAAAAAAGTTTCAAAGGTACCTATCTGTGCAAAACCAAACGCTGGAAGACCTCAATTGATTGATGGTAAAACTGTTTATCCAACCACACCTAATGATTTTGCTCAAGATATTTTACAAATGGTTGAAAAACAAGTAAATGTCATTGGTGGCTGTTGTGGATCAAATCCTGCGTATATTAGAAAAATTGCCCAATTAGTAATGAGGTAGAACATTTGAGAATTCTTGAGGAAATTGAAATAACACTCGATGATAATGAAATATTCCATCTATTAAGAGCTGATAACAAATCAAGAAAGAATTCCAAAAAACCATCCACAGATTTACTGAATGAAATTAGTGAAATGAAAGAAGCATCTCTTGATTTAATACAGCCTAAGGGAGTCTATGATTGTTTTGAGAGCCACAAGCTAAACCCACGTTTTCTTTTTGAAAAATCTGAAAAAACCATTTTAGCTATATGCACAATTGGTGAGTCTTTGGAGAAAAGATGTTCGAAGTTTCTACAAGAAGGTGAACTAGCAAAAGGAGTTATTCTTGATGCTATTGCTTCACATGCTACTGAAGAAACAGCTTCCTCATTCAATAAATTAATTTTAAATGATTTAACTGAGGAAGTTGAAAATAAAGAAGTAACAAATAGATTCAGCCCAGGTTACTGTCAATGGATATTAGAAGTTGGACAGAGTTTAATTTTCTCTCTTTTACCTGCAGAAACTATCAATGTATCATTGAGTGCATCAATGATGATGATTCCTAGGAAATCAGTTTCTTTTGCGGTGAATTTTGGAGATAAGGTTGATAACGAACTAGGTATTAGGGTATGCGAAACATGTAATTTAGTAAATTGTGCACATAGAAGAGTATAGGTTTACAATTTTACTCTTTGATTGCAAAAAATGTTTTTATGATGAGAAGATGTGTGGTACTAGACAAAAAAAGAAGTGGTTATCTAATGAGACCAGTAATAAATATTCTTGAAAATGAATTAAAGGAAAAGGTTGTCACAGAAGCAATAGAAATTCTAGAAGAGATTGGAATCTTTATTGAAAATAATGAAGCTATTGAAATTCTACAGAATGCTGGAATTGATGTTAATCAAGAGAAAAATAGAGCGAAAATTCCTGCAGATATCGTTAGGAAATCAATAAAATCTGCACCTTCATCAATAACATTGTTTGACCGTGAGGGAAAAGAGGTTACAAAATTAGAAAAGGAAAATATCTGCTTTGATCCTGGATCTGCAGCTTTACAAGTACTAGATCCTGAAACAAATGAAATTCGTCTTGGCATATCAAAGGATCTTATAAATTTTACAAAAGTTGTAGAACAATTGGAGTATATTCATGCTCAAAGCACAGCTATAATTTGTTCTGATGTTCCAGAAGTTGTAGCTGATAGATATCGTCTGTATTTAGCTTTAATTTACTCAAAGAAACCAGTTATTACAGGTACATTTGCTAAAGAGTCTTTTGAGATCATGAAGGATATGCTAGTCACTATTAGAGGTGGAGAAAAGGAACTAAGAAAGAAACCATTAGCAATTTTCGATGCATGTCCATCACCTCCTTTGAAATGGAGTGATTTGACTTGTCAAAGTATTATTGATGGAGCAAAATATGGCATTCCTTCAGAATTTGTTTCAATGCCTATGACCGGTGCGAACGCACCTGTTACTATTCTAGGAGCAATAGTTCAACATGCAGCTGAGACATTAGCAGGTATTGTTATTACACAATTGGTTTCACCAAGAGCTCCTGTTATCTGGGGAGGTTCTCCAGCAGTTTTTGATATGAGAAAAGGAACAACCCCTATGGGTTCTATTGATACAATGATTTTAGATTTAGGTTTTGTTGAAATTGGCAAGTATCTAAACTTCCCAACACATGCTTATTTGGGTATGTCTGATGCTAAAATTCTAGATGCTCAAACTGGATTTGAAACAGGAATGGGAGCATTATTAGCTGGAATAAAAGGAGTCAACATGATTTCCGGAGCGGGTATGATTGATTTTGAAACAACTCAAAGTATTCAGAAAGTTGTCATTGATAATGAAATCTGCGGAATGGTTCACAAATTCATCAAAGGGATTACTCAAAGAGATGAACCAATTGCAAAACATTTACTAAAAGAATTTGACGAGAAAACTACTCATTTACTTTCACATGATCATACTTTGAAATGGTTTAAGGAAGAACAATTTATTCCAAGCATGGTTATTGACCGTTCTACTAACGAAGAATGGATAAATAAAGGTCGCAAATCTATAGGTCAAAGAGCTAATGAACGAGCTGAAAAGCTAATCAAAAAATATCCTGGCGTAACATTAGAAAAGGATATCATTAATGATTTATCAAAGATTATGAAATACAAAGATGTTGATTTCAAATCATTCTTAGATCTTTAATTCAAGTATTTGTATTATTATCTTTATTACTGAAAAGGTTAAAAGGTAATTATATCTCCTAATGTGAAAGGATGTTTGCAAAGTGAATTCAACTGACAGTACTTCTTATGATGTTATGGTTGTAGGTAGTGGACCAGCAGGTTCTACAACAGCTAAATTCTTGGCACGAGAAGGTTTCAAAGTAAAAATACTCGAAGCAAAAAGTCATGTTGGTTTACCAGTCAGATGCGGTGAAGCTATTGGTAAGGAAACAATTAATGATATTTTAAAAATTGGTGTTCCTAAATTTGCTATGAGATCTGAAATAACTGGTTTTCGAGTTTATAGTCCTTCACTTAAAGTTATTGATTATAAATTACCTTCTGGCGAGGGTTACGTTCTTGATCGAAGAGTGTTTGACAAAGAACTACTCGTTGGTGCAATTGTCGAAGGGGCAGACATCGAATTAAACACACAAGTTACCAACATTAAAATCAATAAAAAAACTGGTGTAACAATAAAAGCCAATCAAAGAGGTAAGGAAATTACTGAAACAGCACCTGTTGTTGTTGGTGCTGATGGTATTTATAGTCAAGTTGCTCGAGATGCTGGTCTTGCGGAACCCATTGAACCCATTGATTTGGATACTTCAATTGGTTATGAAATGGTTGGTGTAGATATTACTGAACCAACAATGCTAGATTTGTACATGGGGAATGAAGTTGCTCCTAGAGGTTATGTTTGGATATTTCCTAAAGGAGAACACTGTGCAAATGTTGGCATAGGTGTTGGTGTTGGTTTTGCAAAGAAAGGTGTCAAAGAATATCTTGATGATTTCATTTTTAATAATCCTGAAGGTAAGAGACGATTCAAAAAAGCAAAAATTATTGAGGAGAGAATTGGAGCAATCCCTGTTGGCGGTTCACTTGAGAAATTAGCTACTGACAGAGTTTTACTTGTTGGTGATGCTGCAAGACAAGTTAACCCCTTAACTGGAGGAGGTATTGCTTATGGTATGGAAGCTGGGAAAATGATTAGTGATACTCTAGTTGAAGCATTTGAAAAGAGTGACTTGTCAGAGAGTTTCTTAAGGAAAAAATATGAGAAACTTTGGGATAATGCTTATGGAAAATCATTTAGCATGGGTTCTAAGGCAAGAAAGATATTAGATATACTAACAGATGAGCAAATGGAAAATATTATTGAAACTTTCGATGGAGAAGATTTAACAAAAGCTGTTAGAGGACGCTGGAATCAAATAAAACTTGGTGCAAAATTAATGAAGAAAGATCCAACATTACTAAAACTACTTCGAGAGGTATTGGGCAACTAAAGTTGTTTGTAAAAAAAAGTTGATTTGTATGAAAATTAGTTACTTACCAAAGAATATCATTGCTGTAAAAAGACAACTCGAAGGACAAGAAAAGTATGAATTTGATTTTTTGCTAAGAGCTGTTAGAATAATCAATACTTTGGATGAACCTGTTCAGCTTGTTAAGTATATTTTTGAGTTGAAAACAGAAGGAAAATTAATGAAGAAGATTGTTTATTCCGGAGATGTAATTAAAGTAAAAGCTGAAGACCTTCAAGAAATAGTTGAGAGATTAGCATTAAAACAAGATGATGAAATCCGTGAAACTGCACGACAACACAATGCATTATTATTTTTGGGTGAAAACAACTTCTGGATACACGAAAATTTTGCATTAAATTCACTTGAGCCAGGACAAGAGACTGGTTTTCGATTAGAGCATTTTAGAACACTTGTGGAAAAACCACTTGATGAAATGATTTTCACAGTTGTTTACAAACAAAAAGAGGAAGCTAAAAGAGTGTCTATTAAAATCCCAATAATAGAGTACAAAAACAAAAAGGAATATATCTTCCCATTGAAAGGTTCATGGCTTGTTTTTGGTAATTGGGATGATACTTATAATCATCGAACAATGCATTCGCAAGAATTTGCTATGGATCTTGTACAATTAAATGATAATCTGCAGTTTGAGCAATCACATGAAAAATCAAATCAAGAATACAAATGCTACAATGAAGAAATTATAGCAATTGCTGATGGTAAGGTTGCAGATTGTTTCGATGGAATTCCGGAAAATCCTAGTGCGATTAAAATGATTAGTAACGAAGAAGAAAGGGAAATTATTGAGAAATCCGGATTTGTTCCAATAATCTCTGGAAATTACGCCATTATTAAACATGCTACAAATGAATATTCATTCTATGCTCATATTAAACATGGTTCCCTGAAGGTAAAAAAAGTTGACATTGTAAAACAAGGACAAATAATAGGGAAGCTTGGGAATTCAGGCAACTCAACAGGTCCACATCTACATTTTCATCTTATGAATAAACCTAGTGTTTTAACTGGACAAGGTTTACCTATTCACTTCACCAATCTCAAAAGCTTTACTGGTGAGAAAATAAGTTTTATTGAGAACACATTATCAATTGTTCATACAGAATAAATAAAGAAACCCTACAAATGTAGGGATTTTTTTCTGTTTAATTACAGAAATTGCTTCAAATTATCATCATAATCAAGATCAGATTTTTTAGTGCTTCTTAATCGCTCCTTGAACTTCTTGAATTGTTTAGCTGAAGAAGTTTTTGGATCTCTAGAGTCTTTCATGTAATAATCGACAATTTTCTTAATCAAAGATTGTCTTTGCGGATTTAATCGATAAAAACGACCTGAATCATTATCATAGACTTCTAATAGCTCAGTATCAGCATCTTGTAGCATTTTAATGATCATACATATGCCAACTAAACCAATTGTAGGTCTCTGATCTTTGGCTATAGATTCAACTTCAAACCTAGTATGCCATTTGCCATCTGATAGAAGGTTCAAGACAGCAATTTTTGCAGGATCATTTGATACGAGATTGTAGATACGATTTGCGATAATTGAATTCATACACTACCTACCTCTGTTGGAAGGTTAGGAGGGGTGATATCATCATCCATACTACTTTCTTCTAACAAACGTTTTATGAATGAAAGCTTCATGCTAGGTGGAACAACTACAACAAATTCCTTGCCTAAAGCTACAATATCCCCACCATAGGTTCTTACGTGTGATTTCAATTGTTGAATTGAGCGTTTCAATCGGATCATATCCAATCTAGCTAAATCCTTAACACCAAGAATAACTACATTACCTTTAGTAATAGTCTCACAGACCATATCAATATCTTGTAACCCACGTAATGTTAATGTAATAACTTCTCTTTTATCTTCTTCATATCTAAATTGATCTCTGGATCTTTTTCTGAATAGGAAAACAGAAGTTCCTATCACAGTTCCTAAACCAATTAAACTTAATACTGTCAACAGTGCCAATGTCAAATCCTCCAACAATGTCAACTTAATATTAACAGAAACTTGCATTAAAAGGCAAAGAATATCAGTATATTACAAGGAAAATACATTGAAGAAAACAAGATTTCATTTTAGTCAATTAGTGAAATGGCCTTTATTGGACAGCATTCAATGCATAAAGCGCAATCTGTACAACCATCACTGATGACTAATGAATCATTTTCTATAGCATACAATCTTTCTGGACAAATTGCTGCACATCCTAGACATAGTCCGCACAAGTCATCATCGATTTCTACAGGCATTTCTTAGCACCAGAAGTAAAAGTATAGAGAGAGATAATAAATCATTCGAAAAAGTAGCTAATCCTCTTAATGAAATTTCACAGTTAACTTATTATAGATTGTTTTCCATTTCCTTGTTGAGGATTATTAATTTGAGTGTTCCTGATTGGGTTGTGACTAAACGAATAAGAGAGGTTTCTATACCACAAGAGCATTTTCAAATTGATATGGATGTATGGCCAAGAATTGCTCGAGAAAGAGCCAATAAGTTAATTCAAGGTCAACGTTGGTTCCCAGCTAGTGGTGCATTAAGAGCAAATTATGAAAGAGAAATTTATGAAGAATATGCTGGACATGGTTTGTTACGTTTTGCAGCTGCAGAAAACTCGAGAGTATTTGGTTGGCTCATTGAACAAGAAGGGGATTTATTTGAGTGGCGCTTTAAGAATGCGAAAACACTTCAGGAAAAAATTGCTATAGCCAAATACTTCTTTGGAGATAGCAAAGTTATCGAACCAAAAGAAGTTTGGACGAAGTTTGATATTAATCATAGCTATTTCAAGGATTTTAGAAGGAAGAACAAACGCATCGAAGCAATTGGTATTTATTTCGCTTGCATTCCAAAAATTGTTAGTTTTCGGTCTCTTTTAATAAGAGATGGTTGGATAATAGGAACTATTGGTGATTTTGCTGGTGGGGTCAAAATCGCTTTTGAAAGGTTATTACGCGATAGAATTAAAGAAGCAGGAGAAAGTATGGATCGAACTGTTAAAGGTGCTGTAAGAGAACTTCAAGAAGAATTAGGTAAACAAATCCATGCAGTTTCCTATGCTTTGGGTAAAGTCAACATCGAAGATTATGACTTGTTTAATCGTCAAGATATATTCCCACAATGTATGTTGGATTTATATAATGAAGTTATGAAGAAAGGGCATTTGGGTCATCAAGAAAGATTCCAATTAGGTTTATTTTTGAAACGATTAGGCATGTCTATTGATGAACAGCTTAGATTTTGGTATGAAAGAGCTGTTGATAATGTTGGTATAACTTTTGAGCAGTTTGCTAGTAGCACTCCAGGTTACATTATTAGGCACATGTATGGATTAGAAGGTGGAGAAACTGACTACGATGCTCCATCTTGCAGCAGAATTCAAGGAGAGTACTATTGCACCTTTTTACATCAATCAGTAGATGAAATTGACAAGAGTATAAGAAGAGAATTCAAAAATCCTTCTCGAAAATTAGAAGAGACTATTAGATTACTTGAAAGCAAAGTAATTGATAAGAAACCAAGTGAAGCATGTGCAATAATGTTTAATTTGCGATACCGCAGAGGTGCAAAACCCATTAGACATCCAATAGGTTATTCTACATACGTTGCGAGAACTAAAGGTATTATTAGAAAGGATGAAGACCCACGACAGACAAGTAAAAAGAAGTAGATTACATGGAGAAAGATAAATTTGGCAAAGAATAACAATTCCAAAAACACGGAAAACAATAAACTACCTATTGAAACTAAATTAGTACAACAATATTACAAGGAGGTCTTTGATCCTGGCGATTTAATTTCAATAATTGGATTATCAACTTTCTATCGTAGAGAGTTTGCTTTTTTGCTTGAAAATGATGTTTTCGTCAGAAATATTTCATTTAAATCAACTAGTGGTTTGGTTAATTATCTTGTTAGAAACCCAATAAAAAGAGCATATATTGGAGCAGTTTATGATGTTCCTCCAACAAAGAATAATACCATTCAAAAAATCAAATGGAAATCCCGGGAATTTTGTTTTGATTTAGATCTAAATGATTATGATTTGGTAAGAATATGCGGATGTCAAGGCAAGGAGCAGTATTGTAAAGTTTGCTGGTCCCTTGTACAAGATGCAGCTACTTTTTTGGATAGAACATTAAGAGATGATTTTGGTTTCAGAGATATCATATGGGTTTTTTCTGGTAGGAGAGGTTTTCATGGATGGGTAAGAGATAAAGAAGCAGGAATTCTCACTCAAGAACAGAGAAATAGTATGATACAATATTTGACATTAATTAAGGATGAAAAGCGCACACAAGCTGTAGAAAAAGACTTAAAACATGTTTTACCACTCAGAGATCGAATCATTGAGATGGTTGCAAAAACATTTTTCCAAAAAGCAACTGTAAAGGAGCTTAGAGCTGAACCATTTAAATTTACCAAAAAGCAAATTGAACGGCTTCAATATAATCTGAAAAATAGTACCAGACCTTTTCATTATACGTATGATTCTATATTAGAGAATAAACAAGATCGTGATGCAATATTCACGCATATTATTACATATAGATACCCAAGAATTGATCGTAAAGTATCCATAGATATTCGTCGAATTTTGAAAATACCAGGAAGTATACAAGATACTAATGGTAGGATTTGTTGCAAAGTAGATATTAAAAAAATCCACAAATTCTATCCAGAAAATGCTCCTACAATTTGGGATTTATTATCTTGAGTTTAATCTCTAATTACCATAAAAGTTCCTAGTAATTTCTGTTACTCTACCAGTTTCATATTCTAATGGATGAGTGTTTTGCTTTAACCATAAAGGCAAGAATTTTAATGTGTAATTGTGACCAAATCTATAATCCAAGAAGATAATTAAGCCCCGATCATTGATTGAACGAACAGGTCGACCAGCAGCTTGACAAGCTCTTCTAATAGCGGGAATTATGTAACCATACTCTCTTCCCTTTTTGTAAAACTGATCGTCTAAATAAGCAATTTGGGATTCAATTCTTGTTGTTGGCCTAGCATAAGGGATACCTACTATAATACAGGTGTTCATTTGCTCACCAGGAAAATCAGCTCCTTCTGAACTTCTTCCTCCAAGTACGCCTAGCAGTGTAGCACCACCCTTAGATGATAACCTCTTGAATTCATTAACTAGCCGATCATTAGCTGATGCAGTCATTTTTCTTGTTTCATAGAATAACGGTTTTTCCAGCAATCTTTCCAAACCAGCATCTAGTAAGCTATTCATAACAACATATGAAGCTGCAAAAATACCTGTATTTGCTGGAGTGTTGTTCGCAGCTTCGGCTATAACTTCACACATTTTTCTATAGTTTTCAGGTGTTCGATCACTAAGTTTTGTGCTCAGTTTATTGACAATGTATCCTTGTACATTGCTTTCGGTATAAGGTGAATCTAATACTTCTTTGACTAATGGTAAACTATCCATACCAACAATTTTCGAATAAGCATCTATGGGGTCTATTGTTCCAGAAATATGCACACTCTTGTATACATATTCAAACACTCTCTTTGTTGTGAACCTTGCATCTAATGAAACAACCTCATATTTTACACCCCGACCTTCACCTCTAGTCTGGTAATTTGTTAATAAATGCAAGAATTCTGAACGGTTTTTTGTGACAATTAATTTACGTAAGAATTGCCCGATACGATGAATATAGGATCGGGGGGGTTTATTTCGGGCTAAGTATTCTCTCTGTATTTTCATTCCTGCACTAATAAACTTGTCAGCATAATCAAGATCAATTGTCATATCTACTTCTCGAGACATTTTCATAAGAAGATCTTTAGCATCTATTTTTATCTCGATATCCATTCTTTGCTTATTCTCTTCTAAATGCTCTGCTAGAAACCTAACTAATCGCAAAAATTCGTGCTTACTAAAAGCTTTCACTTCTTTCAAAGCTTGCCTTACAGAATAGAGACTTAATTGATCACTTGAGATATTAATGGATGTATCAATTATATTATGACATTCATCAACAATTAGCAAGATTTCATCCATTGCTCTAGAGACTTTATTCATAAAAACTTCACGAATAGATGGATTGAAAATGTACTGATAGCTTGCTGCGATAACATCAACATCTTCAATTAATTTCAAAATCAATTCATAAGGGCAGATTCTACTTTCCTCACATAAATCATTAATCTCTGTACTTGAGGAAGGAATTGTTTTGAGCACTTTCAGCACATTTTTCATGTGAGGGAGAGTCTCAGACATGCGATTATGATATTCACACTTTCTTAATTTTTTTAATTGTCCACAAAGAACAGATGCTGTTGCTGCATCATCAGCATGCTTTTGAACTAAAGGGTGTGGACACATCTCCCTTCTTCCTCGTAAAGAAACTCCACTGATAGGTGTTGTTTTTGCAATTTCCTTTAATTCAGCAATCACCCGATCTGCTTGTTTGTTAGTTCTACAAACATGAATAATCTGCAATTCCTTTTCACGTGCAATAGGAATACATGAAGTCAATGTGGCTACTGTTTTTCCTAAACCATTAGCTCCTTCAATAATGACATTTTTACCGGATTTCAATGAAGAATAAGTAGTATAGATTAGCTTATCTTGGATAGGTCTTATTCTTTCATATGGAAAAATTTCAGTAATTTCTTTAGGGATTTTTATAGAAGTCATTCTATCTTATTCCAATTACATGTGTTTTTTTGTAGGTTTCTGTTCAACTCTACTAATTTTAATCTTTGTATTATCTTTAGGAAACTAATAAATGATACATTAAGAACTTAGAGTTTAGGATTTTAAAACCAATTCAAAATCGATGGTTCTTGGTAAAGCGGGAAACCAAAATCCTCGAAAACCTTAGAAAGGTAATCAAATCTTGAAACGTAGAGTAAAATATTTCCTGCAATTTGTTCTCTGAAAGGTATTCCCTGTATGTGTTTATTTTTAGCAAAGAAATGTTGAGAGACTTTGCGATAAGTGAAATGAGCATCCTTTGTTAGGACTAGAATACCAAGAAATTTATCACGAATCTTTTTGGAGCTTTTATGCCATTTGTCAGAAGATTCTTTTCTCAATGCTTCTTCCATGGCATACTCAATCAAATAATCAATTATTTGCTTACAAAAATCAGATTCTTTTTTTCGAGTCACATTTTGCCAGTTTTTTACTTCTACAATAACATGCAAGACTTCATTTCCGATTTTTCTTTGGGCTAAAATATCCATTCTCTTTCCACTTTTTAGAGAAACTTCTTCCTTTGTTCCAAAGTAGTGTTTCTCTAGAAATTCTGCTACTGATTTTTGTGCAATTTTCCAATCATCTGTTTTCAATGTCTACACCTCTGTAAATCTAAGGAAATTGCTAATACAATCTGTTTATACAAAATGATTAGTGAATCTATTTTGCAGATATTTTTTCAAGAATTTTAGTGATGTTTCCATCTATTTTCTCAATGTACTTTAAAGCATCATCTAATTCTGTAGATCTATATACTGCCATTACAGCTAGTCTTCTTTGTGGATCTTTAGGTAGAGGTTGAATTGTTATTTGGATAAACTCCTCAGGAAATTTCCCAGAACCAGATGCTAAAGTAATTCCATGTGGGTATAATTCTTTACCACTAAAACTCAAGTTTGAAACATCTGAAATATATAATTTGTTTATGAATTCTTTAACTGGTACTGGTGAAAAAACTTCGATTTTTGCGTTTATATCCATTAGCACTGTTGCTGTCATTGCTTCGTCACCTAGAACTTTCTCGTAAAAGTCATAAGCATCTCTAAAAAGTGGTAAAACGTTTTCACTAGGTTGTGCATCTATAACGAACCCTTTGCTAGAGAAAACGATTAGTGATTGTGGATTTGTTTTAGGACGGAAAAGATATTCCTTTAATGGTCCTTTTGGTGTTGGAATTTGCCTTGTCTGCTTTGTATAGTCTCTTCTGGCAGCAATATCTGCAACTGCTTCAGCATCAACATCTGGACCAACATGAATTAAATGTTTAAACACAACGTGAGATCGTTCTACTCTGAATGACATTTTTATTCTGCTCCTAAGCTACACTTAGTTCTACATCTCTATTTTGTTATTATAGAAATAAAATTTGCTATAAATAACTAATTTGCTTTAGCAATATCACTTTCTTCTGTTTCATCTACCTTTTCTGTTTCATCGTCATTTCCTATTTCAGTCATTAATTTTCTTATGTAGAACATTCTTTGGATAGTGGTGATAAATGACAGTAATCCTACAAGTATAATTGCTAAAATCAACGCGACATTAAACCAATGATAGAGAATGTTACCAATGATCAAGATGATGAGTTTTTCTCTGCGTTCCATAATGCCTACGCTTTCCATAGTTACTTGAGCAACGCTTTCTCCTCGTGCTCGAGAATAACTAGCGAATATCATACCTGCAAAGCAAAACAAACACCATACACTAACTGGTATAGCTGATATTCCAGACCAATACTGTTCTAGAGGTTCGAAAGTATAAACGCCAATGGCTATTCCTATTAAAAAACAAAATTCAGCGAATCTATCCATAACAGGATCTAATACTCTTCCAAATTTAGTGGTTTTTCCAGTAGCACGTGCAACAGATCCATCAACAACATCAATAAAACCTGTAAAAAACATTAATGCAAAACCAATTAACCACCAAAATCTAAATTCACCAACACGTCCATTAAATGAATACATTATAGCTGCTGCTATTGCGAATACTCCTGAGATCAATGTAATTGCATTAGGTGAAATCCCCATTTTGCCAATGAAGTTTCCAAAAGGTTGCATTAGTTTTTTGTAAGAAGATCTTGTTTTTAATTTAAAATTGCGCCATTTTGACATGTATAACCACTGTATTTTGAAATATTTAATAGTGATAAAATATCAGTCTTTAAAATGGTTTCTAATCTTTCAACTTTACAAGTAGTAACAAGAAAATCGTGAAGAAATGTTGTCCCCCGACACACTAACACACTAGTATCATAGAGAAGAGTTGTTCTTTCTCAACTGTGTTCTCTCGAGGCGGGAGTGTGTTTATCACTTCTTCGGTTTGAAAGCAGCTTAATTGTGTTGGCGACTCGGGTTGACTATTTCCTCATCGCTAAGCTACAAGCTTACGCTAAGAAATGAGCCGTTTAAAGCCGTCGATATCCAATCAATGCTTTCATGCGAATCCAGTGTGTGCCTGTCCTTGCATCAACGGTCATTGCAAGAAGAATCCAGCTACCGTCAACCCTCTGGAAAGGCTTAACCTATCATCAGTACTATATTATGACAAAAACACTATTAATTTTTTTTTATATAAATGAAAAAAAATGGAGAAATTTTGTGGAGTAAAACTAAAAACTAGCTTATTCTTGAGATGCTCCACAATTATTGCAAAAACTGTCTCCAGGTTTAATCATTGAACCACAGTATGGACAAAATCCTTGATCTGGTAAAGATTTATAGGTTTTAGCAATATTAGCTTCATGTTCTGGTAATCCAGAGGAAGAAACTGGTATTACAGCCATTGGTGATTGACCCTTTACTTCTAAAACAAAAACATCACCAGTCTCTGGGTCAAAGGAAGCCTTTAGTCTACCTTCAGTTCGTAAATCGACTAGTACTTCTTTTACTTCTTTTTCTTTCATATTTAGTTCGTTTGCTAATTGCTTCATACTAACTCGTTCATATGATTTTAGTGCCTCTAGCAGTTTTTCTCTATTATATCTATAGGTGAAAATGTTAGAAATTCCAGCAATTAAAATGATACTGCCTGGAATCAAAAGCCAATATGAACCAGGAATATCTCTACCAAATCTTATTTGGAAAACTAAAGCAACAGTTCCCCATATTGTTAGTGTTAATCCTATGATTAAGGTCCAGAGATTACCACGACCAATTGATTTCTCAAAGTAACTCATTAACTTATCAACCTAATTATGTTCTATTTTTATCTGGATAATCATTTGATTAAAAGGTATCTAATTAATTTTGAGTAGTTGGATTGACCGAAAACCTTGAAAAGCGTATGTGCTGAGAGGCACTGGTTTAAATAGACGTGTAATATTGAGTTATTTTAACCTTAAACGTAACCTTTATTATTACGAAGATTTATAATTATCTCGTGGTAAAAATTATGTCCGAAAAACTAGAACAATTCCTAAAAGGATTAAAAAAGAAATCTACTCCATCTTATAACACAAACATTACTAGATATCTAAAATGGAGAAGCATAGATGTTGACCAACTTGTCGCAAGTGGTTTAAATGAAGATGAACACTTTCAAAAATTTCTATCTGATTCGAAAGTGGCACTCAAAGAAACAAGCAAGAAAACAATTGTTAGCATGGTTAAAACCTTCATGATTTTTCTTGGAGTTCCATTTAAGAAGCACTATTACAAAAAACAACCACTGGCATTTGAAGACGATATTGTTATGAAGAGATTTCTACGCAAAGTTGGTGAATCTGAAGGAACAAAAAGAAATGCAAATAGACAGATTGCTAAATACTGTAAATTTAGAAACATGAATCCTTCAGAATTAATTGAAGAAACAAAAAATATTTCTGAAGAAGAAGTTGAAGACTACATACACGATTTCGCAGATACAATTAATGCAAAAACAAAATACTATACAATTTCTACTTTACTTCGATTCTATCGTTTAATAGGAAGAATACACATTGAACTACCAAATCTTACAAGAAAGAATGGTAAGAAATTAATGTTAACAGGTAAAACACTTGTTGATAAAAATCTTATAAGAAAATTATTAGAAGTTGCCGACTTGCGAGATTCAATGGTAATTATGACCTGTTTTGAATCTGGAATGAACGGTGTAGATATGGTCAGTTTGAATTACAGCGATCTAAAACCATTTCTAAACATTAGTAATCCAAACGATGTTAATGATGTTGCTGTTATTGTTCACACTAGAACAAAAACTAATGTTGAATTCCTAGCATGTTTTGGAAAACAGAGCCTGCGACTAATCAGTAAGTGGTTACAAATAGTATCCGCAACACTTGACAAAGAAATAAAAGATGATATGCCAATTTTTACTCAGAAAGAATTTCCATTTCAACGGTTGAGCAATAAAACAATTTCAAACATTCTAACTAGATTGTGTAATTATAACAATTTAGGATTTCATGTCACAACTGCCGATTTTAGAAATAGTTTCAATACACGTGCAAAGAAGATGCTAAAGCACTATGATAAAGAATTAATGATGGGACATGTTGGTGGAATTGAAAGAGCCTATGATATTTCTGATTTAGAATACTTCAATGAAGAGTATCGTAAAGCATGTGGAATTCTTTTCGACCTAACTTATGATTATGAAAAATTTGAAGACCTAGAAAGTGAACTACTGCGATTAGGAAATAGAAACAGAGAACTTGAACAAACACTGCTTGGGTTAAAAGAACAGTATGACCCAGTTATTGAGGATCTAATCAAGAAAATGGAAGAGCAAACAAAATTAATACAAGAATTACAACAAAATCAATTTGACCAATATCAACAAGAAGAAGCGGAAATGGCACAAGAATGGGATGATGAGAAAAAGAGAATTAAAGAGGAAGAAGATTAAATTAAACTTCCTCAATTATTATTTTTTAAAAAATCTTTCTTCCTTTAATCTTTTTCCTGAGTTCTTCTGCTCTTCTTTTATCTTCTTCTCTTTGTTTTATTTTTAGATGATTTAAGTAATCATCTTGTTCTTTTGGTTCTTGCATGTTGTTTAATTTATCAACATCTTCGTTCTCAATAATGAGAACACACTTTTTAACAGCATTTGTGCCATTATTTTGTTTGTTTTGCTTTTCATAAATATACCAATAAGGCATTGTCTTTTTCACCTCAATTTAATTTGTTTGGTGTTTCGACAATGCTCGATTTCTAATTCGTCAACCAACAACTTCACAACTAGTATTTAAGTTTGTATAGTAAAAGTATCCGCAGATTAGAAAAAGAAATCTTCCACTATTTTTTCCGTTTTCGTTTTGTTAGAAATGTATCAGAATTTTCTGCTTCTAAAACTCTCTTCCTTTCAAACAATCTCACTGTTTTCTTGTATTTGTTCTGATATTCTTTATCTGCTTGTCCCAATAGTTCATCTATTAGTGCTACAGTCCAACCTCTTTTTAGAAGTTCAGTTTTCGTGTAATGTGTTAAATCATATTCGAAATGAATTGAATTTACATGTGTTTTTCCGTCATAAAATTTTATTTCTGTATATCTTTTTTCTTTCATTTTTTAAACTCTCCTCATTTTTTCTGATTACTCATATTTTTCTCTAACAAGTTTCTTAAGATATTTATTTTCTTTTGTATTTGGAACCGATCACACTAATCTTAATAATTCTTTGTCAATAATAATTTCTGGGAATTTTTCCTTTAATTCTTTTTCAAGTCTTTTAAGTTTCCTAGACTTCTTATTTTTTTCTTTTAATTCACTCATTTTTCATTCCTCTCTTAAATTTTTTATCACTTCATCTACTCTTTCAGATAAATTTTGCAAAAGAAGTTTGACCACTTCTTGTTCTCCTGATTCTAATGTATCAAATCGTTTCTCATATCTGAAAACCATTAATCCTTTTATTGTTGGTCTGAATCTCTGAAAGACCCAACTTTCATTTTCTTCCTTTTTCTTCTTTTTTATTTTTTTCTTCATCATTTTAATTACCTTACAAGTTAATTTTTGGGAGATCTCACTTGGTTCTCCCAGACCATTTCTCATCCCCAATTTCCTTTTCCTTGAGGGAGTTTGATTCTTAAAGGAACATCTTAATATCCACCTCTTAAATCTTATCTTTTTTTGAATAAATCAACCATTAATTCTTTAATCAAATCATCATTTGTTTAATAAAAAAAATATTTCTTTATTCAACTAAACCTTTATATAATAATGAATCCATTGTTTCTGTGTTGGTGAACCGACAAAAATAAATCTTGGAGAAAAATGCGATGTCAAAAACAACATCCTCTAAAACAAAGAGCAAGAACACTGCTAAAAAAGCAGGTAACAAATCAACTGGTAAAAAACCAGTCGATAAAGCAACCAAGAAGAAAGTTGCAAAACCTAAGAAGGAAAAGTTTGTTCCAAAAGTGACAACAAATGATAAAGGTGAAAAGATCGTCACCACTAAAGGTGGACGAATTTGGACACGCAAGGAAAATATCAAATTCTTTGGTATAGAATTACAACGTGCAAATTCATCTGTAAGCAGACTTCTATTAATGGCTCAATCCAGCAAAAGTAAACAATCCACAGTAGAATTAGAAAAGTGCAAGGAAATCCTTGAACTACTTGATAAAGCAAAAGACATCTTTAATGGTGTCTTTGCTTAATTTTTTCTTTTTCTGTCTTAACCGAGTATTACCTTAGTTTTTTAAATACTTCATACTCATTTTTGTAAGTGGTTTAATGTGGTGCTGATTTAGTTTTAAAGTAGCGCAATATGCATTGGTATATTTTAACTAGTAAATATTCGATTATTGCTTTACTTTAAAAGCAAAAATCACAAAGTGTTAAACTTGACAGATTTATAGCAAGGAGTTAATAGAAAAAATATGACAACTAGACAATCCTTTGATACAACAGTTCCAATGAATACGATCGCAGAAAAAGGGAGAAACAATGAAGGGGCAGTAGTTAAGAAAAAGATTTCTGCAAAAGATTTCATTAGTATTAGAAAGAAACCACTCTATAAGGGGCAGCTATCTTATATTAAGGACATCCTCTTAGCTGACAATCCTGAAATTTCTGCAGATATAGTTTCAGAAAGGTTAGATGTCCCAACTGAGACTGCTAAACTTCTTTTGAATGATTGCAAAACTCATTTTAAAGACAATGAAGATTAGAATTAAAAGTTAAGGTGATTAAATAATCACCTAATACTAATTCTATTTCTATAGAATTATTTTACATCCTTAAGAATTGAATCAATTTCATCTGTTTTATCCTCTAACACCCATTCGTCTGGGATGAAAATTGCTGCAGATGAAGTAATACGTACTGCTTCCTTTACATCGATATCTAGTTTTTGAAGATCAATTTCACCAGTCATTTCAGAAGGTCTAAATATCCCACAGTCTGGACAGTACCATCCTGATTTTACATCTTCAGGTCTTGGTTTTTCATCATCTGATAATTTCGCAACAACAAAGTTCATTGGGCGTTCACATTCAGGACAAGGAGGGTGTTCAACCATTTTCATCATTACCTAATTCTTTCTCTTTCCTTTTAAAATTCTCTTTATGAACATAACTTAATCTAAAACAGTCCTACACATACCAACATAGCCCTTTGCTTCAGCAACTGATTTTTGAAGTAACTTAAGAAGGCTGGTTTCTTTTGTTTTTTCTGCTTCTTTTAATCCTTTTTGAAATGCATCATTTGCTAGATTAAAGAAATCAAGTGCTTCAGTGTACTTTTCATTATCTAGATTAAAAATCCCTTGTGATTGATAAAAATGACCGTGGTAGTATTGCATCTGAGCACTCCATCTTACAGCTATAAGCTCATCAACATCTCTTTTTGGATACATCTCAATAGCTTTTTTCATGGCATTAAATGCAAGCTCGAATTTTCTTGTTGCACCCTTTGCATTATTTTTATTTTTCAGTAATTCATTTGCGTTTGATTCATACATACTGGCTATTAACATATGTGAATAGGCCATTAGCAGTGTTGAATCCTTTGAATCTGATGATAATTTACTCGCACGGGCATAAAGTTTAGAAGCAAATTTGCATTTCTCACCACTCTCAGTAAATTTCCCTTCAATAGACAAACGATAAGCTAGTCCCCAGATTTTTGATGCTTTTTCTTTTACTAAAAAGTTCAACGTTGTTTTTATAGTATTATTTTGTTCACTTACCCAAATACTATAAGACGGATTATAGTATGTAGCAGTGACAAATAATCTATAGGCGTCTAAATGCTTTCTCTTTGCTAACCGAATATCCTTTTCAGTTACTGCTTTTTGGCCTTCCAACCTACTAACAAGTCCTTGTGCAAAATTGGTTCTTGCTTTAGCATTATAGATTGGAAGTAATTTCTTGATCTTTTCCACTATTTCTACTTCGAGAGTGTATGAATTAATCGCTTCAATTAAATTAGCAATTTGATCATCAAGTTTTGTTCCTTTCTTAAGTGCTTGACATTCAAATAATCTGCCTTTTGCGAACAGATCGAGTCTCTCAGCTTCTTGTTGAAACTCTATTGTAAAACCAGTGCTCATTCTTTGAAATCTGGTAATCATTTTGCCTCCTTCACTGTACTCATTTGCAGCACTATTATAGTCGCCTGCACGATATTTCTTTTCTGCACCAATTATTGCAAAAATTCCTTGGTACAAGTACAAATAAATTTTGGCTACCGATTCACCAGCTTCATCCTTTGCTTTAAATGTCTTAATAGTGGAATCAATTCTTGTCATAGCATCTTGTAAATTAGTTCTAAATTCATCGAAAGAAAATAGAGTATAATTCGTATCCGTAGCATTAGAAATCAAATTTGTAATCACCTTGAGCAATATAAAATATGTAATATTGTAACTTAAGAAACCTTTGTTTATGATATGATATTTTGTTACTCAAAAATAAAGAAAATAAATTTGAAAATTAGTCTGTATAAATTTTTACTAATTTTCAAATCAACAACTGTTACTATTGATTTGGTTGAGTTGTGACCACTCTACTATTTCCAGTTAAGTATACTGTATGTTCTGATTGTGAAATTATTGAATCTTTTATATCACTAAGAACTGGATATCGTTTTATTTGAGCTTTATTGGCTAAGTAGTTTAAAGCAACTTTTGTTGATGGTATTGGTAACTCTTTGGCAATCCATCGTGTTGTGAATGGAAAATACCTATAATTTGCAAGTATAACTTTCCTTGCTCTTTTAGCAGATTCAAGACGTAGTGGAATATTGAAAGGATTTAACTGGAAAATATAACATCTAATATCACCCTTAATCAATCTACCAGTTCCAGACGTAGCAAAAGTTTCAATTGCAAAGGCTTGACCTTCTTCTAATCTTATTCCTTTAGTTCCTTTAACGTTTGGAATGGTTATTGGACCATGAAGAAGATTTTGATCTAATTGGTGACCACTTAGCTCTCTTATTGGTCTATAACCATATGAACGAATAATATCATCAATTGCTGTGCCAATTCTATCTGTGGTCATACCAGGACGAATTAAATCAACAGCAGCTTTTGTAGCCTCTTCTGAAGCTTTAATGATATCTTTATGATCTTGACCAAAAGAAACAGTAAAAGCAGTATCTGCAACATAACCATCTACGTGAACACCACAATCAACCTTCACAATATCTCCTTTTTGAATTACTAATTCATCTTCTGGTTGTGCGGAATAATGTGCTGCTACATTATTGATAGATATGTTCAGTGGAAACGCCCAAAGTCCACCTAATTCTTTTATCTTTGATTCACCTGCTTCACATACTTCTAGAACTGAAGCTCCAACCTTGACTTTGCTTCTTAAGAGTTCCTTAACTTTTATAGCAATTTCTCCAGCCTTTAGATAGAACTCAAGTGGACCTTCAACTTTAGCTGCTTTTGCAGTAGCTTTCTTCTTTACAACTTTCTTAGTTATGGTTTTCTTCACAGTAGTAGTTTTTGTTGCTGCTTTGGTAGTTGTAGTTTTTTTCTTTGTTGGTGCTTTCTTTGTTGTAGTCTTTTTAGTGGCTGCTGTAGTAGTTTTCTTAGTAGAAGATGTTTTTGCAGTTGGTTTCTTTTTTGCAGTAGATGTTGTTTTTTTGGTAGGACTAGCCTTCTTCTTTGTGCTAGTTTTTATTGGTTTTTTTTGTTTTGACATTACTAATGCTCCTATCATTAAATAGAATAAAAATTATCTTTTATTAATTCTTCCCGAATCTTCTTGAAACGAATTAAAAAGTTTCTTTGGTTTTTGAAAAACAAAAATCTCAAAATAGAAATCTCACAATGAATAGGTAAAAAATAAAAAAAAAAGAAAAAATGTAAGGAACGGAGTTCCTAACTTTATTTCTTGAATTTCTTGTATATTATGAAGCTTGCACCAGCGAGTCCGAAGATACCTAATATGATACCAAATCCAGCTGTTGCGGGTGTATATTCACCAAGAATGAACCAGTAATAATCTGATGTTATCTTGTTATTGGCTGAATCAAATACTTGTACGAAGTATGTGTAGTTATTCATTGCGCTTGCGTTGTATGCATCAGTTAATGAGATGTTTGCATCGTAGGTTGATCCTCCAGATGAGAATTGTATCATTTGGATCTGTTTAGCAATGTCATCATCTTTGTAGTAGTACAATAGAACTGAAAGCTCATCTACATAAGTATAGTCATCCTTAACACCAACTGTTACAGTAACATAATCAGTGTCATTATCTAGACCAGTTGGGTATCTTTCATTTAAATCGACTATACCAATAATTTCTGGTGCTAAATCATCACTAATTGTTACATTTTGATATTTTACAAATGGTGTTTCGTATTTTGGAGCGAATGTAACATTAAGTTGTTGGAATCCTAGGGGCATTTGATATTTATTGAATTGGTATAGTACGCTCCAGTCTCCTGTGATATAGTTAATTTCAGCAAGTCTCCACGATCCTTCTAATTCTAGGTTGACGAGTATTTCAGATGCTCTGTAATCGTCATATGCAGTACCAGTAACTAAGAGTGATTCGTTAACTGTGTCAGTAATAGCATTCCAGGTGAATGTAGCTGCATTGTCGTTGTCTCCTGATAGAACGTAGCATTCAACATCGATTATCATGTCTTCTGCATCATCTCCATCAGCTGCTCCAACACAGAATGAATAATCTGATAATGTGGAGAAGTCAAATACAATATCGTCAGTTTGACCAGTGTTTAATAGTCTAGCGAATTCTATTATATGCATGTCATTGCCTGATACGTTAAATGTATGAGAAATAGCAACATCTGTTTGACTTAAAGTTGGAGGAGTTTTTTCAAACCAACCCTTGTAAACAGTAAGATTCGCAACAGCATCCTGATTAGCTATCGCCACTGAAAAATTATCCGTTTTTGGTTGTAACCAACCTTTTGCCTCAGTAACGGTATCAATATTTCGGGTGAATGAAGTATCACCAGCATCAGCTTTACCAGCTTTGGTCATTTCATAAGCGTAGTTAGCATCTCCTCTGAATGAGTTTGCCCAGACCCAATAGTCTGAAGCTTTTCCCTTAGAGAAACCAACAGTTAACATGTCATCAGAACCATCAAATTGGTCCCAAATAGCATGAGTGGTATTATCTTCCGTACTACCTGTCTTGTTCCACAAACTAACGGTATTGTCGATTGTTGAATCAGCCCATTGAACTGCAACATAAACATGGGTGCTTGTGTAGCACAGATAGGTGTCAACACCATTGAAATCGTAATGTGGATTGTTAACCCAATCATCAAGATTAGCATCTACAGTGATTCCTGGACCATATGTACTATTGTCATACATCCAAATACCTTTGGAACCCCAAGGAGTTACGGCATCTGGATTTATTAATTCGGTGTCAGAAATAGTAGTTGAGTTACCTGATGTTTGTCTAAAAGTACTAGCAACAGCAAATGCACTAGAAAACATAACTAGAAACATTACTGCAGCTAAAATTTTTCTCTTCTTCATAATTCGAACATCTTCCTATTATTTTTTTAGGCTAAATCTTTGCTCCTAGCTGTAGCTTGGAACATAGAGTCGTGGTTTTATTTTGAATGAGAGAATATATACTTTTTGGAAACATTAAAAAATTATTTATACTTTAAATGATTCGTTTATCTTTTTAGCAAATAATTTAATAAATACACAGTTTTTCCAAGCAAATGAACTGTTCAGCAAAAACTGAAATATTCATGAAAAATTAGCTTTTTTTTATGAAAAATAATTGTTCAGAAATTCCTAAACAATTCGTCCAAACTCTTTTTCTAGTGTCTTTTCTGATATTTTAATAATGGTTGGTCGACCATGAGGGCAAGTAAATGGATTTTTGCAATTCTTTAACTCAAATAAGATAGAAAGTATTTTAGAAATGTCAACCGCATCTCCTCCACGAACAACTGAATGGCAAGCCATTGTCTTTAGAATGAGATCTATTCTTTCATTTATATCACCAATTTTGACAACATCTTTTCTCATTTCATCAATGAAGTCTTTAATATCATTTTCAGTTTTAACTAGATCCATAGAGACTGGTAAGCTACGAACGATGTAGGTCTTCCCACCAAATAATTCGAAATTAATTCCTATCTTCTTAAATTGATGCAAGTAGTCCTTTAAGAAAGCTATTTGCTCACTTGTTAGCTGAAAAGTTATTGGTTGGAGTAATTCTTGAATTTCTAGTTTAGAATTTTGGAGTTTTTCTGTTAATTGTTCGTACCTAACACGTTCATGTGCAGCATGGATGTCAACAACTGCAATGCCTTCATTAGTTTCACATAAAGCATAAAGATTCAATGCTTGACCTAAGGGTTTCATCCAGAATGAATCTGAAAACACAACAACTCTAGATTCCGTATGTAATGATTGTTTATGTTTTACTTTTATTGAATCATCTTCAGCTTCAAATGTAAGTTGTGCATCTACTGATGTTTGTGATGAGCTAGTATCGATTTGTTTAGTAGTTTTAGTTACTATTTCTTTAACAGGTTCCATTGCAAGAGATACTTGCTCTGATGTTCCTTTCAATAATAGCTTCTCATCTCGCCATAGTTCAGTTGAACTTAATGCTTCTGAGATTGCGTTTTTAACTACATCAAATATCTTTGAAGCATTACCAAATCTAACTTCCCTTTTTGTTGGATGAATATTAACATCAACTTCAGAGGTTTCAAGTTCAATATTTAGAAGTGTCACAGGATATCTTTTTTTCATAAGTAAAGTTTTATACGCTTCCTCAACTCCTTCTGATAGGATTTTGTTTTTTACAAAGCGTTTATTCACATAAAACATTTCATGATCTCTTGTTGAACGGGAAAGATCAGGCATTGATGTAAAACCAGAAACTTCTACCCCATCATGTTTATATAATACTGGTATCATTTTTCTTGTCATTTCTATTCCAAAAACAGCTATAAATGGTTCTATTGTGTTTGAGCTCTTTGGACTATTCAATAGGATTGACTTATCATGTTGAAGCTTAAAATGGATATTTGGTCGAATCAAAGCTTGCCTTGTAACAATTTCAATAATATGACCCAATTCAGTTGTTTTTGATTTTAGAAATTTCTTTCTTGCTGGAACATTATAGAACAAATTTCTTATCGTAATTATAGTGCCAGGTCTACAGTTTTTTTCTTCAAATAGCTCGAGCTCTCCTCCCTTAATTCTTACAATAGTTCCAATTGATTGATCTTTTTTTCTAGTAACAATCTCCATCATAGATACTGAAGCAATACTAGCTAAAGCTTCCCCTCTAAAACCTAAAGATTCGATTGAGGCCAAATCAGTTATAGTTTTTAGTTTGCTCGTTGTATGGGATTTCCATGATAGCGCAGCGTCTTCTTTACTCATACCTATTCCATTATCAACGATCGTTATTTCATCAAGTCCATGTCCCTTAATGAAAACTGAAATTACAGTAGCAAATGCATCAAGCGAATTTTCAACTAATTCTTTAACAACAGATGCAGGTCGCTCAACAACTTCACCTGCAGCTATTTTGGTGATTGTTTTTTTATCAAGTTGAATAATGGTTGTCCTTTTAGACGACATAGCTACCCCAATTCCTTTGGTAGATAATGATTTTTAATAATAGTGATGAACTCAAAATTGACACTCTTACTTAATTAATACTTTCAAATTGATTAATAAATTCCTCTACGATATTTTAGATGCTAGTTAGCTCTTGTTAACTATCTAATTCAAGCACCAAAAAAAGATAAATAGGCATTAGCTTTATTGATAAGAAAAAGTAACTTTAGACAATTTTGACGTTATAATTCGGAGTAAAATTAGATGGCACAAATTATAGTATTAGCAATTTTCTTAGGGATATTATCATACTCAATGCTGAATATAGGCATGGGATTACAGAAGAAGGGTGCTGCTTGTTTACCGAAGATTGAAAAACAAAGTTTTGGTCAAAATATGAAAAACTTCTTTACAAACAAGACATGGCTTATCGGATTTCTTTTAGTTCAGATACAATGGGGTTTTCTAGCAATGGCTCTAGATTTCGCTTCTGTATCGATAATAACTCCACTAATGAGTGTTGGTATGGTAGCATTAATCATTTTTTCATATTTCTATTTGAAAGAGCCAATCACAAAAGTTGAAATGATGGGAATTATAGCAATTATAATTGGAATTGTTGTTTTAGGTGTCACAAGTCCAAGTGATGAAGTGGAATACAATCTGAACTTTGTTTTTGAGAATATATCAAAACTAAGTTCAATAATTTTTCTTATAGTAGCGTTCATTATTTCCATTCTACTTCTTGTTGTATGTATAAGTCGTAAATTTGCTAATGCTGATATTTTGTTCAGCATTTCAGCAGGAATTACAGATGCTTTAGGGGCTATATTTTTGAGAGCTTATATGGGGGGAGCTGATTTTAGAGATGGAGATGTTCTTAGAGAAGCTTCTCTTAGATGGGGGTGGTGGGTGATTTTTGTACTAATGATTTTGTTAAATGCAACTGCTACCATCTATTTGCAAGTTGCCTATCAAAGAGGTAAAGCAGTTGTAGTAGCACCTATTTTCGCGGTTTTAGCTATGATTACTCCTGTATTTGGTGGAATCCTGATTTTTAATGAATGGAGCTTTTATTTCACAGAAAAGAAATTTGGTTTTATGGCTGGAAGAATAATTGCCTTGGCAATCATAGCTGCAGGAGCCATCATACTTTCGCTACATAGTGCTAGAAGTAGAAAGTTTGATGTTTGTGATGTAGATGAGGACGAAAAAAGAACACAAACACCAGACTTGGTTCAACCAATCGATGCATCTAATGCTTCGAAGTGATAATGTCATTCACTCCAATTCTATTTTTCAAGTTGTTTGTAGCTTTTCTTGATCCGTTCTTTTATACTATTCAACTTATTTAAAGCTTCAAGAGGTGATAGATTATCAATGTCTATTTCTTGAAACTCCTCAACAATTTCTTCATTAATTCTATCTTTTTCGTTTCTAGAAGATTTATGGAAGATACTTTTCATCAAAGTTAGATCACTACTACTTGGTTTCAATCCTTCAGTAATTTGACCCAAAAGATTTGTTTGGACTGAAGCTGTTTTTGGTGCTATTGCATCATCCTCTCTAATTTCACCAGTCGAAGTTTGGTACTCTAAATATTGCAGAAGCTCTTTTGCCCTGTTTATTACTGCATCAGGCATACCAGAAAGCTTTGCAACCTGTATGCCGTAGCTCTTATCTGTGCCACCAGGAACAATCTTGTGTAGAAATAGAATCTTGTCTTCTTTCTTTTTCACTTGTATGCTGTAATTCTTTACTCGCTCGAGATATTTTTCGAGATCGATTAATTGATGATAGTGAGTAGCGAAAAGGGTTTTTGAGCCCAAATTACTTGAATTGTGCAAATATTCAGCTACAGCCCAAGCAATGCTAACACCATCAAAAGTAGAAGTTCCTCGACCAATTTCATCTAAAATAATCAAGCTCCTTTTAGTAGCGTTATTAAGGATATTAGCAGTTTCATTCATTTCTACAAGAAATGTTGAAAGACCTTTTGAAATGTCATCTGAAGCACCGATCCTAGTAAAGATTCGGTCAACCACTCCAATTGTAGCTTTCTCTGCAGGAACAAAACAGCCAATCTGAGCCATAAGTACGGTTAAAGCAACTTGCCGAATGTAAGTAGATTTACCACTCATGTTGGGACCGGTAATAATTAGAATCTGATCTGTTTTGTTATCCATTGTAACATCATTTGGAATGAAAGGTTGATCAAGAAGCATCTTCTCAACTACGCTATGACGACCCTTTTTTATTGATATCTTAAAGGAATTGTTTACAACTGGTCTTACATAAGCATTGTTTCTGGAGATTTCAGCAAAAGTTGTTAAGCAATCCAGCTCAGCTATTTTTTCAGCATTTACTAGAATTTTAGCAATTTCTTTATGCACAGCATCCCTAATTTCACAGAACAACTTATACTCGAGATCATTAATTTGATCCTTAGCATTCAGAATTTTTGATTCATAATCTTTTAATTCCGAAGTGATAAACCTCTTTCCACTTGTTACTTCTTGCTTTTGAACATAATTTTCAGGTACCAAATTTAAGTAATTCTTACTTACTTGTATATAGTAACCTAGCACTCTATTGTATTCAACTCGAAGTGCTTTTATGCCTGTTTTTGTCTTTTCCTCTAATTCATAATTTATAATCCACTTTCTACCGCCTTCAGATATTTTCCGAAGGTCATCTACCTCTTGATTATAACCGTTTTTTATTATTCCGCCATCTTTTATAGTAGCAGATGGAGATTCCTTTATTGCACTCTCTATTTTTTTAATTAGAGGATTCAAGTTGAATAATTCTTTAATGATCCTTTTAGGTGCATTTGATTGTAATGTCTTTAGTATCTTAGTAATAGATGGGATTGCTTTCAAGGAATTTTTAATCGAAATGATATCTCTTGCATTCGCCCTTTTCAGCGAAATCTGACTCGCTAAACGTTCAAGATCTTGCACTGGTTTAAGTACGGAGCGTAGATCCTCTCTTGCAAAAGAATTGCCAACTAATTCATCAACTGCATCTAATCGCTCGTTAATTTTTTGGGGATCAACTAAGGGTCTTCGAAGTGCCCTTCTAATGTAACGTCCACCTAAAGAAGTACAGCTTTTGTCAAGAATTTCAATTAGAGTTCCTTTTGAGGTATTATCTCTAACGTTTCTTGTTAGTTCTAAACTTCTAAAGGATGATTGATCAATTACCATATAACCTTTTGTTGAATAAAGAGACATATTACGGATATTGTCTAATTTGGACTTTTGAGTCTCCATAAGGTAATCCAAAAGAGCACCAGCAGCTGAAATAGCTAGTGGTTTGTCTTCACAGCCAAAACCCTCCAAAGTCTTCGTTTTGAAATGCTCTGTTAACAGTTGATAAGAACTTTCATTTGAAAAACGATAATCCTCAAGTGGAGAGATCATGACATTTTCAAGAGTCTCAAAAATACTATCAGGCAAATTATGTTTCTCAGAAACTATACATTCAGTTGGAGAAATTCTATTTAGCTCGATCAATAATTCATCTAATGGTTCGTTCTCAATAAAATGAGTTACTCGGAATTCACCGGTTGAAACATCAGCTAATGCTAAGCCAAATTTCTTCCCTTTTTCAAAAATGGAAATGATATAGTTATTTTCATTCGATTCTAACATTGCAGTTTCAGTAATTGTCCCTGGAGTTAAAATGCGCACAACACCTCTTTTTACAAGCCCTTTGGCTTCACTTGCATCTTCTAGTTGATCCACGACAGCTACTTTGTACCCATGTTTGACTAGGGTCAACATATATGCATCGACAGCCTTTGCAGGAACACCTGCGAGTGGTTCACCAGATCTGGCAGTAAGCGTAATGCCTAAGATTTTCGCACCAAGCTTCGCATCAGCACCAAAAAGCTCAAAGAAATCTCCGACTCGGAAAAGTATTAAACAATCTGGATATTTTCGCTTAAAGGACTTATACTGTCTCATCATAGGAGTAGATTTTGAGGACATTGACTTTACCCTATTGAAATTTATTTTAGCAATATACTAAGCTATCTTCTTCTACCTTTATTGCTTCTCTTACACAATTAATTATTAATTTTTCTTTAATATCATCAACGAAAGTAGCTCAAAATAATCAGTACTTACGCTATTTTCGTTCAATACTAAGCAATCTTTAAGTTTTAAAATTAGAAACTAATATGTAGAAGTGAAGAAACAGGCATAAAAGAATGAAATTTTATTGAGTTAGAAATCACATCCAATGAATAGCTAGAACCTTTCTAAAAAAAGTAGAAAGCTAGTACTAAAAGGGATGAAAATGACTAAACGATTAGAAACTAAAATACCACAAATATTAGGATTCACAAAAATCTCAGCTGATGGTATTTTCAAACTAAAGAAGAAAATCGTTGAATATCTAAAGTTAACTGATAACCAAATACCTTATCTAAATTACAATGGAGAAATAACTCTTTCTGCTAAACCTTTTGGTATAAAAGCTAATGTATTAAATGGAAATAGAATTGAATTACCTCTAAAAGCCTTAGAGAAATTGTTGATTACTAAAAGAACAGATATTTGTTTTATTGAACGACACAATGCAGTTGCGATAAAAAAAATCGAGATAAACGTAAAAAAAGGTAAAGGACCAAAAATCATTGATATTGAAAGTCCTTATTCTGTAATAAGGCAAGTTAAAACATTTGCAAATCCAGATAGTTTATTGGATGAGTTAATAGATAAATCAAAAGACATCAATTTAAACTATAATTTGGTTAATTTTTGGAAAGATAAAAAATCATTTAGCGCTTGGAAAGCCAGAAAAATTTTGAATGTTCCTGAACCATTTGATGAAGATTTACAAAAGGAACTAATTCAAGATAGATTATCAAACCAAGATTCCTATGGTTCGTGGGAAGGATTAGTAACTGCTACGGCTAAAAATTTGATGGAACTTGCTGAATTAGGGATGAGTAGTAACTATCCTCAAATTCAACAAGCTATAAAATGGCTAATGGATCGTCCAGAATCAAAACACAATCCAGGAATGTTTTTCTTAACTGATGAATTAGTACAAGAGCAACTTGATATTGTTGAAATAAGAGAAGAACAAACTAGTGGTCCTCGAGATAGATTTCGGAAACGTCCTAAAGGTGAATTGAAGTTAATAACAAATGTTGATGAACTCTATGATAATCCTTGTGGTCAAAGAATCATGTGGCCTAATGCATTTGTTCTAGAAGCATTGCTTACTTTGGGTTATGAAACACATGATAGAGTACAAACAATTCTTGAAACATTAACCTATAGTCATTGGTGTGATTGTGCTTATCAACATGGACATAGTAGTTGGTTTCGAAAGGAACCTTATTCTATGAGAGAAGTAGAGAAATTCGAACGACAAACTTTGTATGAGTTTAAACATGGAGGCGTGAAAAACTTACAATTTCTTATAAGCCAACCTACTTTGAATCACTTACTTCGTTTATCTCAAAAGAGGAAAGGAGAAATTGTGGAGTACACCTTATGGGTACCAATTATTACCCAAGGATGTGAATTAATAACTACTGAAGCTCTTAGCAAAGTAAAGGATGAAAAACTATGGCGTTTAGCTGAAACTCATTTATGGCGTTTTGTTGTTTTGCTTTACAATGCTTATACTAATCAACATACTATGGATGAATTTGTAAAATACCATCTAACACCATTCATTCATCTGAAGGTTTTTGCTAAATATAATACTAAAGGATCGAGAATTGGCATTCTGTTATCACTTCCATGGATAAGAGACAATCAAAATGAGGATGGTTCATGGGGTAATGGCAAGCAAAAGGAAAGTGCAACAATATCTATTTTGAGTGCGCTTAAATCAATAGATTTCATCAATCAATAATCATTATTGATTATTTATCAGAGATAATGTGATGTAAAATAAGCTACTGATAAGAAATAATGTTACAATTGAGTTTAGCTTCTAAACTTCCCTTCAATTTTATCTAAAGCTATAGAAGCTTGTTCTCGAACGCGCCAATTATCATCAAGTAATGCATTACGTATAGCTGGAACTGTTTCATTAGTTCGATTTTGCATTTCACCCAACGCAGCAGCTGCTAGTGTACGTACGTCATCTCTATTGTCTTTTTTCAAAATATCTACTATTACAGGTATAGTCTTAATATTCTTTTCTCCCAACTCACATAATGATAAGGCTGCCCATTTACGAACCTCTAAATCATCATCCTTTAGAGCTTTCATTAAAGCATTAACAATTTTCTTATCTTTCTTTCCATAAATTCCTAATATTAAAGCTGCTGTTGCTCGAACCTTTGGATTAAAACTGTCTAAATCTTTAAGAAAATTCTTGACTTCTTTGGGATCCAATATAGCAGTCAAAGTTCTAATCCACCAAACTCAATAAACAACAATATTATAACTAATAAGTTATCAAAAAGTCTTTTCATGATAAAATATTTTCAACTATCTCTCAAATCATTTAACTATTATTTTGAGATTATTTCAGTTATTTTTTGATAAATTAAGTATGTTTACTTGAGGTTAAAAAACTGAATAGATAACAATTAGACCAATCAAATTTGGAAAAGTAGATATTCTTAAAATTACTATCATTATTCTTCTCTTTAGGAATTGTTAGTTTTGGTAAAATTATAGTATATAATTGGAAAGAAGAAGGATTTACCAGAGAAATATTATGAAAAAATGATAAGCATGATTAGAGGCTACGATTCAGAACGGTTGCCTTTTGAACCACCTACTTTAGATTATTATCGTAATTATTGGGATTTACCAAAACCATCAGGACAAGAAACAATAACTGTATTCGCATTCAATGACTTTGATGAACTTATAGGATTTGGATATTCGGGTTGGAATATAAAATATGATAATTTAGATCATGGATTCTTTCAAATTTATGTTGTTCCTACAAATCGAAGAAAAGGATTTGGTACTAAGATTATACGAAAGTTATTTTCTCAAATTCCTTCTCAGATTAAAACTTTAGCAGCTTCAACAAAGGAGGGTTCTATTGGTGAAGCATTTCTACAAAAATTTAAACACGAGAATTGTTTTGAAGAACTTTTTAGAGCTGCAGATTTATCAGAATTCAATCTAGAAGAAATAAGGGAGATTGTAAAGATAGAAACTGAAAGAATTGAATAATTAGGCTATACTTTTGTAGAGCTTGAAAGTCTAGATTATGCTGAAAAATTCAATGAAGAGGAATATGTCAGAATGGTAGAGAGAATATGGAACGATATGCCTCGAGAAGAAATGTCTTTTGGGGAGAATGTTATTACCTCCGAACGTTACAAGTCTATGATTGAATTAAATCTTAAAAAAGGTGATAGAAATTTTGGTTATGCAATTGCCAAAAAAGAAACTAACGAACCAGTAGGTCACACAAGAGTTCTCTATAATAAATATGATCTTGATCTTGTTGAACAAGATGATACAGGGGTTGTTCATGAACATAGAGGAAATGGTTTTGGTTTAGCTTTAAAATATAAAGTCTTAGAGAGGATATTGAATGAACTAAATGCGAAATTCTGGTTTACTGGTAATGCTCAAAGCAATAAACATATGATTCGAATAAATAAAAAATTAAAACATAAAATCGTTGGAAAGAAAGTTGTATATGAATTAAAGAGAGAAGAATGGGAATTGATCTAAAACTACTATTTAGTAAATATTGTAATCAATAAAAAAGTCAAAGGGAATTCTTCACCTTATATCTCATAATAGATTGCTCATGTTATAAAAAACTTTGATTGCATTGGCATTTCTCTCTAATTACTGGTCAGAAAATACCATATTATACTAATAGAGTGGTCAATTTACTTTTACTTTTACTAAATAGAATTCAATAGAGATGATTGAAAATGACTGATGCTGAAAAACACAAAGAAAATATTGTGAATAACTTAGTTGGTATAAAATTCGAAGGTAGACCCATCCCTTTATGGGATGAGAAAGATAAATTGACTGATAAAATGAAACAATTCAAAGTACCTGGTCTAAGTATTGTTGTGATTAATGATTTTCAAATAGATTGGACATTGCATGAAGGCGTGCAAGACTTGAACTCCAACAAAAAATTAACTCCTGAAACTTTGTTTGAAGCTGCATCTACGACTAAAGCTCTAACAGCTGTTCTTGCTTTGCACTTCGTTGAAAATGGTATTTTAGACCTAGATGAGGAAATTAATACTAAACTAAAAAACTGGAAAATACCTGAGAATGAGTTCACTGAGAAAGAGAAAGTTACTCTTCGCAGATTACTAACACATATGGCAGGTATAAACCGTCCTGACAGCTTGTTTAGTTACGAAGAAGGGAAAACTCCTACACTAATTCAAGTATTAAATGGAGAATCACCTGCTTTGAATGATCCTGTAAAAGTAGAATTTATTCCTGGATCAAAACATCAATACTCAAATATTGGCTATACTATTATACAACAGTTATTAGAAGATGTTACTGGGAAATCATTTCATCAATTAATGAAAGAAGTGATTTTTGAACCACTAGAGATGAATAATAGTACATTAGAATTTCCGCTTCCTGATAATTTTAGTCAACGAGCTGTTTTACCACATACAGCTGAAGGTGAAGCTAAGGATAAAGGCTTACACGCATCAGCTTTAGCACATGGCAACTTAAGCTGTACTTCAATTGATTTGAGTAAATTTCTTTTAGAACTAATGAACACTTATAATGGAAAATCTGAAAAAATATTGTCAAAAAACATGGTTAGAAAAATGTTTGAATCTCAACGTTCATTTGGTCCAACAGAATTAATGGGTTTCTCTGATCAAGCCTTAGGTGTGTTTTTGATGAGAAATGATAAAAACTCATTCTTTCTCCATCCAGGAGGAAATGAACCAGGGGCAAATTGCTTTCTTATAGGTTCTCCTACAACAGGTCATGGTGCTATTTTGATGTCAAATGGTTCTATGGGTGAGCTCATCAATATGCAATTGATTTATACTATAGCAAAAGATTATGAATGGAATTTTGGATGAATAACTCACCAAAATTTCTTTAATTATTTTCTAGATACCTTTTCTTTTTTTTATTAAGAAAGTCACTCGTAATTAATTAATAATCAGATGAGTATTTTACAATGGAGGTAATGAAATGAAAATTTTTGATGCTCCTATTCTTCACAAAGTGTTAATTCGTGCCCCTCGAGAAAAGGTCTATGATGCAATGACAACTGCAGAAGGTTTAGATGGGTAGTTTACTAAGGGATACTTTGTTGGTCGTAAACCAGGTGGGAAAATCATTCTTCGATGGGTTGATTGGGGCGTAGATAAAGTAAATACTCAAACAGAAGCTCCTATAATAGAAGTCAAATTACCAGAACGTTTTGTCTTTAAGTGGTGGGAAGATCATTATACAATAGTTGAGATGGATTTTATAGAAGTTAAAGAAGGAACAGTTGTATCAGTAAAGGAACACGGATATCAAGATTCAACAGAAGGTCACGTACGATGTCTTGAATGTGCAACTGGATGGGGAGAAGCCCTCACATTACTAAAATTCTATGTTGAGCATGGATTACGATACTGAATCAGCTATATTCCTTTCGAGCTTTTTTCTCTATTTTTTTGATAAATTTTGATTTGCCATTAGTATATGCCTTTCTGTCATTTCTGAACAATTGTGCCAATCCTTGTTTCAAATCATTGTATTCCTTTGCCGCATCAGGATAGCTTCGCAGAAAATCGCGAAAGAGAATATGCCTTCCCCAATAATCACTATTTATATCTATAATATACAAATGAATCTTAATTCCGTCAAATTGCTTGTCTAGTGATTTCCTTTCAGGAAAATCCTCAACGCGATTTGTATCAAAAGTATATCCAATACTTACTAATAGAGGAATACATTTCTTGATCTCATCAAATGATTCTACGCCAATCATTATATCAATTATTGGTTTAGCACCCATTCCAGGTACAGCAGTGCTCCCAATGTGCTCTATACTTATTACTAAATCACTTAATGCTTCTTCAATTACCACTCTTTCTTTTTCGAAGAATTTAGGCCATTTAGGATTATATTTCTCAATTATAATTGGAGCATTCATAATAGATTACCAATATATTGAAATTTATCAAATTTACTAAATCTACAAAGTAACAAGCAATGTAAAATTTACCTTGGACCTAATGCATGTTTAAACGATAGTACCCTTATATAAACCAATGAATCGTTCATATCTACCCGGTAATTTTTCATTATCTTGTAAATGTAATAACCAAGCATGAATTTCATTTTCTAAGATGATTTTCTCTCCTGCTACATTCTCTACTTCTGGTCTATGGATGTTTTTAATGGCTGTAAATTCCATCATTACATATGCTTCAGACATTACTATTGTTGAGATGTCGTTTAGATACATTTCATCATTTACACTGAGAATACATCTAATAAGCGCTCTCGCAAGGAAAGTGATAAATCTTTTCTGAAGATCCATTGGACCTTTAAATAACTTACCAAAAATCGCGCCCATAACTGTGTTTTCAAAATCATATCTGTTCATAACATAAGGTATTAAGAACTCCTCTAATTCTTGAATAAGCTTTTGACTAATATTGTACCCCGCCTTTTTAATCACTATAAAACAAATGTGATTGGTTTATTTATATGTTTTCAGAAACAAGAGTCATAATTTCATAATAAGTAAAAGCCCCTCTTTGTAAAAGAGTAATTATAAATATTATTTATGTTAATTATATAAGGGGGCAGATAGAAATGGATGTCATAGATTGGTTATTAACTAAAGATGCTTTTATTGAGTACAACACAAGAGTAGAATTGCTAGGACAAACTGAATCTAATAAACATGTACAAAATGCGAAGGAAAGGATGCTTAAGGATATTAGAATCATTAATTTATTTGCTGAATTACTAGATTGGCCTGGTTACTCATTGAAGAGACATAATGATGCGAAACACTTGACTCACAAACTAGCATTTCTAGTGGATATTGGTGTTAAAAAAAATAATAAAACACTTACACAAGTATCTAAGAAAATTTTCGAACAAAAATCCGAAGAGGGAGCCTTTCAGGTAATCGTAAATATACCTACACATTTCGGTGGATCAGGGGAGGATGAAATGCTATGGATGCTTTGTGATTTTCCAACGATATTATATTCTATGTTAAAAATAGGTTGGGAAAATGATAAACGAATTGAAATAGCGATTGATTACTTGAAAGAACTAATAAGAGAAAATGGTTGGCCATGTGCAAGTTCTCCAAAATTAGGTGGAAAATTCAAAGGTCCAGGTAAGAAAAGCGATCCTTGTCCCTATGCTAATCTAATCATACTAAAAGCATTAAGCCAACATCCAAAATCAAAGAACTCCAAAGAGTGCAAAGTAGGAGCTGAAACCTTACTATCATTATGGGAACGAAGAAAGGAAGTAAAACCCTTTTTATTTGGTATGGGAACAGATTTCAAGAAATTAAAAGCTCCTTTTATTTGGTATGATGTTTTACATATCACTGATGTGTTGACAAAATTTGAATGGTTGCATAAAGATGAACGACTTAATGAAATGATTGAGATTATTCGTAACAAAATAGATTCTAATGGATTTTATAAGGCTGAATCTGTTTGGCGTGCTTGGAAAGAATGGGATTTTGGACAAAAGAAAGAACCATCTCCTTGGATAACTTTCTTAGTAACAAGATTGCTAAGACGAATCGATAGATAGAATTCAATCAATTTGTTCATCATAAAATATATATAAAAAGTGTTGATATGTGAACTTAATCATACATAAAGAAAGCAAAAGTTGAGAGTATATATTATTAAAGGAAATTGATAATAGAGATCTTCTAATTTTTACTGTTTTTGTGTATAAAATAACAAATTTAGGTGAATTAATTGAGTTATGATAGAGAACCAAGAGAAATGCATAAAATTACTTGCTCCGAATGTGGACAAGAAGCAGAAGTTCCATTTAAGCCAGATGGTGAACGACCTGTATACTGTCAAGAATGTTTTAGTAAAAAGAGGAAACCAAGACGAAGATTCTAATCACATTCGATTTTCTAATTTTAGGATAAATATTCTTAGTCTAATGAATAGCCAGCAATTTGCTGTTGCTATTCACTTATAATTTATAGTTTTTTCATAACTAAATTAGCAAAGTCCTTACTATAATTAACTATTTTTTCATCAAATCCTGGAAACATTACTTGATAGTAGTCAAAACCTAAGCTATTTAGGTATTCAAATCGTTCAATGAGTTCTTCTGGATATCCTACCCATGAACCAGGAGTGTCTTGTGTTATTCTTTCCTTTATAGCTTCCAATGGTCTATTATATCGCTCAGATATATCTTTCAGATAGTTTTCAATTTCCTCCTCTGATTTTGAAACAAATATAGGAATTCCCACAGCAAACAAGCTTTTACCAATTTCATCGTAATCTCTGCCAACTACCTTACAATGAGCTTTGAGTATTTCTAATGATCGTTCAAGGTTTGGTCGTAAAACGAAGTTACAATAATCTGCTTGTCTTGCAACAATTTTCAGCAGTATTTTTTTGCCCATACCTCCAATCATTATTGGCGGCCATGGTTTCTGAACTGGTTTTGGAGCTGAAAAAGCATCTTTGATTTTATAATATTGACCCTCAAAAGTAACCTTAGCTTCTGTCCATAGTAATTTTATGATCTCAATAGCTTCCTCCATTTGGTATAACCGTTCTATTGTTGATGGAAACGGGATTCCATAGGCATTATACTCAATTTCTTTCCAACCGGCACCAAAACCGAAGAATAACCTACCATTGGAAATCATATCTACAGTTGCAGCCATTTTAGCTAGAACAGCTGGATACCTATAAGAATTACAAGTAACTAGAGTTCCTAATCTAAGTTTTTTAGTTACAGCTGCTAATGCAGAGAGCAATGTCCAAGCTTCCATACAATTCTTGTTTTCAGATTTGTTATCTAAGAAGAAATGGTCACTAGTCCAGATGGAATCATAACCTATCTTCTCTGCTTCTAAAGCTATTTTTTCTACTGTTTTATATTCAAATCCCATTTGAGGTTCTATTTGAATGCCAAATTTTACAGTCATTTGTTTTCCCTATTTTACCTTTCATTCTCTAGTTATAGTTTTTTTGAATTATTTCAGTAGAAGCTCATAAAGAATTTAATTCATAAACAAGTCTTATATTACTATGAAGCAGGATAAACAAGAAATTCGACCTCGTTTTCGAGATTTGGGATATACAGTTGGCGATTTGGAGATAGGAAAATTAAACTCCATAACAGATGTTCCAGGTGTAAAAGTTGGACATTGTACAATCATTGAAGGTAATAGTAGATTAATTCCTGGAAAAGGACCTGTGAGAACCGGTGTAACTGTTATACTTCCTCATGAGAAAAATGTTTACAGAGAAAAAGTCAGAGCAGGTTATTTTGTTTTAAATGGTTATGGAAAAACTACTGGATTAGTTCAAGTTCAAGAATTAGGTTGTATTGAATCGTATATTGGTCTGACAAATACATTGAGCATACCAGCTGTTACTGATGCATTGATTGATTTTCACATCGAGGAAAATCCGGACGTAGGTATTTCAACTTCTTCAATTAATGTTGTTGTGGGAGAATGCAATGATGGATTTCTAAATGACATGCAAGGAAGACATGTGAAGAAAGAACACGTTTTTCATGCTATTGAGAATGCTTCCAGAAATGTTGAAGAAGGTTGTGTTGGAGCAGGTACAGGCATGAGTTTGTTTGGATATAAGGGAGGAATTGGAACTGCTTCAAGAGTTGTTATAGAAAAAACTGCTGAGTATGTTGTAGGAGTTTTAGTTTTAACCAATTTTGGCCACAGAAAGGATTTAACCATTTTAGGAAAGAAGCTGCATAAAGAAGGGATGAAGCAGGTTACCAAAACCCAGCATCATGGTTCTGTTATGGTGATTATTGCTACTGATGCTCCTCTTAATAATCGACAGCTTACTCGTCTAGCAAAAAGAGCTCCATTGGGTTTAGCGAGAACAGGAAGTTTTGCTTCGTGGGATTCTGGAGATATTATCATCACTTTTTCAACTACAAATAGGATTAGACATGATGAAAATGCTGCAACGATAAATATGTCAATAATAAATGAATCAACCAAATTATTCAGTAGCTTTTTGAAAGCAGTAGTTGAAGCTACTGAGGAAGCAGTGTTAAATTCATTGTGTAAAGCAACTTCAATGACTGGAAGAGACGATAATTATGTGGAAGCCATCTCAATTGAGAAAATTAAAGAATTATTAGAATCCTAGTGTTTAATCTTCTACAACTTTTGACAACTTTCTAGCGGTTTTAATATTATACACCAAATCACTTGGGTTTGGAACCATTCCATCCCAATTTGATTCTTCAACGAATCTAATGAAGAATTCATGGAGTTCTTTAGGTTCAAATTCCGCAATTTTAGCGGGAGAATCTAGTCCAGCATCATAGTAGAGTCGGGAGAGTTTCTTCTTAACATAACCAAGACGGGTTATATCAGAAAGCTTAACTAATTCTAAAATTGATTCTTCCGGGATAGCTAATTGCTTAGAAAGATCTTCACGTTGTTTCTTAGTTTTTCCCTTTTCCAACATTTGTTCAACGTTCTTGATTCCTATAGTTGCAAGTTTCTTTACTTGTTCTTGATTGACTTTTAGAAATTCTTTAAGCGGAAAAATTCTCTTTGTCTTTTTGGTTCTTTCATCTCTTAAAGCTAGTGTGTTGAAGTAGTTCTTTATTGTCCAAGAAATGGAAATAATTCATTAAGATATACAAATAACCTTTTGCGGACTGTTTTTTACTTTCAAGTTCAAAAACAAAAGCATCTATATCGTCAGTCGTTACAGCTTCAAGATTTTTCTTTCTTTTCTCTTGCAAGTAGGACATGAAATCCTTTAGAACATTCACATTTCGATCTACTACATGTGGCTTTTTTCCTTCCCGTTTCAAGTATTTCCTAAAATCTTCTTCATTCATTAACTTCACAAGCAATACTATTTTATTTTTCATTAATTACTTCTTTGGGAAGATGAATAGCAAAAGTACAAATGTCATCTCCCTTTAAGACGGATTTAACAAGATCGACTTCTAAGGTTTGCTCGAAAATACCTTCAAAAGGCACTTTGTGCCATCCTCCAGAACAATTACAAAAAGTATGTGAAACTTGTTTTTCTTCAGGTTTTTTCAATGAATCTCTAATCCAACCACAATGGCAATAATGATAGCGTTTGGTTTTATCATCTTTGGCTTCAACGAATTGTTTTATTTGATACGGGATTTTAGAAACATAAACGATATTCCCCTCTCGTACTCCCGCTTCGATAGATGGTTCAGCTTCAACATACTTATACTCAGGAGAATTATACCCATATCTATCACCAATGATCTTTTTCCACTTAGCATGCATATGTTGTAAAACAACATCAATATTTCCTGCTTTTTCATACATTCTTTTCAATTTCTTGAAAGATGTAGACTTTGGACTTTTGAAGTGTAAATTATTAGTTAGAATTTTCTTGCAAGTTTTTTCATCAACATTTGCTTCTAAACAATCCATCATACACTTTGTCCAAGCAGCTTTCTTAACAGTTGATGAGGTTTGTTTAATGGGTCCACCTGCTGCGATGATTTTTTCTTGTAGCTCTTCACCTACATATTCATCCAATGTTTCTTCGAATCGCGAAAGCCAAGTTCCTCTTCCTAATAATCGATTGGCATTAGCAATTAAATTATGATTCTCTGTGGCTTTTCCGTAGCTTTTCATTGCTAAAAGAAAGAGCTTTTTCTTTTTCTTGTCATCTTCCCATTGTTTGAGAAAAGCTTGTAAATCCTTCAAATATGATTTATCTATCCCAAGAGATTTCTTTTCAATTTTGAGATAATCATCTATTTTTTTCACAAAAGTTACATATCTTTCTATTGTATTATCTTGCTTATTTTTCGATTTCATGAATTTTCTTAATTTCTCTTCTTGCATTAGTTTCACCTTATTTTATGGGAATGAAAAAATCCATTTCTGATTCCTCATTATCCATGCCAAAAAAGCGCTTAGAATCATATGCTTGTATTTGGTATGAATATGATTCTTTATACTTAGATTTGGGCAACCATTCATGATAGATATAATTATTCGCTTCACGAAATTCTTTCCCTTTTGCAGAAAAAACAGCATATTTCGTTTTTGGTAGTATTTTACAAAACATTTCTAGAGGTATATTATGAAATCCTTTTACTTCAATACCGATAAATACATACCATTTCTTCTCTTCCTTAGCAATTACAGGATCAATATGTACTTCATAAGTTTTTGAGGGGTTAATCAATATCTCTTTGAGTTGTTCTTTCTTTTCGTCAAGTAATTTAATAAATCGTACCCATAATCTACCAATCTCATTTTCAATGCTCCAACCCTTAATCGAATGAAATGGATCTCCGTAAAAAATGCTGCCAATTAGCTTTATTTCATCCTTATCAATGATTTTTTGCTTCATACTTATCTAGACCTCATTAAAAAAAATTATCTTGATAATTTATAACAGTTTAAACATCTTCCGCTTATAAGCCAAAACCATCATCTGGAAACCAATCTGGCCAACCTGAAATCCATTTTGGAATTTTAGCTTCTTTTACCCTGTCACATACAGGGAAATATGCCTTTAGGTCAAGTATTGGAGTCGTATCGAAAGCATCTATATTTTTAATCTTGATTAGTCCTTTTTCATGATTTATTTTGAGAATTTCCACTATAGTCAAACCTATTGGATTTGGTCTGTATTCAGCCCTAGTAGCAAAAACACCGGTTACTGGAGGGTTTTCCCCATATGGAGGTGTACATTGGATACTTTTTTTGCTCTTAATATTATCATGTTTATCAGAACACCACAATACATGCATGTGACTAAAATGCTCTAGTTGTTGTAGAGCAGGTCTATATTCTTGAAAGAGTTCAAGATAGATGCCATCATCCTTTCTATTTACAAAACCTATTGGAGTTACTTTAAAATCTGTTTCAGTCAATTTAATTCCTCCAAAAAAGAGCTTCTTTCAAACATCTGTTTCTATTTAATATACATCGTATTTGGATATTTAAGAGTTTCTATTATCGGTGAATAATATTCATTAGAATTAGGTATTTATGTAATCTGAACTGGAGAATATTTGCAATTAGTTGTAGAAAAATGAATGTTAGGTTTCTCTTCTTTGTAGAAAAGTATCTAGAAGATGCTTCTTCTGCTGTGCTTCTCGTTCTTTGATTTCGATTGATTGGGATTCAAGAAAAGCATCATTAATTGATTGTAAGAATTCAATACCCGTTTCGGTAATTCTATAATAACCATGATGGATTTTATCAACCAGAGAAGCAGTTTTTAGAGAAGCAAGATGATTTGCTAAAGCTGTTCTACCGAGTTCAACTTCAGACATTAGTTCTTGGAATGTTTTTGTTCCCTCTAATAAGACTATTAGTATTTTCATTCTATTAGGAGAACCCAAAGCTTTCAAAACAAATATGAGATCATTGAAAGATCGCTGGAGGGATTCATATAATTCAGAATTGACATTATTATCTGACATGATTCGGGTTAATTTGACCCTATTTTAATATAAATACTTAATCATGCAATGTTCATATATGAGATTAAGCAATGATTAAAGCGATTAAAATGAGTGTCCCCGATTACAAGATTATCAATATTACAGAGCAAAACTTAGATGAATATGATTTATTATGTCACAAATCCAAGAAAAGTGGAGAAGGATATCAAAATAAAGTCAAGTGGTTTATGGATCGATTAAAAGAAGGATTAAAATTAAAGCTCTTATTAATCGATGAGGGTACAAGAGGTTTTCGATCCAGGGGTTTTATTGAGTATATTCCAGGTGAATACACATGGCGTGGAATCGATGCTAAAGGATATATGGTCATTCATTGTATTTGGGTTATTGGTAAGAATAAGAAAATGGGTTTTGGTGTGAAATTACTAAATAAATGTTTAATTGATGCACAAGGAATGTATGGGGTAGTAGTTGTAACATCTAAAACTGGTTGGTTACCAAAAAGTAAATTTTTCATAAAAAATAGTTTTGAGAAAGTAGACGGTTTACCCCCGTCTTTTGATCTTTATGTAAAGAAATTTTCAGAGGTATTTCCCAATCCGGCATTCTATCCTATTTCTCGGAAAGAAGAATTTTCAGATGGTTTAGCAATTATGATTTCTCATCAATGCCCATATTCACCTTCAGCAAAAAATGTAGTACAAAGAGTTGCAAAGAAACTAAACCTACCATTTAGAGTGATTGAAATTACTGATTGCAAACAAGCACAAAGAAATGGAATTCATCCATATGGAACATATTGTGTAGTATTAAATGGTGAAGCTTTGACTTATCGGGCTAGTAGTGAAAAAGATATATTGGAATTAATAAAAAAGAAAGAAGTTAAGATTGAGTAAAAGAGGGAAATGCTTAATTCCTATTTAAACCTTCGATATATTGAGGAAGGTATAATGAATTCTGATAAGAAACACGTTTGGATTTCAAGCGGTTTATTAGGCCAATTTTCAAGCAGTTGGAAGATGCTTCGAAGTGCTATTGATAATGCTCCTGACGAGTATTGGTATGGGAAGGAACATGATTGGAATTATTCACGAACGATTTACCATACAATTGAAACACAACTTTTCTACATAAGGAGTTCTCCTGAAGGCATGGAATGGGGTAAAATAATAAAAGAAATTAACACTGAAAAAAAACCCCCTAAAGAAGTCTACCCCTCAAAAGAGATTTTGATTGATTATTTGGGGAAGGTGAAAAAGCAGGTTACCACTTATCTCAAAGTAGTTAAGTTTGAAGAATTACTCGAGAAAGATGACTTCAAATGGTTTGGTTCTGTATTTGAAAAGCTACTTTATTTGTTAAGACATAATGCACATCACATTGGAGAATTAGCTAGAATGCTCCGAGAATGGGGATGTGATCGAGTAGAATGGACTTGAATTATAATCCATTTTCACTTTCTATTCTATTTTTGGCATTTTGTCTATGGGAATGTTAAATTTCTGAGCAATTATTCCCAAAGCTGCTTTTGTAAAATTAGTAATGTCCTTTAATGAAGAATCTAATCCGAAATTTGCATGTCCAGTTTTTTCAAAAGCGCATAAGAAGAGTGTTGGAGAACCTGTCTCTAATGCCAATTGATTCTTCTCAGCAGAAACAAAATAAATTGGTTCTTGCTTCCCCTTTTCATAAAGGTAAAGTAAATGTTCATACTGAATATTGCCATAACTTACAATATCGCTAACTATTATTGCTTCATAATTTCCAAGCTTAAATGACTTCTTTTCTGCAGCTGAAACAATTGAAGGAAGATAGTATTCAATTTTAAGAATATTAAACAAATACTTCAATAGAATCGTGCAGAATGGATCATAATCAAGTGCTTTTCTTAACACTGATTCAGCTTCTGTTGGATTGTTGTTGTTCTCGACTAAAATTATTGATAGGTTTAGTGATGCTTTGGTAATTGATGGATCAATATCTAATGTAGTTCGGTAAGCATTTTCAGCTTCTGTATAATTTTCCAATTTATGATATGTCGTTCCTAGATTTAACCAAGCTACAGGATCTTGAGGTTCAAGTTGTAGAAATTCATTATAAGCTTCTTTAGCACCGATCAAATCATTTTGTTGAGTTAAAATAATTGCTAAGTTGAACCATGCATTTATTGCGCTTGGATTTATTTTAAGTGTCTGTCGATAATTTTTTTCAGCTTCTTTAAACTCACCTTTGTCTCCCATGGTTATTGCTAGTTCAAACCAAATCATTGAATTTTGTTGATCAAGCTGTAAGGCTTCTCTAAGTGACTCTTCTGCTTCAGCTAATTTATTTTTCAATCTCAAAGTAATTCCAAGCTCTATCCAAGAATCAACATCTTGTGGATTTTGCTTTACTCGAGTTCTATAAAACTCTTCATCGTTTTTACTCATACATTTTACAATCCAATGAGAAATACCTAAGAGATGATTACCTCTCGATTCTTTATAACTTATTTTGTTTACAATTCACAAAGCGAAAAGGTTAACTTTCAATTATTTTAAACATATCCAAATTTTTCCGAAATATTTTTCATAAATGTTTGCAAAATACAAATGATAATGACTTCTATTACTAACACCACAATTACTATAATTCCAGAACCTGTGGAATTAAAGAAAATTAATGGACATTTCGAGATTACAAAAGAAACTATGCTTTTTGTTGGAGAGAAACTAAAGAAAGTAGAAGAGTATTTACAACAATTAGTACAACCCTCTTTTAGTTGGAGAATTCCTGTTAGCACTAAACGAGTTAAAACTAATTATATTGATCTTTTGATTTGCGAAGAAGATCAAGAATTGGGCGAAGAAGGGTATGTTCTTAGTTCTACAAAAGATGGAATAAGAATTGAAGGAAACACTCCAAAAGGTGTTTTTTATGGCATACAGACACTTAGACAATTACTACCAATGGAGATAGAAGAGAAGAGTCAAATTCAAAATATCGAATGGGTAATTCCTCGTGTTACAATAAAGGATTATCCAAGATTTGAATGGCGAGGATTCATGTTAGATGAAGCTCGGTATTTTATGGGGACAGAAGTTGTTAAGAAATATTTAGATTTGATGGCTTTACAAAAATTGAATAAATTTCATTGGCATTTAGTTGATGATCAAGGTTGGCGAATAGAAATCGAAAAATACCCAAAGCTTACAAAAGTTGGTTCTAAACGTGAGTTGAAACAAAAACGTGGTGAAATAGCTAATACTGAGAATCCTAATATCTATGGAAGATTTTACAAAAAGTCAGAGATACAAGAAATCATTCAATATGCAAAAGATCGTTTTATAGAAATCATACCTGAAATTGAAATGCCAGGACATTCATCTGCTGCTTTAGCTGCTTACCCTGAACTAAGTTGTACAGGAGGACCATTTGAAGTTCCTACAAGATGGGGAATTTTTGCTGATACTTATTGTCCTGGAAATGATGAAGTTTACGAATTTCTGAAAAACGTTCTTGATGAGGTCATAGAGCTCTTTCCCTCTAAAATCATTCACATTGGTGGCGATGAAGTTCCTAAAATCCGCTGGCGATCTTGCTCTAAGTGTAAGGAAAAGATGAAAAAGGAAAATATTTCGAAGATTAAGGATTTACAAGTTCTTCTCACAAATTACTTTGCCACATATCTCGAGTCAAAAGGTAGAAGATTAATGGGGTGGAATCAAATCCTAGATGAAAACTTAGTAAATAATGCTATTTCTCAATACTGGTTAGGAAAACAAAGGGAAACAATCAGTCATATAAAGCAAGGCAGAGATACTGTTATAACAAAATACTTGTGGACTTACTTGGATCATCCATACAAGATACTTTCTTTAAAGAAAGCCTATAGGTTTGAACCAATTTTTTCAAAGTTAGGTGAAAAACATCACTCGCATATTATTGGAATTGAAGCACCTCTTTGGACAGAACGCATCCCCAACGAAGAAAGATTAGATTGGCAAGCATTCCCTAGATTAATAGCATATGCTGAAATTGGTTGGACACCTAAAGATAAGAAAGACTACAAATCATTTAGAAATAGATTAGAAGCATTCCTAAAAAGACTAGATATTCTTGGTATAAATTACGCAACAATGAAAGAAGCAGAATGAAATTCTAATAATTCAAATCTATTCTTTTTGCTTCCTTTAAAACAGAGTACATCTATTGTAACGAATTCATTCATTAGCCGCTTATTTACACCACCCCAATTTGCTGGAGAGAAATAACTTTTATCAATATTGTTTGGTTGAAAATATTTTGATTCAGTAGGGAAACCACCATCAGGCAACCTTTTGGATTCAAGGATATCAATTGCTTCAATACAACATGAATCAGTGATTTTATTGGCTTCTGCAAGAACCTTTAATGCCATTAATATGTCATAATGCCAAAAGGGAGGATAATGTAGTTTTAACCACTCGTTTTTAATTATCTCATTATCAGATAATCCTCTAAAGAGCTTTCTTTTGAGAAAAAGTTCTGCACATTTATCTACAGCGATTTTAACCCTACTATCATTAAAAATTTCATTATACAAGTTTAATGCTCGTAAAGGAATAAGACTTTCGTGATAAGAGGACTTAATCACTTTAGGTTTCTTATCACAATTCCAACCACCATCATCCCACTGATAGTCGACTAATCTATTAACAAGGTTCTTCACTCGTCTATCATAAATCTTGAGCTTTAAAATAGAGTAAAGACCATTTCCATCTTGAGATGCGCAAAATCTCTTTCGATCTTCAATTATAGGGAATTTTTTCCACCTTTTACTACCTAATAACCACTCTAATTCACTATCTCTGCTTGGAATTAAAGATGAATCACCAGGTGGATAACAAATGTCAGCGAGGGATGCTAATATCCAATGAGCACCTTGCCATTTTGTATAAACATGGTATTTGCTTTGCTCACCTTCTTTTGGTAGATAAGAAAATAATGAAGAAATAACTGTTGATGTTTCTTTGATGTTTTCAGTTAAACGAATAACTTCTTCTGTTTCATATTTATAGTTTAATAACTGAATGTAGGTTTTCAGCCTTATAGCAGGTTCTTTAGATGATAGAAGTTTTTCAATGATATCATCTTGAGTCAAAATAATCACTAACAGTTTAATCTCAAAGATGAATATTACTTTTTTGAGTAAGAAGTTTCTTGCAATTAAAAAAGCTAATTGGACGAAGAATGAAATTTATCCTTAAGTTTGCTGATTTTTTCTGCTTCTTCTTCTCCTTTCAAAGTTTTTAATTTTTCAATTGCTTGATCAAAAACCCATCCTTGTAAAGCACGATGTTCAGGATCTTCATTTAGCAAGGTTTCGAAGTAACCTACTGGATCTGATAATTTCACTACTTTTGTATTATCTTTGTATAGAAATTCATCTTCAAAAATTACTGGAGTACCCAAGAACGAAAAGAATAGGTTAGGAATACTTTCATGCTCATAAAGACGGTCATTTTCGTAGTAGAGATGTCCATCAACTATCTTTACAATGTTAATAGCAAATTCAGTATGATACCAATTCCATAGATACAAACCTGTATGTTTTTTCCACTCAAGTCTGTTCGGTCCTTGTTCCTTAGTTATTCTACCAAGATAATTGAAATACGCTAGACCATATGTTTTGGAGAAGTACTTAAAACCCTTGGGGTTTTCATTCCTTTCAAGTTCAAAAATTAGCCCATCAGTATTTTCTCTTGAGAATGCTAATTCATTATGAGAGACTAAACGCTCCTTTGCTTTTCCTCTATCTATATACAATCCTTGAGCATTGGCATTTATCTTTAAAATGCCTTCTTTTCCAGAGTAGACTCCAACCAGACGATCTAGCAATATTACTTTGATATCTTTCTGAGGTGAATTCGCATATGGATAACTAGTAGAATCAGGAGATATTTCTTTGGATTTGAAAACTGATTCTAAAATTCTTTGTGGAAGTTCCTTTATGAACCTCAAATTATATTCCTGATTTGTAAATACAGCAATACCAAAATCATGTTCTGGTGACCAATACATTTCAGAAATAAAACCATAACCACCGCCATTGTGATAGTAAAATTTCGTTCCGAACGTATCCATTACCTCGGTTCCTAAACCATAATTGTAATTCCCAAAGGGAGTTCTCATTTGGTTAATGTAATCTTTCATTAGGATCTCTTTACCATTTACTGAGCCAAGGTTTAGAAGAAATTGCACTAATTTTGCTTGATCCTTTATCGAAAGATGTGCTATCCCACAACCGTATCCACTTGGTTCTACAGGAATTGTTTTGTAATCACCAAGATATCCTTTAGCTGAATTCTCCATTTTGGATATTTCCTTCGTATCATAATTAAAAGTAATTCCAAGTGGATTTCCAAGCATTTCTTGGACATATACTGGGTAAGCCTTTCCGGTAATTAACTCGAGGACATAAGCAACCAAGTCCATACCTGCATTACAATATGAAAAGCCATCTCCAACTTTGAATTTAAGCCAAGAATTATTTATACTCTTTATGTGTTCCTCGAATGAACACTCATCGTAATTGAACACCCCCCCTAATCTTGCTTCTCTAGCAAGACCAGAGCTGTGTGTTAGTAGATGTTTGAATGTAATTTTCTTATACTGATCTTTACCATATCGACTATTAACCTTGAAATCTGGGTAGTACTTAACTAATTGGTCATCTAATTTAACAAGTCCTTTTTGAGCAGCTAATTGAAAAGCAAGAGCAGTTACAGTTTTGCTTGTGGATTGCAGTGAAAACAATGTATCCTTATCGATTTTCTTACTGTTTCCTTCATCAGTAAAACCAAAACAGCCCATCCAGATTATTTCTTCTTTTGTAACTAATGCTATTGCTAATCCGTGAATGTTATCCTTCTTCATTTCTTTTGGAATTTCTTTCTTTAATTCAGATCGATTAGTCTCTTTTAGATAATGAATGAGCTCTTTCACAAGTTTACCCACCTAGAATTCAATTATTCTTAGAATTCTTTTTGAATTCTCAATAGATGATTTAGCATCTGCTAGTATTGGTGCACTGCCATCAAATCCAGTTTTCTTAATGAAATCATCCAGAAATGCTATCATCTCTTCTGGATTTTGTGCAGCAATTTTATCAAAAGTATCTAAACCTACCTCAAAATACAAACAAGCTCTTTTTTTCATATGACCAGGACATCGAGCAAGATTAGCAATTTTAACGAATTTTAATATCTCTTCTATTGGAACTTTTGAACTCTCAGCTAATACTTCTCTTTCCTTCTTATTTCTTCCTACATCAAGTATTTGACTTGCAGTTTTTATTCCTATCTTTGCTAAGCTCTTTGCGTGTTCTTGGTTTACAGTCATAAAGTTTTTCAGTTTGAATTTTTCTAGTTGAATCATTTGCATTATTTGATTACAAGCATATGATAATAGCTTATTTTCTAAGAAACGATAATACTCGCGAATACCAAATAATTCTAGATAAGCGTTTATTTTATTGCTCTTACTCCAATCAACGAAATCTTGAAGATCCTGAATTGTTAATTCTCCAATTGATTTTCTTATTTTGGTATCAAACAAATATTGTTCGAATCTCTTAACTCGATTAATATAGGAATTTATTGTGTCTGTAGGTTTTTTCTTCTCTTTCATATAATTAAAAAATCCTGTTTCATCCAATTCAATCACCCTCACTATTTTCTTTCTTCCGTTTTCTTGACAACTTCCTTAGGAAGATGTATAGCAAATAAGCATCTTGAATCACCATCCAATATGGTTTCAACAACATCAACATTAATTGGGTGATCAAGAATTACATCCCATTGGTTCTTATAGTATCCTGCACTGCACTTGCAGAATTTAGATGGAACCTGTATTTCTCCAGTTTTCAATGCTTCTCGCACCCAAGAGCAATGGCAATAATAGTATTGCTTCATTTTCTCATCAGTTTCTTCTAGGAATTGTTTAGTCATGTAAGGAATTTTCTCTGCGTAAACAATGTTTCCCTTTCTCACTCCACGCTCTATTTGAGGATTGTTTTTTACATGATCAATAACTTGATCATCGATTTCTTGAGTATAGAATAGTGTTTTTTCATCTCTATGCTTCTCTAATGTCTTAATGAAATCAGCATTTCTTTCCTTTAGGTATTCATCAACATTTTCCGTTTTCAGAAATTTCTCTCTTTGTCTTTTGTAGCTTTCCTTCGGAATACCATGAAGATTGCTGACAAGAATTTTATGACAAGTTTTCTCATCAAGATTTTCTTCTAAACGTTCCATAACTTTCTTTGTTATTACAGGTTTTTTATCAGAAGTCGTTCCTAAAACAGGAAAATCTATACCGGCTAGAATTTGTTTTCCTTTCTCTTCACCCACAGCTTCAAACAATTCTCTCGATAAATTAACTAGAACATCACTACCATCTAATAGTTCGTATAATGCAATAAGCATATCATTGTTTCCAGAGAAATAACAGTATCTAATCAATGCGTAAAGATTCTCTTTCTTATTTTTTCCAGTTGCTATCAATTCTTGAGCGAAGTTATGAACATCTTCTTCTTTTGCTGAGTCAATATTTCGTTTAGCTTCTAGTAAAAAGTCATCGAATTCTTTTACAACCTCTATCGCTTTTTCTACTATCTCTTCACTATATTCTCTTTTTTCACAAAATTTCTTGAATCCTTCAATGTCCATTATTATACCTTCTTTTTTTGGTAGCTTCAATGTATGTTTTGTAGTAGTATATTAGATTTCTCATCAAATTGAGAAAGTTTTCACATTAATGTAAGACTGAAGCCGGATTATATATGGACTTTGATTAGAGATTACCGAAAGTAATAAACACTTTAAGTTACCTCTCCAATCAGCAAAAGTATTTAGGTAAAAATAAGAGATTTATCAGTGCAGAAGATGAAAATAGAAGAAAAGCTTGTTAAAACACTTATTCGACAGGGTGGTCCATCAGTATTTTCTTGGTCTGAAATCTACTTGAATCCATACCAAGGCTGCTATCACAACTGTGTTTATTGTGACGGAAAAAGTGAACATTATCATATGCATGATGATTTTGGTGATAGAATTTTTGTTAAGAAAAATGCTCCTGCTCTTTTCGAGAAGTTTCTGAAAAACAAGAGTTTTCAGCCAGTTCATGAGAAAGAACAATCTGCGATCGATGAATTCTTTCCGTCCTTAAAGGCAATTCCTAATTCTAAGGTTTTACCTAAATCAATTATTACTATTGGTGGTGGTGTCTGTGATTCCTATCAGCAAGCTGAAGAAACGGTCAAAATAACTAGAAAGTTACTCGAGATCGTTTATAATTACCAATTTCCTCTTTGGATTCTCACTAAAAATGATCTTGTTCTAAGAGATATTGATTTGATCAAGAAAATCAACAAAGAAACATATGCTTGTGTTAATTTTACTATAACGCTAAGTGATGAGAAAGCTCAAAAGATCTTTGAACCTCGAGCAAGCACAACTTCTGAGCGTTTTGAAGCAATCCGAATTCTTCGTAAGGAGGAAATTCATTCTGGGGTATATTGTTATCCATCTTTACCGTTCATCGGTAATACCGATAAGAATATCCAGGAAATTTATCAACGTGCAAAAAGGGTTGGTGCGGAATTTATCTATTGTGATGGATTAACCTTGAAACCTGGTCGTAGTAAGAATGAATTCATGCAAACATTGAGACAATATTATCCGGACCTCTATCCAAAATACGAGCTACTTTATAGTAATAACAACAAATATGGTCATTTGGATCAAGAACAATTTGAAGATCTTGGGCTTATGCGGTCATTGCATAGAGGTTACAAATTTGGATATGAAATGGAATTAGATTATGCTGCAAAACGATTTGTACCTGAAGGAAGATTGACTGTCAATCTTCAACTATCAGAATTATTACGTAGAATTGTTTATCTAAAAGGTAGCATATTGTATGAAGCAAGATATGAAGTTAATGCATTTAACAATGCTGCCAAATTGGTTGAGAATTCAGGTAGGGACTTTGGGAAACTTAGAGGGGATGAATTTGCGGATATCCCAACCAATATACAAGTCAAAGATGTGATTAAGGAGTTCGTTTTGACTGGAAAATCTGCTTATCTTAAGGATTTGGAGAAACGTACTTATGATTACTTAGTTGATAAATATTATACGGAATAGAAAGCCGTGTCACAAGAATGAAAGTTGCTAAAGATATAACAGATTTAATAGGAAAAACTCCCCTAGTTCGACTTCAAAGACTTTTTCCAAATTTCAAAGTTTTTGGAAAATGTGAATTCATGAATCCCATGAGTGTTAAGGATCGTCCAATTCTGCAAATATTCAAAGATGCAGAAACAGATGGCAAACTTAAACCAGGGGATACTGTTGTGGAATCCACAAGTGGCAACACAGGGATAGCTGTAGCATATATTTCAGCAATTCGTGGATATAAAGCTGTCTTGGTGATGTCTGAGATCCAAAGCATTGAACGAAGAAAAATCTTGAAAGCTTTGGGAGCTGAACTAATGCTTACTCCAGCTAATCTTGGAACAAAAGGAGCTAGAGACAAATTAAAAGAAATTCGAGAACAGAATCCTGAATATTTCTATGTTGGTCAACATGTTAATCCCTCAAATCCAAGAAGTCACTATCTTACAACAGGTCCTGAAATTTGGAAGGACACCAAAGGGAAAATTGACATTCTTATTGCTGGTTTAGGGACAGGTGGAACAATATGTGGTGCAGGTAAGTATCTAAAAGAAATGAAACCAGAAATACAACTTGTAGCTGTTGAACCCTTTGAATCCCCATTTATATCAAAAGGGATTTTTCGACCCCACAAATTGATGGGAACAGCACCTGGATTTGTTCCTGAAACACTTGATAGAGAAATAATTGATGAAATAAAACTTGTTAAGGAAAGTGATGCTTTTGCAATGTGTCGATTACTTGGCAAGAAAGAAGGTATACTTGCTGGTATCAGCTCTGGAGCTACATCCAAAGTTGCAGCAGACATCCTACAGTATCAGGAAAATAAGAATAAAACTATTGTTGTTATTTTAGCTGACACCGGAGAACGTTATTTGAGTGTTGAAGGATTATTTACATAAAAATGAGCGAATAGTAATTGATTGCCCATATTTCTTGTATAAAATTTAAAAAGGTTAATTCGCTAAAAGCAATAACTCAAATTGAATCTATAAACGTTTAACAAATTCAAGGAGATAAAGAAAATGGCAACTTCTGATAGTGATAACTATATAATTGAACAATTTACTTTGAAGGATTCACATTTCAAGGAATTAGCTGATCTTATTACTGGAGCATTCCTTGCTGATGAAGCAGCTCAAGATGATGGAGCTGTACTTGTTTTTACGGAACAAACATTTAGAACAATTTTTGGGTTACCATCAGTTGATAGAAGGCTCTTTGTTCGAGCAAGATACAAACCCACAAATGAAATTGTAGGATTTCTTGGAACTATTAACAAGAAATTGTTGTTAGATGGAAAACAATACAAATGTGGTATTCCAGCTTGGTTAGCTGTATCGAAAAGACACCAAAGGAAAGGATTAGCAAAAAGGATGGGATTAAAGATGCTTGAACTAGGTCAAGCAGAGGGTTATGATGCTGCATTTTCATTTCATGAGTCAGAACAACATGGTATAGATACATCTCAAGCTGTTGCTCGAGAAGCTGGTATACCTATTAATAGATTGGTTTTACTAGACAAATTTGTAATTCGAGCATTTGATATAGGAGAAACAGCTAAAGCTGTAAAGCTAAAATGGTATGAAAAATTATACTTCAAGACGAAAGAAAAAGTAGGTAAAGTAAAATCCAAACAAGTACGCCTTTATGACCCTAAAGATATCGACCAAATATTTGATCTTACAATGGATCTTGTTTTCAAATCACATTTGTCTATTGTTCCAGAATATGAAGATATGAAATGGATGCTGAATCAACCTAATGTTCTATGTGTTGTTCATGAGAATAAGGATGGGAAAATTAATGGCTATATACTAGTTTGGCAGTTCATATTAGCCGGTTTTGGCAATGAAGTACCTTATGGATGGTTGGATACTGTTCATGCCTACAATCTAAATCAAAAAGAAGTTAAAGATTTGGCAAACTTCATGAGTCAAGAGGCAATAAAACTAGGATGGAAAGGCGTACAAACACCATACATTCCTTACTTTGATGCTAAACCATTTATCAAAGCAAACTTCATCTTTTTCGGAAAGAAAGTAGGTATAGATTTGTTTAACTGGTCAAATATCCCTATACCAGAGAAAATTGAATCGATTTACTTCATCTTGCGATAAACTAAAGAAGGAAATTAGCAAATTGGAATCTTTCTTCCTTTTTTATCCTGAATTGTAAATGTTTAAATCATCTTTTGAGCATAAAAACTTATGACATCTAATTTGAAATCACTTAAAACGGTTAAAGAAATCAGAAATCGAACTTGCGATTGATATGTTTTCTCGGGCTTTTCTCAATGATCCACTAGCTGCTTATATTTTTCCAAACGAAAAGAAACGGCAAGAAAATTTACAGCATTATTTTCGCTTTCGTATAAAATACGGTGTATTAAATGGTGAAGTTTATGCACCATCTCCCAACATTGAAGGATTAGCAATCTGGATACATCCAAGCAACATAGATATGACTTACTGGCAAATGTTTCGAGCAGGTGGTATGAGACAGTTTCGTAAGTTAGGAAAGGAAAAGATAGGAAAAATGCTAACAATAGAAAAATACACATCAGCTATGCGCCATTGAAATACTAATTTTCCACATTAGCATCTAACACCAATTGGTGTTGATCCTGAGCACCAAGGTAAGGGATATGCTAGCACATTGATGAGAGCGATGTTAGAACGGTTTGATAAAGAAAACATTGCTTGCTTTCTTGAAACACAAAGTCAGAAAAACGTTGAGATATACAAACGATATGATTTCAAAGTAGTAGAAAAAGGAATTATTCCAAAAGCAAATCTTGAACATTGGGCAATGGTAAGATTACCTAAAAAAATAAAATGAAAGAAGAAGAGATCCATATTCTCTAATTCTAATCGCTTGCATGTTGCTCCACTGGTTGTGGATGGTCATTTGTGTATTCAAATTGGCTTCCGTGTAATTCAGCATAGAATCCATCTTGTGCAAGTAGCTCTTCATGAGTTCCTTGTTCTACAATGTCTCCATCATGAATGACGAGGATAAGATCAGCATTTCGGATTGTAGATAAACGATGAGCAATTACAAAACTTGTTCTATTCTTCATCAAATCGTCCATTGCTTTCTGGATTAAAATTTCTGTACGAGTGTCTACTGAACTGGTTGCCTCATCGAGAATAAGGACTGGTGGATCAGCTAATACTGCTCTTGCTATTGTAAGAAGCTGCTTCTGACCTTGGGAGATATTTGTCACTTCTTCATTGATTATCATATCATACCCATCAGGTAAAGTGTGGACAAATCTATCCACATATGCTGCTTTAGCAGCAGCTTTGACTTCTTTATCAGTTGCATCAAGACGTCCGTAACGTATATTTTCCATTATGGTTCCATTAAAGAGCCAAGTATTTTGTAGAACCATACCAAACTTATCACGTAAATCTTTACGTGTAAGATTACGTATGTCGATACCATCTACTGAAATAGCTCCGTCATTTAATTCATAGAATCGCATAAGGAGTTTAACCATAGTAGTTTTACCAGCTCCTGTTGGACCAACTAAAGCAATTTTCTGTCCTGGTTTTACTAAAGCTGAAAAGTTGTGAATGATTGTTTTTTCTGGATTATATCCAAAATTAACATTTTTAAATTCTACGCGACCTTTCACATATCCTATTTTGAGAGGTTCAGGTGTGTCTGCAACTTCCTCTGATTCATTTAGAAATTCAAACACTCGTTCTGATGCTGCAGCAGTTTGTTGTAGAACGTTAGATGCGCTAGCTATTTGACCTAGCGGTCGAGTGAAAGAGCGTACATATTGAATAAATGCTTGAATATCACCTACAGTAATAGCATTTTGAGTGGTTAAATATCCACCTAAGATTGCGACAGCAACATATCCTAGATTTCCGATGAAAGTCATCAAAGGCATCATTAATCCGGAAAAGAATTGTGATTTCCAAGCAGATTTATAAAGTGTGTTGTTGTATCCACCAAATGTTTCTTGACTCTTTTCTTCCGCATTGTAAGCTTTCACAATAGTATGACCACCAAACATCTCTTCTACATGACTGTTGACATGTCCTAGATACTCTTGCTGTTGATTGAAGTGTTTTTGTGATCTTTTTACAATGAAAACTATCATTAATCCTGATAATGGGATTACTCCTATGACTAACAAAGCCATCTTCCAGCTAATAGTAAACATCATAACAAGTACACCGATTACGGTTATTACCGATGTAATGATCTGTGTGAGACTGTTGCTTAATGTTTGATTAATTGTATCTACATCATTAGTTAAACGTGAGAGTATTTCACCATGGGTAGTACTATCATAGTATTTGAGCTTCATGCGATTCATTTTTTCAGAGATATCTTTTCGCAAACGATAGGCAATGTCAGTTGAAACTTTAGCCATTATCCATCCTTGAATATATGCTAGAATTGCTGATCCCACATAAAGTGATAAAGTAATCAGTATTATCCTACCAATAAAGTCAAAATCGACTGAACCTGTTCCCCGAATAGTTTCAATTAATCCTTCGAATAATTCAGTAGTAGCTCTTCCTAGGATTTTCGGTCCTACAATACTAGCAGTAGTAGAAGCTATTGCAATCAGAATTGCAACAATTATTATTGCTTTGTATCTACCGAGATATTGTAGTAGTTTAACCATTGTTCCTTTGAAATCTTTGGCCTTTTCTCCTCCTCCCCTCATCATTCCACCCATTGGTCCTCCTCTTCTCGGACCGCTTTGCTGACGTCGTTGATTTTGGCTCATAGGTGTCCCTCCAGTTCAAGTTGTGATATCGCAATTTCTTTGTAGATATCACATGTTTCCATTAATTCATCATGAGTACCTTTGCCCACGATTTTACCTTCTTCTATAACTAGAATTTGTTCAGCATTTCTTATAGTAGAAACACGTTGAGTTACCATTAAAACGGTACTTTCTCCAGTTTTTTCTTTGAGAGCTTTTCGAAGTGCAGCATCAGTTTTGAAGTCCAAATTTGACATAATATCATCGAAAATAAATATTTGTGGTTTCTTAACTAATGCTCGAGCTATAGAAAGACGTTGTTTTTGTCCGCCTGAAACATTCATTCCACCTTGGGCGATTTCCCTATCCATACCTTCAAGTACGGTGGAAACGAATTCTGCCGCTTGGGCAATTTCTATTGCTGATTGAAGAGTCTCTTCACTTGCATTTCCATCTGCAAAAAGCAAATTACTCTCAATCGTGCCTGAGAATAAAGAACTCTTTTGCGGAACATATCCAATTTTATCACGCAAATCATGCTGAGTAACTTTCCGTATATCTAAGCCATCAATACGAATGGATCCTGAAGAAATATCATAGAACCTTGGTATTAGATTTATAACTGTTGATTTACCTGAACCCGTGGCTCCTATTAATGCAGTAGTTTGGCTTGGATGAGCAGTAAAGCTTATGTTATGCAATGCATTTTTCTTCGCTCCAGGATATTTGAAGGATACATTTTGGAATTCAATAGTTCCTTTGAATGGTTCAGAAAATATTTTTGGTTCCTCAGGATTTTTAATTTCTGGTTCTGTATACAATACTTCATTGATTCGTCTTCCAGACACTACAGCTCTAGGTAAAATAATAAACATCATTGTTAACATCAGAAATGCAAACACAATCTGCATAGCATACTGCATAAATGCCATCATATCACCAACTTGCATAACACCATCTGCAACCTGATGAGATCCCACCCAAATAATACCGAGTGTAAGACCATTCAAAATAATCATCATGAATGGCATCAGAATCACCATTAATCTGTTAAGGAATAGAATAACAGCTGTTAAGTCTGTATTAGCTTTATCAAAACGTTTTTCCTCATATTTTTCCCTGTTGAATGCTCGAACAACCAACATTCCCATTAAGTTTTCTCGAGCTACAAGATTAATACGATCAATCAAAGATTGCATTTTATTGAATCTTGGAACAGCTACTAGGAAAACTATCAGTATAAGTACCAACAGTATAAGTACAGCAACTCCAATAAGCCACCACATAGACTGATTTTTATTAAGTGCTCGAATAATTCCTCCAACACCTAAGATAGGTGCATAGAAAACCATTCTAATAACCATTACAACAACCAACTGTATTTGAGTAACATCGTTAGTAGAACGTGTGATGAGCGAAGCTGTAGAGAATTTATCAAATTCTATATTCGAGAAACTTTCAACCTTCTGGAATAAATCGCCACGAATATCACGCGCCATTCCTGCTGCTGTTCTAGATGCTAGAAAACTTACTATGACGGTGCATATAACTGACAGTAGGGTCATCAAAAGCATCAAACCACCAGATCTAAGAATATACATGCTTTGTATCTTATCTACATCTACACCAATTACATCATATTCCAATCGGACTGCCATCACAGCAACTTGGTTAATCATTATATCTCCTAATGCTGTAAAGTACTGAGTGATAAAGAATGAAATCAATGAAAGATTAGCATAAGGGAGTGTACTTAAATAACTAAAGAAAATATCTTCTGGAGGGAGAGTAGTTACATTGAATCCTAGACCTTCAATAATTTCTGTAGCGTTTTCTGGATTAACAAATATTTGTTCAAGAGTAAAAATAACAACAATCGGTTCTGCCAGTATTTCATTCAATTGTTTTAATTCCTTATTCTTAACTTTATTTAAAACATAAATCGATTCATTTACAAGATAAGGATAAATTTCAATATAATCATCATAATCTGTAGAATTTTCATCTACAAGAGTATAAGCATCAAGAACCGTTGTTTTGTTATCAGGATTTGTGAAGATAAAGACTCTTTCCAATTCATTTTGACGAATTGCTACAGGAACAGCATATTCTACACCACTTTGTTGTATACCTGTATCAACTATATTGGAAAGATAATCTGGTAAAGCTAAATCTAAATTTGCTTGTGCAAATAATAAGCCAATTGATAAGAAAACCATTATCAGATAAGGTTTTGTATATTTTAATAATTTAATCACAGTCGTTTTTACTCCTTTATGTAGAATGATTATTCACTCATATTTTCCTCTTCTAAAAATTGGATGTCAAATTTCGTAGCAATTTTTCTGAGAGAAGTAAGTGTATTCTCAATAACTGCTTGTGTTTCCTTTGGGGCTTCTCTTATTAATAATAAAAGCATTCGAGAGATGCTCTGCATATTTTCCATAATGGACTTAATGCACTGCTGGAAAGCTTCTGATTCTTCTAAATTATCAATTTCACCTACCATCTGTACAAATGAAAAGAATTGAGAAAGATTCTTCATCATGTGCTTCTTCATACATTGCTGGGTCTCTTCGAAAAACTGTTGACCTTGTTCAGTTATCGAATATATTTTCTGAGCACGCCCTTTTTCGATTTTTTCCTTAACAGTAACTAAGTTTTCATTCTCCATGGATTTTAATGAGTTATAAACTGCTGTTTGACTAGGTTTCCAACCAAATTTTTCATCAATTAAAGAGGTCAATGCATAACCATGAAGAGGTCCCTCTCTAACAATTTGCATAAGGATTAAAGAATCAAGCATTTTGGTTGGTGAAAAAATCGGAAACATAGCGGATATGAAAGTTTTGTTATATAAAAAAATTGTGATATAATAGGATAATGGAAATAAACAATATATTAGAAGAAACGATTTGATGTTCTTCTATTTACGATAAAAGAAGAATGAGATGAGATTAATTACTTATCTCATCATTTCTAAATAGTATTTATTTGGTTTGTAAGTCAAAGGCCATTCAGGCACATTATCTAGAATTTCTTCGATTTGATCTAATACATCATTTGACAATGTAACTTCAGAAGCTTTTACATTTTCAATGACATGTTCTGGCTTTGATGCACCAATTATTGCTGAGGATATTTCAGGTTTTCTGAGAATCCATGCTAATGCTAAGTTGCTCATTGATATATCTAAGGATTTTGCAACGTCACATAGTTTCTTCAATTTATCCAGATTTTCTTCCGTTAAACGTTTAGTGATGCTTTCTGACCGACTACCTCTACTACCTTCAGGTATTCCATCATTATACTTGCCCGTGAGTAAGCCCTGACCCAGTGGAGACCAAACTGTAAGACCCATACCATGTGTTTTAGCTACAGACATAATTTCGAGCTCAATGTGTCTTGAAATCATATTATATAGGGGTTGTTCAACAATTGGTTTGTGTGCCTGCAAATCTTTTGCTACAGCATTTACTCTCTCTAGTTGTGCAGCAGTCCAAACGGATGTTCCCCAATAAAGAACTTTACCGGATCGTATTAGATCATCCAAAATTTCAACAGTTTCCTTTATTGGTGTCATATAATCGTATCTATGCATGTAATAGATGTCTATGTAATCCAAATTTAATCGTTCCAATGTTCCCTCTATAGCATTTCTAATATTTTTACGACTTAATCCCCAACGATTAATGTCTTCACTCATTGGCCAAAAAACTTTACTTGATATCACCAAATCTTTTCGCTTAACAGTCTCTTCTGCTAGAAACTCAGCAATTACTTTTTCAGCTTCTCCTCTAGCATAGATTTCTGCTGAATCAATGAAATTTATACCATGCTCTACTGCTGTTGTCATACATTTCTTTGCAATCTCACTTTCTACGGTTCCTCCATATGTGAGCCATGATCCTAGTGAGATTTCACTAATTTTTAAGCCACTTTTGCCTACTTTTCTATATTTCAACAAATCTCCTCCGTTGTAAAAAGTTCAGATGTTTAGTAAACATAAAGTAGACAACCATTTTAATAACATGGTTAATAAAGATAGAAATTTGAGTGATTTTTCTTTCAAAACTTTTGTTTTTTTCAGTTTTAGAATTAAATTTTGTTTTTTCATCAATGATATCTTTTTATAGAGCTTTGAACTCATTAGATATAGGAGATAGTTATATGAAAGTCCTTTACGGGATTAACACGAATGGCCAAGGTCATATTAATCGTTCCAGTGTTGTTATTTCCCAGTTGATGAAAGATGGACATGATGTTCATGTGTTATTGTCAGGTAAAATACCACCGATATATGCATATGATATAAGTCCCATAGTCTTTTACAGATCAGGACCCATTGACTTCTATAAAGATAATAAGATGCTAATAAGCAAATCACTTAGAACCAACTTTGGAAAATATAATGAATTTGCTAAAATTGTAAAAGAAATGGTAGAATTAGATAGAAAAGAAAATTTTGATTTTATAATTTCCGATTTTGAACGAACTTCATCTTTAGTAGGCAAACGTCTAAATAAACCAGTTATTGTTATTGATCGACAGCATTCACTACTTCATCCGTCTGTCGTTGAAGCTCCTAAGAAAAATTATGAAATGTGGGCTGTTAAATTGGCTTTTAGCATGATTAATCCTTATTACTATCATATCTATGTCCTTGATTATTGTTATACTATTGATACCCAAGATGACATTACCCTCTTTCCTTTAATTTGGAAGCCAGAACTTGAGAACTATAAGATAAGAACAAGCAATCATATTGTTGTCTATTTGCCTAGAAGTGAACCTAATGAACTAATTGATATTTTTACTAAATTCCCAAAAGAAACATTTTACGTTTATGGATTCAATGTAGAAAAACAAATCAATAATGTTCATTTGAAATTAACAAGCAGAGAAGGGTTCTTAGAAGACCTTACTTCATGCAAAGCAATTATTGGAAATGCAGGTTTCAATCTTACATGGGAAGCTTGCTTACTAAATAAGCTAATTTGGACAATTCCTCATTCTAATCAATATGAGCAATTAGCTAATGCTTTTAGATTGCAAAAACTGAATCAATCGTTTGTTTCCAATGATTTTACTGAAATAGATCTCAAGAATTTTCTAGAATGGGCTAAAAGAAATGATTATCACTCAGAGAATAACTTACCTATTTTAACAGCATCTGATTTACTTACTCTTGTGTATGAAGATTTAGAAAATTATGAATCAGAGAATTTCCTAACACCAAGACAAATTAGACAAAATATAAAGTATGATGTAAATCGTTGGCGTTTAAGGAAAGAAATTAGAAAGGAAATTCAAGTGAACACTTCCTACCTCGAGTATTAATAGTTTTATCGCAATAAATGCTGATTTCCTATTGATATATTTTTGAGCCCTTTCTCAATTGCTGCTTTGAAACATCTGTCAGCATGCTTTTTTGATGTTGTAGGAAGGTCATCAATAGCAAATGAAGGATAGAAAGCTAATAAGGAATAAGGAATTGATTCATCTATAGATACTAGATATTCTGCTATTTTTGCAACTTGATCAACATCAACGTATCCAGGAATTAATAATGTGCTAGCTACTAGCAGAGGTGTTTCTGGTCTTTCATTTATTCGCTTGCCAATTTCCTTGAGATTAAAAAGTGTAAATTTATTGCTTGAACCACATAATGCTAGATTTAATTCATCATCAAATGTTTTAACATCAATCTTTATTAAACCACCAGTTTTCAGAGCAATTTCAGTTGTTTTGCGCATTAATTCAGGTTTTGCAGAACCATTTGTTTCCCAACAAACCCGTAAAATCCTATCCTCCTTTTGAGCTTTCTCTATAGACAACTCTCCCACCTTATTTGAGTGGCGTATTTGTGCTGCAGGATCACCACCAAAGAAACAAATACAACTAGTATTTTTCCGAACAGCATTAATTAGTAGCTTAGGTGATGTGGGGCTAGATACATGCACCCCATTTCTATATTGATAATTTTGACAGAATAAACAATCAAATGTACATGCTTGATAAAAAACTGCTAAATTATTCCAACCAATTTCAGCTCCAGCTACATAGGAATATTTAGGATAACCATTTGAAGAACATCCAGGACAAAATGGGGCAGCAACACAGTTTGTTGGCAAGGAATCATAATAAAAACTAAATAAACCATTTTTCTCATCACCAGCAATTCTTACAAGTTTACCTTTGATATTCTTAACTAAATTACAAAAACCAATTTCATCTGAACCTAATACACAGTTGTTTACACAATCGCCACAGGTTAACCCATTCTTAGTTTTAGGTGGTTTAATTGGCAGCGAATAATTCATTCGATAAGTTTTTCTTATAATAGAGATTATCTCTGATGCATTTGTATAATCGGTTAAAACACACTCTCTGCAAACTCCAAGCTTCTCAGAAATATCTTCTGATTCTTTACCGCAAAGTTTGCATTTCTTTTGATGAAGATTCCTGTTGATAAATCTCATCGTACACACTTTCAAAATATATGTGGAGGATTAAGATTATTTATTTTTTCGAGTAAAATTAAAGATTAGCTGGTGGAGCTGGTTCTTCGTTAAAAGGTGTTAAATCATCGGAAAATTCCATTAGCTCTTGAAAGTTCAAATATCTATTAAAACAGAGATTAAAAACCTCAAGTTTTAGTTTATCTGGTTGATCTTTATACACGCTAGCAAGGTTGAATATCTTAGCAGATAGAATAGCATCACCTAAGACGTAATGAATCCATAATGCCAAATCACATTCAAGTTCAGCTTTTACCTCACGACACAAGTATGGAAAAATATCCTCTGCTTTAATTGTTGATAAATTATCTACAAGATCTCTTAAGCTATGGATTTTTGCAAGAAGCTTGCCTGATTTATCTTTAACTACAAAGGCATCTTCTTCATTTGGTGTCCCATTTGCCATCTTTGCTAAAACATGAAGATCTGTCACTTCAGCCATTTTTTCATTCAAACCTTTTCACTGTGTATTTCAAGAACTCAAATGATTATCTGTTTCTATGAAAACTAAAAAGCAACTAATAACACTTTCCATATTGGTAAATACAAAAGATAAAAGAAAATAAGATGGAGAAGAACCATCTAAGCTAATCCTAATTGCCATTCAACAATTGTCCAGATTGACACTAGAACTAAGACTGTTGCAAAGGTAATTTTTAGTGGATCAGCTTTTATCTTTCTAGCTATTCTTGCTCCAATTTGAGCTCCTACAACAATGCCTATCGCTAAACCAGCAACATAAGACCACCAAATACCTGCAGTTTCTGTTTCAGTAGTATATGCAGTTATTACTGTAGTAGATTTTGTGAAAATCATGATAAACACAGAGGTAGCAGCAGAAAAGTGTATTGGTAAACCAATGAAGATATGTAAAACTGGAACCATAATAATACCTCCACCTACACCTGCCATACTGGCTACAAAACCTCCAACAATCGCTATGGGTGTAAGATATAATCTTGCTTTGTATTGCCAGTTTTTATTGCTTCTGTCATCAAAATTCCTTTCTAGTGTAAGCTTGTCAAGTAGGAGTTTAAATCGTGATGGTTCATCTTCAATGGTTTTTTCATTGTTGCCATTTTCATTTTTGGAATCTTCAAGTTGGTTTTCCTGTTTTTCCTGTCTTTTAGTGGAAATTACTTTGAAAGTCATTCTAGCAGCTGTTAATACAAGTAGTATTGCAAAGAAGATTAGCACAGTTGTTTCATCAATCTTGTTTTGAGCAAATTTCCCAAAGTATGCACCTGCAATAGTAAAAGGAGCACAAAGTAACGCTACAATATAATCAATCCTTTTTTGTATTACAAAGGCAATTGTCCCAGAAATGGCAGTAAATATTATAACTGTACTTGAAATAGTAGTAGCATATTTTATGCTATCAAATAATGGTTCCGAGAATGCGAAAATACCAAGAAAGAGAATTGGTACCATTAAAACTCCTCCGCCAAGTCCGGTTATAGCAGCAAATATTCCTACTGCTAAACCAATTGGAATTAAGATAAAGAAAATTGACAATGGTTCCATTAAGACTACTCCTGTGTTAACATCTGTATGTGAAGAAAACTGAAAAGATAAAATTCTTGTGGTTAGTAAGAATTATTCTAGGTTTCATTTTAAAGTTGTCTGATATGGTAAAACTACAGCTTTTGAGCAATTTGGACATTTATATCTTCTGAATAATTGTTCTTTCACTTCAGGATTTTGTTCAAAAAATAAAAGAATGTTTTCTTTATCCTCTTCTGAAATTCGTTTTCCTTTCACAAGTGAAAGTAATGTTGGTTCAGCAGTTTCTCGACTAATTAGGAAATCTCCTTGATCTTTCATGAAATCTTTGTATTTAATCTCCATCCTCATCGGCATTTTACAATCTTGACAGAAAGGTATTTGCTCTTGGGAACCTTTATCTTCAATGAGTTTTTTGAACGTTCTTTCATTGAATTCGGAACTCCTACCTGCCTGATTGCTACTCCTAATATATCGCCACATAAACCAAATTAAAAGTCCTGCTACAACAACACCTAATGCTGGTAATAACCAATTCAAAACATCTTGTAAAGTTATCTCATTCAAAAGTACAACAGGTGTTTTTGGTATCAAATAATTTCCAACCTAATAGGATCAAATTGCAATTAGTAGTTAAAGAACTACAATCTTAATTAGGTTTGCTTTACTTAAAAATATTCAAGAATTACTTTACTTTGAGATTCTGATAATAATTACATAAATTCTGGAGAAAACATTTAGAACAAAGCGGTTTTATTGCTTTGCAGATTTTTCTACCATGTTCAATTAGATTTATGTGAAGACTGTATTTATCTTTTGAAGGGATAATATCTTTCATTTCTTCTTGAGTTTTCTCTCTGCTTTTTGTAGAAACGATTCCTAATCTATTACTCAATCGGTTAATGTGTGTGTCTACTGGCATAATGGGAAAATTGAATGAAAAAATAAGGACACAAGCAGCAGTCTTAGGTCCAACACCATTTAGTGATAGTAGGTATTCCTCTGCTTCTTTCAATTCCATCTCGGATAAAAACTCTAAATCGATTTTCCCTTCTCTCTTCTTTATCTCCATTAAGCTCTTTTTAATTTTTTTAGCCTTTACGTTTGCTAATCCACCTGATCTGATTAATTCCACTACCTCTGCTTCATCAGCATCTAATAGTTCATCCCAATTGTTGTAGTGGTCCACTAAGTTTGCATAGGTTCTCAAACTATTCTTGTCAGTAGTATTTTGGGACAGAATTGTTCGAACTAGTTCACCTACTGGTTCCCGCCACCTAGACCACTCTTTTACTCCATAATAATCATTGAGTTTAGTAATTATCGAATTTACTTTATCCATTTAACACACAACTAAAATCTTGATTTGCAATTTGCCCAAGTTTTACTTTTCTGATTTATTTGGTAGAAATGTACTAAAATACATACATTCACTTGGTGGGATTGACATTGTTTCTGTTAAATCTTCCTCACTCAAGATTATTGGTGCATTTCTTATTAAAACAAGTGGAACTTTTTCATCAACTTCTCCAGACAAAATTTCAGCAGCTGACATTAAATTATCAGCAATTGCTCTTCTAGTCATCTTCATTTCTCTACCGGAAAGGTCCTTTCTACCTCGATCATCAATAACTGGAACAAAACCAGCAACACCAAGAGCTAGACCACTTGTACCTCTTCTTAACGGTTGAACACGACTATCGCCTATAATAACCCCTATTCTGCATTGGTATTTTTCTTGTAGAAAATATTGAATGTCTCGAGCAATTTTAGTAGGATTTGTTGGTAAAATAATTATTGTTCCTTGAGGAGCATTACTTTGATCTGCACCAGCATTTGGCATGAAATAATCATTACATCTAGTTAGTAGTGCTCCAAAACACGCTCCTAATACTTCATCTGATTCTCTAATAGCAACTTCCATGAATTCAGGACTTAGCTTTGTTATTTCAGCATATTTTTTAGCTTCTTCTGAAACAATGATTTCATCTTTGTTTATTAGTAATCCTTGTGTTATACTAACAATCTTTGATGCTATCGTTAATACATCACCATCATGTAGTGTTACCTTAGCTTTTTCTAACGCTTTTGTTATTACTTCAAGTAATTCATCATTGGATTTAACTAATGGGGTGCTGATAGGTATTAATTGCAAATTATTAAGCTCCTTATTTTCTATCTTGGATTTTATTGTGGTTTGTTAACATGATTGTTTTCTCATTTTTATTATAAAAAATTCATTCAAAATATATTGCACTTGATCCTGGGGTTTCTTCTACACTTACTCTAATCTTAAATTGTGGCCAGAGTTTCTTGAGTTTGTTATGAAAATACTTAGCCATTTCTTCTGCGGTTGTTGCTGGAGTTGGTATTAGTATTACATCTTCCTTAGGAATTAAGTATCGCTTATCGCATGTAGTTATCTCTATTGAGTCTTCTATTTCCTCAATTAATAACCCCTCTGCTTTCGAAGGAATTAGAACTTTATGAGCCAAGGGTTTCGTTAATTTTCTTAATTCTTCCTTTATAATACCATAATCAAGAACCATATGTTGTTCATCCAATTTACCAATAATTTTTACTTTTAGAAAGTAGTTATGACCATGCATCCTACCACATTTATCATGACCAATGATGAAATGAGCAGATGCAAAACCTATTCGGGGGTCTGCAAAATCAATTTCAAATGGCATTTTTCTCTATCCTAAAATGTTTTTGATTTTGTTATGTCTTGATTTATATCATTAATTTCTGTGATAAAGCTCTCACCTATCCTTCTGGTTAAGCTTTCTAAATCAACATCTTTATTCAAATCCTTTAAACCGATTGCTTTAACATATTCTGGTACACCTGAGGATACAATATTCAAGCCAAAATGGATTTTTGAGGAGCTATTAGAGCTAGTAGCAATTGCTACATTTAGTTTTCTTTCTTTATGATAAAGATCTGTTCCTTTCTTTTCAAGATTAATATTGAATTCTTTTTCAACAATCCTTTGAACAATAAACGCTAGGAGATGTAACCTATGATAAGCAACTTTCAGATTTGAGGGTTGATCATCAAACATCTCGATAATAAAATGTATGCAATCATCACCAGAAATGAGGATATCAGCTAAATCCTTTTCCCTAGTAATATCTTTGATATCTATCATTTCTTCCTTCGGAACTTTCATACTACCTCTAAAGATTACCATAGAACTTCCTGAAACCTCAAATTTGCTTAATGCCCAAAGTGGTCTTATTTGTGTTCCATCATAGCATTCCTTTTTTGCAAAGTCGCTTACTATTAACTCTATTTTTTATCCCACCATTCTTTATTTCCTATTTATGAACTGTTTCAGTTTATATCTAAATAAATGTAATTTTCATTTAATTAAAGATTGCTTAAAATTTTGTTTACCATAGCATTCTTTGTAAAATCATAATAATTGTTCAGCTTTTTCAACTTTCATTAATGAAAAGTCTCGAGATGCTTCTTCTTGCACAATTAATTCCTTCCAAAGATCATAACAAGAACAAGTTATGCTATCGAATAGAAAAGCTTCTTGCTTTAGGGAGTAGTCTTGAATCGCTCTTGCAAAATCTCTATTGCACTTTCGACAATTATGAATACTGCGAGATAATCCTGAGCTAGATGGATCACTAACAATACGGTCAACTTTATTTTCTAGATTTTCTTTATTAATTTGGAACCATATTCTCTGAATTGCTTCTTTTAGGCTCCAAAACCATGGTGGATGATAGATATCATTTCGCCATAGATAGTAAACAAATGTTCCAGTTTGAATATTGACAGGATTAATTGATATAGACCTTGAGCCTAATTTTATAGCTACTAATGTAGATTGCACAATATCATCAATCGCTTCCTTTTCTGTTAAAAATGGAGGTTTCATCAAAAGATATGTTTTAACTCGTATATCTTCCTTTATTGCAATATCTACTGCTTTAACGAAATCATTGAATAGAAAGCCTTTATTGATATTATTAATTCTGATGAAGTCATTACTTGATTCCAAACCGATGCCTATTTCCAATTCCTTATCTTTGTTCAAATTAGATTTTAATCGTTTCAAAACGCTCTTTTGAACAAATTCAGGTCTCGATTCAATGATAACTTCTGTCACTTCATTAAAATCATTAATTAGAGATAAAATACCATTTTGTGCTTCAATTGGAATCTCAATTTCATCAAGAAAGCTTCCTGAATTAAATATTTTAATAGATTGAAACTCCTTTTTCTCAAAAATTTCTAATCCCTTTAGAAATTGCTTTATTAGGTTTTCAGCAGTTATATCAGATGAGGTTTCGTTTGAATAACCACACATACTACAACCACCATCTTTTCCTAACCCCCACTTACAACCTTTGGAATTCAAGATAATGACAAACGCTTTCCCTTGCTTCTTTATCAAACGATCATCTTCAATCCAAGTAGCAATAGCTTTGTTTGGATTTCGATCTTTACGTTCTCGTAGTGATTTTTCTCTTAAATTGCAGATCTGTTCAGCAAAGATTCCTTTTGTATCCATTTTATCTATCATCCTTTGATTATCATTTACACCTTTTGTTTAATTTTCACTACGGGACCACTTCTCATATGTTTCATATCAAAACCAGAAACTAAAGCTTGTCCAACTCCTACAAGTTCTTTATCAACATTCAAAACTACCACAGCATCTGAGGGTCTAATATCCAAATCTGCGTCAACCACGCCAACAGCAAAAAGTGTTGATCCTTGTAATTCCTTGCCTTCAAAAATCACATGATATTTTGGCTTCTTAGCTAAAACATTACCAGTTTCTATTGACAATGTTAGTTGCCCTGTTTCTTGATGTATAACACCTAATTGTTTTCTTTCTCGCATTACTAGAAGTGGCTGTCTTGGTTTTCCTCTGAGCCTACATTTCTCATTAAATAATCCCTCTCCAATACCTAAACCAAATTGATAATCTGCAATTGTACGTATTTTATCGACATCGGAATAATTTGTTATTGGAGGTAATTTTTCTAATAGTTTACTTAGTTCCTTTGATAAATCTGACAGACTTATTTGAGATGTTGCTTTGCTTTTTAACGAAGTATATTTGAACTTCATTTTAAGGTTCTTTTCAGTTTCTTCGCATAATTCGATATATTCATCACTAACATGTGCAATAACAGTCATCTTTAATTTCTTTGCTTTTTCTAATACACCAGTTAATTGATATACAGCAATTTCCTTTTCTTCAAAACTCCAATCACCAGTTACAGGAATATCATAGTGAGCTGCAGGATAAACGGTTTCTAATTCTCTAGGGATTACACCTAGAGGAGATGTTAAAATCAGTTCTTGTATGTATCCTCCTTTCCTTTTATCTAAAGAATCTAGTGTATTCAGGAATTTCTTATGACTTTTAGATTGGGAATATGGTTTCCTAGCAGAGCACGGAAATATGACAACAATTTTCTTTTTGTCAGGAATTTTGTATCTATCAAGCATTCTTCTTTGAAATCCTTGTATAGCCGGTCGATAAAAACTATAGGTAGTAATATGGTTGATTGGTGCTGTTTGCCAAGTTGCTGTTCTCGAGATAAATAAGTCAGAATAATATTTATCAAGTAATCGTAGTGCTGTTCCACTAAATACATTTGAATGAACCATCTGTTCTATATAACTTCTTAACTCTTGATTGCGTATCGCATTACGGATTTCTCTTATCTTTTTAGCTAGCATCATTTTGTTATGTTTCTCTAAAAATGTGCTATTGGAGTTTTGTGGATCTTTTTTCAGCAAGTTAGTGATTTTGTCTACACTAGTACATGCTTCGCAAAAACAAGGTAACTCTTTAATTCTATCTAGCTGTTTACCTGAAAAATCAGTAAGGTAAAAGGATTGCTTGGCAGCAATTTTAGCGAAATCTGTATTAAAAACATCAATACCAGCATAAGCAAATATTGGTATAAAAGTATGAGGAATAGGTGACAGAAGATACAATATTGTATCAATTGGCAACTGCTCTTTTATTGTTCCAAGAAAAGTAGTTGCTTGTCTTGGCCTGTTTAGTAAGGGGAGGAAATTTGTTATTGCAATATTTCTTATCTCAAAATCAGATATTATTTGTAAAACTTGTTTCAACGTCTCATTTGAGTCAGTTGGCTGAATAGTTATAGCAACCTTTTCTATGTTGAGAGATTCAATTATTTTTGGAAGTGCTTCTTTTGTTGCACTTAGATGCCTATCAATGATTGATTTATCTACAGTTTTATGCATGAAAATGTTAGCTACATTGGCATAATCATCTACAAATTTCTCGGAGGAATTAGGTTTGATACTACTTTGAGGAATATTCATGGTAAAATAATTATCCTCTTCACCTATTTGCCAAAAGATTCTTTCTCCACTTTTGTTAACAGTCATTGTTGTCGGAATTTCAATTTGCTTATCTTTGTCTTTAATTTTAGCTAATTTAGCAAAACCTGAAGAGACTGTGAGTTGGAATTTCATACCTAAGTATCAACCTTTTTTTCAACAATAGTGAAAACGAGGAGAGATTTAGCTTAAGTAATTTATGATTATATTCACTCAAAAAAAACAATTTTCAATGAAATAAATGGAAAGAAAATCCTTGAGAGATACTATTAACTGCTAAATCATTTTTCTTCGTTCATTTTTACTCCACAATGGATACAAAACTCGCTCTTTCCATGTGGAAGTTTTTTACCACATTGTGAACAGAAGTTTGTAAATTCAGCCATAGGTCCAAACATTTTCAGACCAGTCATTATAGAATAATTAGCCAAATCTATTAACTGGGGTAGAGCTACTTCCATTCTCCTTAGCTTACCATGTGTTGGTGAGGTAGCTTCTTCAGATACTGTTGTTAGTACAATGAATTTTGTGTTTATCAAGTCAGTAGGGATTTCAATAGGTGCATCTCTTTGTGATCCAGCTTTATTGTAGATAGTAAAACCTTCCAAACATTTCAAATCATCAATAAGATCAACTAAAATGCTTTGAATCATAGAGCTTTCGCCTAATACTTTGACAAAAGTTTCAGGTTTCCCTCTAAGTGAGAATTGTGTTGGTTCTACAGAGTTAATTTGTAATGTTGCATGTGCACCCTCTCCTGAAACTGACATTCTTTCTTTTGAAATCCAAACAAATGTATAATGTGTTAAGCCATCAGAAGATGCTTTCTTTGGTAGAGTGAGAGCAATCACTCCATCCATATCCAATCCTCTAAGGAAGAATGCTCCTAATGGGACCATATTTTTCTTTCTACCCTCTTCTTCAATTATTCTTCTTAAAGGATAATCACTTGGTATTTGCCTACCTATACAATATGATACAAGCTTTACAAATTTGTCTTTGTTTAGCAACAGCACCTTTTAACACACCCAAGGTTATTCTACTATTATTTGCAAAATACTAAGAACCATTCTATGCTAAAAAGTATACTAAATAGATTTTTATGCAATTTCATCAATCTTTTTTATTAGCATACTTTTTATTTGATTAATTTACAGAAAAGTATTTAGTAAAATTAAATTCTAAAGGACAAGTATCAAAAGATGATAAACTATTACAATATTGAATGATTGGGTGGAATAAATCTGATAGAAGGCATTAGTGATAAAATTAAGTTGCTTAGAGATAAGTATCAATTTAATTATGAATTTATTAAACGCTTGAGTTTCTATTATGGCTATATGAGAACTGAGAACCTTATCCAGAGTCTTAAAACACATACATCTACAATTTCAGTTAGAGTAAACACCCAATTTACAACAGCAGCTAAACTTCTTGAAGCGTTTGTTGAAAAAGATATCCCCGCTAAACAACACCCAGTATTAAAAGAAGCAATTCTTATAGACATTAATGAAGCATCATCGATCCCACGTAAAGATAAAGTAGCTACTTTGAACTATTATAGATCTGTTAACAAAGTTCTACTTGGTTCAGGATTAGGAGCAAAAGATTTCATTGTACCCGATGATGTTAATTTTGGAGACGAAATATCTCTTATCGATAAGAAAGATAATGTTGTTGCTAATGGAATCTTAATGATGGGTGTAGATGAAATCAATGCTAAGAAAAAGGGTGTTGCCATAAAAATAACAGATAGCAAGTATAAAGTACCAAATCTTAATGGCTTGAAAGAATTCTTACGAGGTCATTTCATTATTCAAACCATACCAAACATGCTTATTGGGTTAATGGTTAATCTCAAACCTAAAGATCGTCTTATGGATATGATTACCAGAAACGGAGATATTTTATCTCATATTTGGCAGAGAAACTCAAAAATTGATTCAAAAATAATTGCTATAGATAATTCTGCTCATAGGTTATCTAAATTTGATGAGACTATAAAGCGATTACGAATGTATAAAGCCCCTATTGAAAAAATGCAGCTGAATATGAGGACATTTGCTCAGAAATTTAGTAAAGATGAAACATTCGATTGGATAATAATTAATCCAACTTCATCTGAAACGGGATTACGACCTAAGATTTTTGAGGACGTTGACGAAAAAAATATTCTTGAAATGGTTGTAACACAGAAAGAATTCATGGAACATGCTGCAAGATTGATTAAAAGGGGAGGTACAATTTTCTATATTACTTCAAGCATAGATCCAGCAGAGAATGAAGAGATAATTAGTTATGCTGTTGATGAATTAGAATTATCTATAGATGAACAGGAAATCTTTCTTGGAGATAAGTGTCAATCTACATTTGAGGGGTCAGAATTATTACAATATTTCTTCCCAGATAAACATGACACACCGGGACAGTTCATAGCAAAATTAACCAAATAGTATTGGGAGAATAGTTTGATGAGTAAAATTGTTGTAGGTGCTGATGAAGCAGGAAGAGGATTAATAATAGGTCCAATGGTTATTGGTGCGAGTGCCATAGACAATTCTATAGCTGATAACTTTCGTCAACTAGGAATAAAGGATAGTAAAAAATACACTTCTGTTAGAAAAATAGATGAACATGCAAATGCAATTAAAAAAACTTCATTTGCTTGGTCAGTAAAAGTTCTTTCTGCAGAGGTTCTGAATAATTTTAATAAAAACGGTATGACTATGGATGAAGCAGAAGCTTTTGCGTTCTTTAGAGCAATAGAGGAAATTGTCAAGAAAGTTAAGGGTGTTCAAGAATACCAAGTTGACAATTTTCAAGCTGTTGCTAGATTGAAATCTTTGTTAAAGAAGAATAATTCAACTAGACACATTAAATTAATTGTAATGCCAAAAGCTGAAAGTAAATATATTGCAGTAAGTGCTGGTTCTATACTTGCTAGATCAAAATCTCTTCATGAATTATCAAATATCAGAAACAAGTACGGTAATTTTGGGTCTGGAAGCACTAATGATATAAAAACGATTAATTGGTTGAAACAATATTATAGAGAGAACCAAAAGTGGCCTTCCAAAATTGTTCGAACACATTGGAAAACAATAGATCGCTTAGAGAGGGAAATTAAATTTTAAAACTAGGAAGGAAGAATTACATGATGTTTAAATCATGTAATCAAAAGTTATTCCAATTTCGTCCCATTCAACATCAATCTTTTTCAATTCGTTTAATGTCTTATTTAAATCATCAGCTTTTTCTATTGAGATTATAGAGCCAAATGCAATGGGATCATTTCGTGGCAAGTTATCAAAATCTGTTTCACTTTCAACAATATGTGACTCAAGGTTATCATTATCTTTAAAAAATAATTGATTCATTAACACATTTAATTTGGGACTTTTCTTTATGTTACCCAGAATTAATTTTGCTTCATTGAATGATGAGATTTCTCTATCAGCTTTAATTTCACTTGGTTTTAGATCCTTCTTTACCAATGTAGGTATAATCCATTGGTCAATTGTCGAGACAACTTGCTCGAGTAATTCAGCTTTATTTGCTTTTGAAAATGTTATTGCTTTTTCTAGGAAATCTTCTGCAATCTCAGATTTCCTAAATTTAGGAAGAATGCCAATTTCTTGAATGGTAGCGATTTTAGTATCTACAGCTTCTATATAATCAGCAACCACAAAAGCATAACCGACTGGTTTGTCCGCATCATAAGCAACCAGAAAGATTTTGTTTTCATGTGGTATTTTAACAAGCTGTAACAAATCTTCAGCTAACCATATGCCTTCAAAGCATTTGCTTACAATTGAAGAAACTTCTTTGTAAAGCTTATCAGGTCTTCCTTGCACAATTTTTATTGCCATTTTTCCTTCCTCGGTATGGATATCTTTATTCCTTAAAATTCTAGGTCACAATGGAGTATAAATACATGTTCAAAGAACAGCAATATGGCTTTTCTGTTAAATTTTTAAGAAGAATTCATTTTTTAGTGTCCCCAATGTCAATTGATAATATTCCCTTTTTCCGTTGATTTTTACTGTTTCTAATTTCCCTCTTACATTCACCTTATCGTTTTCTTTTGCAATATCAGCATATCGTCCTCTTACAGAGAATATCCGATTGGGTATACAATCTATTGTCTTTGATTTGGTTTTTACTTCAACTTCCTTTAGATTGTAAATACATGGTGTAAAAATAGAAAGTTCGTCATTTGCTATTGTAGCTTCGATTTCTAACTCACCCAGAGAACGAATTTCTGTGTGTTGATAAGGTTCGTAATACTCATCAGGTAATAAAACTAGCCTAATGTAAAAATCTCTGCTCGAGATAGTTCCTTGTAATCGTTTATCCTTTTCTAGGTCATAAAATGAATTATAATCAATTTGGTTTTGTTGTCCCCTTTGATTCCATAAAGACTCTAATTCAGTCTTTGAATACCTACTCACTTTAAAACATGAATCAAAAATCTCTGGCATGTTTTGATAAATTGCTTGACCGTTTTTCCTTCCGTAAACTACTAAATCAATATCTGATTTTTCATTATGCAAGTCAACCAGAATGGACCCAGATATACCAATATTCTCTAGTTTTACATTACTATATTCTTCAATCTGAGTTGCCAATTCAAGTGCTATTTTCTCTAATTTATCCAACTTCTGTAAATCTTCTTCGACTAATCCCTTCATCTTTAGTAGTGGATTGTAAATTGTTTGAATTCTATCTTTCAGAACTGCTTGGAGGGATCCTCTTCCTTTTGGATCATCAAACAAGTAATCTGGGAATTTTTTCTTCAGAAAAGCATAACGTTCATCCAAATCATACAATTTTCTGTATCCAGTAGGTGAATCTGTTTTATCTAATTTAAAATACTTCACTGGTATATATCTTACAAAAGCAATTACTCGATCATCTGGATGACTTATGCCTTTGACGTCAAAAATCATTTTCTCTTTTGAACTAATGAAAAAACCTTCGATGGGATTTAGAATACTTTGGTTCAAATTTCTACAACCAACTTTAGCAAATTCTTACTTTCATTCTATTTCAGAAGAGATTTTCTCTAGAATTTTATCAACTAATTGATTATATATTAGATTGTCAAAAGATACTCTTTCAATTACATTTGCGTGATATTTTATCAATTCCATTAACCTTATGACTTCAGGTGAGGTAGAACCTTTAGTTTTGGAGAAATGTAAAACTCTAGTTGTATGTATTAATATTTCAAGTAAAGATGAAAATGCTCTTGTATAAGGGGGGTAAAAATCTTCTTTAATTTGGAATTGAACAATTTTGCATTCGAATATTGCTCTTTCTAGTTCAATCTTCTCGTTTTTTACTTCAGCTATGATATATCTGTTTATGCATTCCTTTAATACTGGAGCACTTATTTTAGTTATTTTTTTGAATGATTCTTCAGGCAATTCATCTTGAAACAACGCACAAATTACAAAGAGTTCTGGATTACAAGTGAAATTAATCACACAGATTTTTGACTGATGCATGTTTTGATAGGTATCTGTCTGAAAAAATGCTCGAAGTATTAAATCACCATTACTATCGATTGAGATACCCATAGGAGCAGCATTTGGTTTTCCTTTCTCATCGAATGTTGATACTATAGTTTCATAAATAATCCCTTTTTCTAATGGTAATCCTTTCATTGATATCCTTCCCATTAAAATAACTTATATTAATCATAATAATTTATTTGAATATAGTATAGTGCATGTGAAATTTCTAGCACTAGGATGCTGACAATGCAACAATTTGTTCAACTTTCTAAAAAAGATTACTTACAAATTTGTTCATTATTAGATATAGATCCAGATACTGATCTTAACGCTAGGAAATCCTTACATGAAAAAGTCAATCGAAAGAATGTAAAAACCACTTTGAAAGAATTATCTAAAAGAATTAAGGATAAAACAGCTATCATTTTTGGAGCAGGACCTTCTCTCGTTAATGACATCTCTGATGTTTCTCCTCTAATAAGAAAATATCCAAATGAGATTGTAGTTATAGCTGTCGATGGAGCAGTAAAAGCTCTTCTTGAGTGTGATTTGAAAGTGGACATTGTTGTTACAGATTTAGATGGCAGCATACCAGCTATAAGAGAAAGCCATACTAAAAATGCTATTATTATTATCCATGCTCATGGAGATAACATCCCAAAAGTAAATTCAATCTCAGACTTACTACCAAAAATGGGTATAATAGGTACAACACAGACTACGAAAACTTCCAAAGTTTGGAATCTAGGTGGTTTTACAGATGGGGACAGAGCAGTTTATACTGCAGCAAATATGTATGCAAAAAGGATAGTACTTTTTGGTTTTGATTTTGGTAAAATAATTGGTAGATATTCTAAACCCGAAAATTATAATGAAGACTTTCCAGCATCTGAAAACAAACTAATCAAATTTAAAATTGCTAAGAAATTATTGGCTCAACTTCCTGAAAAATTCTTGTTTACTGAATTCTTTCAATATACAGAAAAGGGAGAGAAAATTGAGAATATCCTGCAAATTGGTATGACTAAACTAAAAGAAATTTTGAATGTTAAGCATTGAATCATCTTGTGATTTTTTTCCAACATCCTTGCCCTCTATATTCGAATACACCAACTTCAATAGCATCAATATTGGCATATTTATCAAATAGAGGTCTGAGTTTTTCTGATAATAATCTTGCAAATTCCTCTACTGTAGTATTCTTTATTGGTAATAAGCAGACATCGACTTTTGGAAAAACATACCTTTTGTTTTTTGGCACAAATAAAATATCCAATTCCCCTTTATTTTCAGTAATTTGTAGATGTTTGTTATTGTTGGGGAGTAGAATCTTATGATCTAAATCTTCGATGAATTTTCTAACGAAGGGTTTCAATTCTAGAAAATCAATTACTAAATTCTTCTGCTCATCTTGGTCACCGTAAATTTGCACTTCAACAAGATAATTATGACCATGTAATCTTTCACATCCAGTATCACCTAACACAAAATGTGCAGCAGCAAACTTGAAACTTAATTCTCCTTGAACAAGACAATAACTCATAATGGTCACCAAATACATAATGAAACTATTTTTCTGAAATTTAACTTTATTTACTTAATTAGTACTTTCTTTTGATGAAATAAATATTTATCACACCGCTAGTATCTGAAAGGAAAAGCTCATGACTATTCATACGACACCATTTGGAAATATTAGTTCTAGATTTAGGATTATCGGTCATAACTTTTACAATATCTCCGATTTGAATGTCCTTCATTGTTTTCATTAAAGCTAGTCGTATTTCGAAGCACTCTTTGCCTATAAATTCAAGTACCACTGATATCTTTTCATTTGAAGACATATTATTCAATAGTATCATAATTACTATTCGTTAAAAACATTTCAATAACTGACATTATTTCTGGTTGTATATTTGACTGATTTTCAAATAAGTTAAAGAAAGAAATTCTCTTTTAATTAAATGAAATAAAATGGTTAAAATTCTAGGATTAGATATTGGTGGAGCAAATACTAAATATGCTTTACTTAGTGTTGAGAATAATCAATTGAAGTTATTAACTTCAGGATCAGAATATTTCCCATTTTGGAAAAAACTTCAATCATTTCCAAGCTTTTTAGCAGAGCTTAAAGAAAAACTCAAAGAATTGCATGGCAATATCACCCAAGTTGTTTTTGTAACCACTGCTGAATTGGCTGATTGTTTTCAAACTAAAAAGGAGGGTATTCAATCTATTTGTGATTCAGTCTTAGAGGTTTTCTATTCTGAACGTAGTAATATGCCCTTAATTTTAGATGTAAATGGTGATTATATTCCAGTTGATATTGCTTCAGAAAATTGGTTATCTGTTGCTGCGACAAATTGGGTTGCTTCTGCAAAGTACTTTGCAAAGGATAATGTTAACGCAATAGTTATTGATATTGGATCTACAACCACAGATATTATTCCTATATTCAATGGAGAAATTGTTGCAGAAGGGAAAAATGATTTAGAGCGTTTAATATCCAAAGAGCTGGTTTATGTAGGTCTGATAAGAACTAATGTTGTAGCAATTATTCAAGAAATTAAGTTAAACAATAAAATTATTCCATTGGCTAGTGAATTATTTGCTACTAGTGGTGATGTTTACTTAATACTTAATATGATATCTGAAGATGAATTTACTTCAGATACAGCTGATGGTAAGCCAGCAGATAAGAAACACGCAATGGTTAGACTTTCACACATTATTTGTGCTGATACAAATCAATTAGCGCAAGGTGAAATTATAGCAATTGCTAAACAAGTCAAAGACAAACAACTTGAACAGTTGTCAATTGCGTTAAACGTAGTAGCAGATAGATATCGTGAGAAATATAGTATAAATCCAAAATTTGTTCTTATAGGTGCAGGTGCAACAACATTGGGTATTTCTCTTCTACGAATGAATGGTATTTATGAAGAAGTTATTGCAAATGATATTTTAGGAGATGAGAAATTGAATGTTTTCTGTGCATTTGCTGTAGCAGCAATATACCAACAACTACATATGACAAAATAAAACTCTGGTGAAAAAATAATCATGAAGATCGAAAATCTAATCAAACTAGGAGGTTCAGTTACTGAAAATAGATCAGTCAAAGAATTAAAGGAATTAGGTAAATCAATCTATAAAAATTTCCAGAGTTCAAAGAATTTCGTCATTGTTCCAGGAGGAGGAGTTTTCGCAGATTTTGTAAGAAAAACTCAAGATGTTTATGGAATAGATGATGAAAGTGTTCATTGGATGGCTATACAGGCAATGGATCAAAATGCTCTTCTTTTGAGAAATTTTATACCAAATTCATATCTGATTGATTTTAACACAAGTGATTTTCCAAAAAAGGTATCCAATGATAAATTACCAATTCTTAATGTATTACAATATATGCGATTAGAAAGCACTTTAGATAAATCATGGGATACAACTAGTGATGCAATTGCTGCTGAAATTGCATGTCAGCTAGAAGTTAAAAGATTAATATTCGTTAAAGATATTGATGGAGTTTTTGTTAAAGATAAATTTAGAAAAGAAATTACATTAGATGAACTAGAGCAATTGGAATCAAGTCCTATTGATAAAATTACCCCAAGAATTTTATTAAATCAAAACCTAAAAGTATACATTGTAAATGGTTTATACCCCAAAAGAATAAATGAATTAATCAAAGAAAAAGAGGATACTATTGCTACAGAAATAATTTGTAAAAAAGTGGCATAATCCACAAGAATTTTATTTAAAAGAACTATAAAAGAATAGGAGACAAAACAATGAGTCAAATTGCTAGAGTGAAAACAGGGATACCCGGGTTAGATAAAATGCTGAATGGAGGATTACCAAAAGGTAGAACTATCCTTCTTAGTGGTCCAGCTGGTGCAGGAAAAACTACTTTGGCTACACAGTTTATCTATAAAGGTGTATTAGATTATGGTGATCCTGGAATCTATGTCACCTTTGATGAAAATCCAAAAGCAATTCGACTAAACTTTGCTAGTTATAATTGGAAACTTGAGAGTTTAGAAAAAGAAAACCTTCTAGCTCTTGTTGATGGGTTTTCAATACGTGCAGGAGTAGCTTCTAAAGAGAAATATAGTATTAGATTGGAAATTGATGATCTCCTCACAACTCTTATCGCTTTAATTGATGAGCTAGGTGCTGAGAGAGTTGTAATTGATTCTTTAACAGCTTTAGCACTTTCATTAGAAAGTGAGATACGTATAAGAAGGGAGATTCTAAAATTAAGTGCTGTTATGTCAAGTCTTAAGTGTACCACACTCGTTACAAGTGAAATGTCTCAAAGCGGTGAAATTTCTCGTTATGGTGTAGAGGAATTCATGGCTTCTGGAGTTATAGTTCTTGATATTCAAGAAGTAAATCAGCGCTTAGTTAGAAGTATTTACATTCGCAAAATGAGAGGTATTAATCACGAACTTGTACGTAGACCATTTGAGTTAACTCATGATGGATGTATTGCTTTATCCACAGAAACATTATTCTTGTGAATAAGAAAACACTTCAAATTCCATTTTTCTTTATTTAATAAAAAGCTATTAATCTTACGATAACAAATCATAAATGAGAGAAAAAGAATGTTTACTAAGGACTCGAAAGTTAAAGAAGATGACTTAGTTCTTGTTGAAACTAAACCCCTCAAAGAGAAATGTGGACATTGTGGAAATGAGCTTGTCCTAAAGTTATTCTGGACAAAAGAGGATTATCAGCAAAAGATCGAATGTGAGAAATGTGGTTTAGCAGTTTGGCGTAATATGACAAAAAGAGAATATTGATTTACAACAATCAATACTCTGTTTTTAACCGTTCCTTTTTTTATGGACAATTATTCCAACACTGATTGAAAAAGTTTATCCATACCCAGTCACCGCAACAAGTCCATTGGTACGGTTCATCTCTGGTCCTCCGCTAGGAACAGTTGAGCGGAGGGTCCCCATCTCCTGATAGGGGATGGGGTTGATGTCTTTGAGACTTTTACTTTGTTTATAATCTATGAAGCTTGCTCGATAAATGTTTATTGCAGCGATATAATCTCTATCTGCTGAGAAGCCACAGTTTGGGCAATGAAACCAGCGACCTCTTGTAGTAGGAATAAGATTGTTTGGTCCGAGCACCTTTTGTCC